>DATBFS010000070.1:0-14956 GCA_036558385.1 Solirubrobacterales bacterium | reverse complement strand
GTGCCGATCGGGATCTCGTGGCCGCGCTCCGGGATGGGCGCGCCCTCGGCGGCGCCGCGCGGGTACCGGAAGGCGATCGGGCCCTCGTCGTGAGCCAGCGCGGTGCGCAGCATGTGGACGAGCATCGCCTCGTCTCGAGGGGCCATCAGGACGACGTTCGGTAGCGGACGAAGGTAGGAGACGTCGAAGGCGCCGTGGTGTGTCGGGCCGTCGTCGCCCACCAGGCCGGCGCGATCCATCGCGAAGACCACGTTGAGCTTCTGCAGGCAGACGTCGTGGACGATCTGGTCGAAGCCACGCTGGAGGAAGGTCGAGTAGATGGCACAGACAGGCTTGGCGCCCTGAAGGGAGAGTCCCGCGGCGAACAGCACCGCGTCCTGCTCGGCGATCCCGACGTCGTAGTACTGCTCGGGAACCTCCTTGGCCAGCTTGTTCAGGCCGGTCCCCCCCGCCATTGCCGCGGTGATCCCGATCACCCGCCGGTCGCGCTTGGCCTCCGCCACGAGGGCGTCCGCGAACACCGCCGTGTACTGCGGCGGCGAAGGCGGGGGCGGCGGCTCCAGCTTCTCGATTCCCTCCGGAGAATCCGATTCCCGCACCGGGACGGGTTTCGACTCGGCGGGCATTCGGTTGACGATCGACTTGGGCTTCGCCGCGTGCCACTTCTCCATCCCCTCGAGGCCGCCCTCCTCGGCGGGGGTGAAGCCCTTGCCCTTCACGGTGTGGATGTGGACCACTACCGGCCGCTGCGCGCCGAGCGCATCCCCGATCGCCCTCCGGAGGGCACCCACATCGTGGCCGTCGATCACCCCCACGTACGCCAGGTCGAGCTCCTCGAACAGAAGCCCCGGCGCCGCGTAGGACTTGATCGCCGACTTCAGCTCGGGGCCGAGGCGCTCGATCGTCGACCCGACGCCGAGGGGCAACCGGGTGAGCCGCTCCTCCACCCCCTCGCGAGCGTGATAGAGCCGCGGGTTGAGGCGGAAGCGCTGGAAGTAGCTGGCCAGCGCACCCACGTTCGGCGAGATCGACATCCCGTTGTCATTGAGGACGATCACGATCGGGGTCTCCAGCCCACCGGCGTTGTGGAGCGCCTCGTAGGCGACGCCACCCGTCAACGCGCCGTCGCCGATCACCGCCACGACCTTCCCGTCCGGCCCAATTCCCTTTCGCATCGCCTCCTTGAGGCCGACCGCGTAGCCGATCGAGGTGGAGGCGTGACCCGCGCCCATGATGTCGTGCTCGGACTCGAACACCGAGCAGAACGGCGCCAGCCCCCCGTACTGGCGGATCGTCTCCAGGCGGTCGCGCCGGCCGGTGAGCACCTTGTGTGGATAGGCCTGATGGCCGACGTCCCAGAGGATCTTGTCGCGCGGGGAGTCGAGCAGGCTGTGAAGCGCGACGGCGAGCTCGCAGGTCCCGAGGTTCGCGCCGAAGTGGCCGCCGATCTCGCCGATCACGTCGATGATCAGCTCGCGCACCTCCTGAGCGAGCGCCTGGAGCTGATCGTCGCTCAGCGGGGCCAGGTCCTGGGGGCCCTCGATCCGGTCGAGAAGCGACAGGTCCTCCGTCTCGTGGTTCTTGGAGTCGCTCATGCGTGGCGTGTGTGGATGAAGTCCGTGATCTGGCCCAGGTCACGGGGCTCGCCGCTCACCGTCGCGAGCGCCTCCTGGGCCTTTCGGTACGACTCGCCCGCCAGCTCCCGCGCTCGCTCGAGTCCGAACAGGCTGACGTATGTGACCTTGCCATGACGCTCGTCGCTGCCGCGCGGCTTTCCGAGCTCCTCGTCGCTGCCGGTGACGTCGAGGATGTCGTCCACGATCTGGAACAGGACGCCCAGCTCCTCGGCGAACCGGCGGTACGGAATTGTCTCAGGTTCCGGGAGCCGCTCCAGCGCCAACACCACGCCGACGCTCGCGGCGATCAGGCGACCCGTCTTGAGCGCGTGAACTCGCCTGAGCTCATCGGCGTCGAGCTCGCCGCCGGTGACGTCCACGTACTGCCCGCCGACCATCCCGTCGACCCCAACCGCCGCGAGCAGCTCCCCGAGCGCCGCCAACACTGCGCCGGGCTCGCCCCGCTGACGCTGGGCGAACAGGTGGACAGCCTCGGCGAACAGCCCATCGCCCGCGAGGATGGCGACGTTCTCCCCGAACATCACATGGGAGGTCGGGCGTCCGCGGCGCAGCTCGTCGTCGTCCATCGCGGGGAGGTCGTCGTGGATCAGCGAGTAGGTGTGGATCAGCTCGATCGCCGCGGCCGCCGGGAGCACCGACCCGGGCTCGGCGCCCAGCGAACGCGCGGTCGCGAGGGCCAGCACGGGCCTGATTCGCTTCCCGCCCGCCATGAGCGAGTAGCGCATCGCCTCGTCGAGCCCCTCGGTCTCGCGGACCGCCGCGAACCGAAGCTCTCCCAGGTAGCGCTCGACCAGCTCGCGGAGGTCATCCGGATACGTCGCGGTGGCGGCCGTTTGACTTCCGGCCGGGGCGTCGCTCACTTCGCTTCGCCGGCCCTCGCCTCGCGGAGGGCGGCGTCGATCTCCGCGCTCCCCCTGGCGACCAGGTCCGCGGCCTCGCGGGCGAGCGCCTCGGCCTCCTCGGCCGCGAGCTCGGGCTCGCGGAGCCGCGTGGCGATCTCGCGCAGGCGGTCGATCAGCTCGTCGGGCGGGCCCATGGCGCCAAAAGGTACATCGAGCGGCCCGCGTCGATCGGCGATTCGCGACCGAACCGCTCAGGCCTTACCGGCATTTGCGGCCGCGCCCAGGATGCCGTTCACGAAGCCGGGCGCCTCGGCGCCGCAGTAGCGCTTCGCGAGCCCCACCGCTTCGTCGATCGCGACCTCGGCGGGAACGTCCTCGCGGTACCGAAGCTCATAGAGGCCGACCCGCATGATGCTCTTCTCGAGCGCCGCGATCCGGTCCAGCTCCCAGCCGCGCGAGAGCCGCGCGATCTCATCATCGAGCTCGCCCCGATGCGACTCGACGCCGGCGACCAGCTCACGGGTGAAGGGCTTGGCGTCGTCGAGCGAGCCGTCCCCCTCGCGGCCCCTCACCTCGCGGGCATAGAGCGCGAAGACGGCGGCGCGGCGCTGATCAGACCGACGCATGGACCGCCAGCACCGCTACCCGGTCAGGCGCGAGAGACGTACTCGCCGCTCCGCGTGTCGACCCGAACCCGATCGCCCTCGTTCACGAACAGCGGCACCTCGACCCGAACCCCGGACTCGAGCGTCGCCGGCTTCGTCCCGCCGCCGGAAGCGGTGTCCCCCTTCACCCCCGGCTGTGTCTCCGCCACCACCATCTCCACCGCGCTCGGGACCTGGACGCCCACGGGTCGCCCGTCCACGTACAAGACCTCGACCTCGGAGTTTGGGAGCACCCATCGCATCGCATCGCCGGCGACGTCGCGAGAGAGCTCGAGCTGCTCGTAGCTCGCGTTGTCCATGAACACCGCGGCGTCCCCGGAGTCGTAGAGGTACTGCATCCGGCGCGTCTCGGTCCGCACCGGGCGAAACTTCTCGCCGGCGCGAAACGTCCGGTCCTGGACGCTGCCGTCGTCGAGCTTCCTGAGCTTGGTACGCACGAACGCGCCGCCCTTGCCGGGCTTCACGTGCTGGAACTCGAGGATCCGGTAGATCGTCCCCTCCACCTCGATGTGCGTGCCGTTCTTGAACTGATTGGTCGAGATCGCCATCGACCCTCAGCCTACCGTCGCTCGCGCTGCAAGCATTACCGGCCACATGGCCACCGCGACGAGAGCCCGCCGCCCCAGATTGGGCGCCGTAATGCGAGAGGGCGAGCGGGTGACGCCGCTCGAGCTCTTCTTCGACCTCGTCTTCGTCCTCGCGGTCACCCAGTGCACCGCGCTCATGTATCACCACCCGACCTGGGAGGGACTCGCGCAGGGCCTGCTCGTGCTGGGCGTCCTCTGGTGGTCTTGGACCGCCTACGCGTGGCTGACCAGCGTCGTCGACCCGGAGGAGGGCGCGATCCGCATCGCCATGTTCGCCGCCATGGCGGCCCTCTTGATCGTCGCGATCTGCGTCCCCGAGGCGTTCGACAGCCTCGCGCTCGAGTTCGCGCTCGCCTACGGCGCGGTGCGGGCAGGGCATATCGCGCTCTTCATCCTCGCCTCCCGCGACGATCGCGCGCTCCGGAGCTCCACTGTCGGCCTGGCGGGGGGAACCGCCGTCGGGGTGGGCCTGCTGGTGGTCGCGTCCCTCTTCGACGGGCTGGCGCAAGCCGCAATCTGGTCGCTCGCGCTGCTGTTGGACATGGCCGAGCCGTTCTTCTTCGGCTCCGCGGGCTGGAGGCTCGTCCCCGGCCACTTCGCGGAACGTCACGGGCTGATCATCATCATCGCCCTGGGAGAGTCGATCGTCGCGATCGGCGTCGGCGCGGAGGCACACCTCACCGCCGGGATCGCGGCGGCGGCGGTCCTCGGCGTCACGCTGGCGGCGGCGCTGTGGTGGACCTACTTCGACGTCGTGGCCCTGGTCTCCGCGCGCCGGCTGGCTCGAGCCCCCGAGGGCCGCGAGCAAAACGAGCTCGCCCGCGACTCCTATTCATACCTTCACTTCCCGATGGTCGCCGGGATCGTGCTGGTCGCGCTCGGCATGAAGAAGACGCTCAGCGCCGTGAGCGAGCCGCTCGACGTCGAGCTCGCCTTCGCGCTCCTGGGGGGCGTCGCCCTCTACCTCCTCGGCCTCGTCGCGTTCCGGTTCCGGCATATCCGCTCGATCAACCGCCGGCGCCTCCTGCTCGGCCTGGCCATGCTCGGGCTGCTGCCTGCCGCGGTCGAGCTGCCGGCGCTCGCGACCCTCGCGATCGTCGCCGCCCTGCTGTGCGCGCTGGTCGGCTACGAGACGGTGACCTACGGAGAGGGGCGCACCCGCGTTCGCCACGAGGACTTCGCCCCGGACCGGCCCTCTGGGTAGGCTGCGGCCGAGGAACGGCATGAGCGCCAAGACGATCGTCTTCTTTCCGGAGGGAGCCTTCGGCCCCACCAACAACTGCGTGGGGATCGGCGCGGTGCTGCGGGAGCGGGGCCATCGGGTCGTGTTCGTGATCGAGGAGTCCTTCGCCGGGACGCTCGAAGCGCAGGGGTTCGAGGAGCGGCTGATGCGCCTCAGTCCGGCCCCCGAGGAGCCCGAGGAGCCGGGCCAGTTCTGGAAGGACTTCATCCGCGACACGGCCCCGGTGTTCCGCAAGTCGACCTTCGACCAGCTGTCGGAGTTCATCGCTCCCACGTGGCAGGCGCTCGTCGACGGCGCACGGTATGTGGACGATCGCCTCGTCGAGATCTTCGACGAGCTGGCGCCGGATGCGATCGTCGAGGACAACGTCTGCGCCTTTCCGGCGATCCCCGCCGGCGAGCGGCCCTGGGTGCGCATCGTCTCCTGCAACCCGCTGGAGCTGAAGGACCCGGACCTCCCGCCGACCTTCTCCGGACTGCCGCTGGAGGACCGCGCGGGCTGGGCAGGCTTCGCGGCTGAGTACCGGCGCGCGATCGCCGACATCCAGTCGGAGTTCAGCGAGTTCTGCGAGAGCCGCGGCGCGCCGCCGCTGCCAGAGGGCGAGCTCATTCACGAATCACCCTGGCTCAACCTCTATCTCTATCCCCGCGAGCTGGACTACCCGCGCTCGCGCCCGCTCGGCCCCACATGGCACAACCTCGAGTCGAGCGTGAGGACGACGGATCCCCCTTGGTCCATTCCGTCCCCGCTGGCGGGCGGCGACGGGGCGCTGGTCTACGTCAGCCTGGGCTCCCTCGGGTCCGGCGACGTGCCGTTGATGGAGCGCCTCGTTCAAGCGCTCGCGGACACCCGCCACCGCTACGTCGTCTCCAAGGGGCCGCAGCACGAGAGCTATGAGCTCGCCGGCAACATGGCGGGCGAGGAGTTCCTGCCACAGGCGGCCCTCCTCCCAGGGGTCGATCTCGTGATCACCCACGGAGGCAACAACACGGTCACCGAATGCCTCCATTACGGCAAGCCGATGGTCGTCCTCCCTCTGTTCTGGGACCAGCACGACAACGCGCAGCGCGTCGACGAGACCGGCTTCGGGGCACGGCTTCCCACCTACACGTTCGACGAGCGGGAGCTCGCGGGCACGATCGACCGCCTGCTGGGCGACGCTGAGCTCCGGAGCGGGCTCGGCGACGTCGCCCGCCGGCTCCAGCGGAACCCCGGGAACGTGAGGGCCGCCGACCTGATCGAGCGACTCGCCACGACCGGCGAGCCGGTCACCGCCTGACCTCAACTGCGAAGGCGGTCGGCCTCGCGCCGGATCTCGTCGTCGGAGCACCGCGTTGACCGCCACGTACATCAGCACGCGGGTGTGAAGGTCGCGCTTCTTGCGCAGCCGCTTCAGGGCTTGGTCTCGAAGCGCCTCCTCGCTCTGCGGGCCGGCTTCCACGAAGCGGTGCCGCTGCGTTTCCAGTAGCCCGTCAAACGTCGGCGACTTACACTGGAACCCCCGGCGATGAGGCGCGAGGACGGACATCGGAGCGGCGCGCGCCCGATCGTGATCGCGGCGCTCGAGGGGTTCGGCGCCGTCGGCGCGGCCACCGTCGCGGTCGCCGCGCTCGACGAGGTGGCACCCGTCACGGGCCTTGGCGTGCTCTACGTGCTGGCGGTGATGTTCGTCGCGGTCCGCCGCGGCCAGGTCGCTGCCCTGGTCACCGCGCTGGTCAGCGTCGCCGCGCTCAATTTCTTCTTCATCGAGCCGCGCTACCGGCTCACGATCGCGGACTCGCACAACGTCGCGGCCCTCGGCGTCTTCCTGATCGCCGCGCTCGTCGTCGGGCGGCTCGCGGCAGCCGCGCGTCAGCAGGCCACAGAGGCAGAGAGCCGCGCAACCCTTGCGATGGCACGCGAGCGCGAGGCGATGATCCTCGCCAACGCCGCGTCGGCCCTGCTTGCCGGCCGCGATCTCGAAGCGGAGCTCGCCAGCATCGCCGTCGATGAGCGCGAAAGTGACGGCTCCGCCCGGATCGGGCTGACGTCAGCCCCCGAGCGGCGCGACGGTGAGCTCGCGGTTCCGCTGCCCGCGAGCCGCCCCGGGTGGCTTTACGGTAGGCCGGACGCGGGCTGGGACCGCCTAAGTCTCGAGCGGTTGGCCGAAGGGCTCGCGGGGCTGATCGACGTGGAGCGCGAGCGCCGCCGGCTGGCCTCGCGGTCGGCCGAGACCGAGGCAACACGCCGCGCCGACGTCGCCAAGACGGCGCTCCTCCACGCGATCTCCCACGATCTCCGCTCGCCGCTGACCGCGATCACCACGGCGGCCAGCGCGCTTGGGTCACGCGCGCTCACACCCGAGGATCGCGACGCCTTGATCGAGGCGATCGCGTCCGAGTCAGCCCGGCTCGCGGGCTTGGTGGACGACCTGCTCGATATTTCGCGAATCGAGGCGCACGCGGTCAACCCGAGAAAGGACTGGTGCGACCTCGGGGACGTGGTCGCGAGGGCGACGGCCCAGGCCGAGATCCGGCGCGAGCACCCGCTGGAGCTGGACCTACCCGCGGAGCTGCCGCTCGTCCGCGCCGACGCCGCCCAGCTCGAGCGGGTGTTCTCCAACCTGCTGCGGAACGCGATCGAGTTCTCTCCAGACGACGCGCCCGTGCGCATCAGCGGTGGGGCCGGCGGCGGAAGGATCACCATCCGGGTCACCGACCAGGGACGCGGGATTCCCCGCGCCAAGCGAGCCGAGATCTTCGAGCCCTTCGTCCGGGGTCACGACGGTGGCCACGGCTCGGGGCTCGGCTTGGCGATCTGCCGCGGGTTGGTGGAGGCGAACGGTGGCGAAATTCGCCTGGAGAGCACCACTGGGCACGAGACGACGTTCGCCATCTCCTTCCCGCTGGTTCCCCAGCCGGCCGAGGCGCGGTGACCGCTGGCGCCGAGGGCCCGCGGGTGCTCGTCGTCGACGACGAACCGCAGATCGTGCGCGCCCTCAAGGTCATCCTTCGGGGCGCCGGCTACTCCACGGACCAGGCCGAATCCAAGGAGGGGGCGCTCAACGCCGTCTCGGTGCACCCGCCCGACGCGATGCTCCTGGACCTCGTGCTCCCCGACGGGAGCGGGGTCGAAGTCTGCGCCGAGGTCCGGAGCTGGACCAGCCTGCCGATCATCGTGCTCTCAGCGGTCGGCGACGAGCGCGAAAAGGTGAAGGCGCTCGACGCCGGAGCCGACGACTACATCACCAAGCCGTTTGGGACCGACGAGCTGCTCGCGCGCCTCCGTGCAGCCCTCAGGCGGGTGAGCGAGGACGGAGGCGAGCCGATCATCGATCTCGGCGACCTGGTCATCGACTTGGCCGCGAGGACGGTGAAACGGAAGGGCGAGGCAGTCCACCTCACTCCGATCGAGTTCAACCTGCTCCGCGCCCTGGCCGTCCACCGCGGCAAGCTCGTCACGCATCGACAGCTCCTCCATGAGGTCTGGGGGCCGGGCTACGAACAGGAGACGCACTACCTCCGCGTGCACGTCGCGCACATCCGATCCAAGATCGAGCTCGAGCCCTCGCGCCCGCGTCACCTGATCACTGAGCCGGGCGTCGGCTACCGGCTCCGCGACGAGCCCTGATCGGCGCGGCGGTCGCGGGCCCTGCGTCAGACCGCGACCTGGGAGCCGATGATCACCGTTCGCTCGCTCGGAAGCCTGAAGGCTTCAACCGGGCTCGCGGCATTGCGAGCCATCGCTATGAACAGCCTCTTGCGCCAAAGCCGTATGGGCGGCGCGTCGGTCGGCGTGATCGTGATCCGCGAGAGGAAGTACTGGGCTCGCTCGAGGTCCAAGGACTTTTCCAACAGGCCCTGCTTGCGACAGACGTTCAACAACACCGGGACGTTGAGCTTCTCCTGGTAGCCGATTCTGAGCGTCACGTGCCAGACGATGAACTTGCCGCCGAGCCGTTCGACCGTGAACCGCTCCTCGTCTTCGCAGCGCGGGATGCTGATCTGGTTGATGGAGACGATCAGCACTCGCTCGTGGAACGTGTTCGTGTACTCCACCTCGGCTCGGAGGGCCAGAGGGGTCGTTTCCTCCGTCGGGTTGAGGAACACGGCGACGCCGGGCACTCGGGTGACCGGAGGCTCCCTGTTCGGCAGTTCCTCCAGGAACTCCGTCAACGCGCCCTCCTTGGCCGCGCGCTTTCGGGTTACGACCACCTGCCCACTCCGCCACGTGAGCATGGCGATCGAGAGGACGAACGCCAATGCGAGCGAGAGCCAGGCCCCATGCTCGATCTTGGCAATGTTGGCGCTGAAGAATGCAACCTCGACGGTCAAGAACAACACCGCTACGGGAGCAAGCCTTCGCACCGTCGTGCCCCACAGGGATCGAGCAACCGCGAGGAAGAGCAGTGTGTTGAGGATGAACGTCGCGGTGACGGCCACGCCGTAGATGTCACCGAGCCGATCGGCTGACCCGAAGACGACCGTGAGCGCGACGACGCCAATGCAAAGCCCCCAGTTGACGATCGGGACGTAGATCTGGCCTTCGAGCTTCGATGGGTGCCGGATCGCCAGGCGTGGGAGAAAGCCGAGCTGGACTGCCTGTCTTGCCACCGAGAACGACCCCGAGATCGCCGCCTGCGAGGCGATGATGGTCGCCGCGGTCGCCAGGAAGAGCAGGGGGTACTGGGACCAGTCGGGCGCCATGAGGTAGAAGGGGTTCCTGGCCGCGCTCGGGTCGTGAAGGACGAGGACGGCCTGGCCGAGGTAATTGAGGAGCAGGGCGGGCAGCGCCACCGCAAACCAGCCCAGTCGGATCGGCGCCGCGCCGAAGTGGCCTCGGTCGGCATAGAGCGCCTCGGCCCCCGTCACGGCGAGAACCACACCGCCGAGCGTGAGAAAGCCCGCGATGCCGTTGTCAAACAGAAACCGCGCACCCCAGGTCGGCGAAAGGCCCTGCAGCACCGCTGGATCCTTGACGACTTGGCTGAACCCCAATAGCCCGATGACGAGAAACCAGACCAGGATCACGGGACCGAACAGCCAGCCGATCGCGCCCGATCCGCGCCGCTGCAGGCAGAACAGCCCGATCAGGATGACGACTGATACCGGAACGACAAGATGAGCAAGTCCGGGGGCAGCGACCTTGAGCCCTTGTAGCGAGCCGAGAACGGAGATCGATGGCGTGATGATCCCGTCGCCGAAGAACAGCGCCGCGCCGAAGATCCCGAGCGTCACGAGCGCGGCTCGGCGCGCAACCTTGTGACGCTCCAGCAGCGCGGCGAGCGCCATGATCCCACCATCCCCGTGGTTGTGCGCGCGCATGATGAATCCCGCGTACTTGATCGAGACGACGATCATGAGCGCCCAGAAGATCAGCGAAACGACGCCGTAGACACCTGCGGTGGTGGCGTGGGCGGCGGCCCTGTGCGTGGTGAAGATCACCTGCTCCGTGTAGAGCGGGCTCGTCCCGATATCGCCATAGACGACGCCGAGAGCACCGAGCGCCAGGACCGCTCGACCCGCATGAGCGATGACATCTCGGTCCGAGTCGGCGAGCGCGTCAAAGCGCCTTCGGACGCGCGCCGACCGCTGTTCTGCGGTGCTAGCGGTGGGCGGCGCGAAATACCCGAGCTTGTGCGCCGCTTCGTAGAGAGTCCGCCGGCCGCCGTTTTCGCGGTCGGCCGAGGACTCGTCCCCGGTGTGGGTCGGGGTTACTGCGTCCACCGCGGCCGATTCCCCACCGGGGCCTCGAGTGTGCGGAATGCCTTTTTCGCTCACCTGGGCCGCCGGGTGCAGGCCAGGAGCACCGCAAGCGCCCTGCGTCTGAGACGATCGGGCTCGACCGCATGCGCCGGCGAGTCGTAGAGCGGGCTGCAGGGATCGGTCAGCAGACGCCAACCCAGGAGCACTCCGCGCGGCTCGACCACCTCCGCGGAGCGGAGGGACGAAACGAGCTGCCTGAGCACGGGCGCCGCGGCCCTGACGGCCGCACGGTCCACCGGCACCGCACTGCCTGGCGCAGCCGAACCGTGGCTCTCCGCGAGAAGTCGCTCGAAGCATCGCGCCAGTCGGCGTCGCTCACGACGCCCGGCAAGCTGCGCCCTGCGCAGCGCGAATGCGCGGTCGCCCCACTGCTCCCGGCCTTGCGCGATCTTGCGATCGATCCACGGTCGCCGAAGCCGGACCGAAGCGCTCAGGAGCAAGCCACGATGTCCGCCGAGCCGTAATTTGGATGGCGGACCCATGCGGCTCTCGGGCTCAAGGGCGACGGAGTTCGCCATACGACAAGCATTGAGCTCCACGCGCAAAGGCCACATAGAGGATTTGACGTTGGGCGCTGAGATTTCGTAAAGGCGCGCATGGACCTCGGTGTACGAACGGCCCACGGCCGACGGGCGAGCGCCGCCCTCGGACGCCAGGCATACTGCCGCCGATGAGCGATGCGCCCAAGCTGCTCGATGACCTCCTCGGAGCGCCCGGCCCCTCGGGCTACGAGGGGCCCGCGAGCGAGGTGTGGCGAAGCGCGGCGTCCTTCGCCGAGCTGAGCACCGACGCGCTCGGCTCCTCGGTAGCCCGGATCGGCGACGACGGGGCCACCCCGCTCGTCGCGGTCGTCGGGCACATCGACGAGATCGGGCTGGTGGTGACGCACGTCGACTCCAACGGCTTCCTCTACTTCGCGCCGATCGGGGGCTGGGACCCGCAGATCCTGCTCGGCCAGCGGGTCGAGGTGCAGGGCAAGGGCGGTCCCGTGACCGGCGTCGTCGGACGCAAGCCGATCCACCTCCTGAAGGAGGACCAGCGAAAGAGCGTCGTCGAGCTCCGGGACATGCACATCGACATCGGCGCCGCGGGCGAGAAGGAGGCGCTGGAGCGAGTCCGCGTCGGCGACCCGGTGGTGATCGCGGCCGATCCCGTGGAGCTCGACGCCGGGCGCCTCGTCTCGCGCTCGCTCGACGACCGGATCGGCGCCTATGTCGCCCTGGAGGCGTTGCGGCGGGTTGACGAGCGAGGCGGCCTTCGAGGGCAGATGGCGGCGGTCGCCGCGGTCCAGGAGGAGATCGGCTCGCACGGTGCACGAACGACGGCCTATTCGCTTAACCCCGATCTGGCGATCGCGATCGACGTCACGCACGCGACCGACGCGCCGGGGGTCGAGGAGAAGGAGCTCGGGCACCACCCGCTCGGCTCGGGAGCCGTGATCGCGCGGGGCTCGACGCTCTCGCCGCGGATCTACGAGCTCCTCGCCGAGACGGCCGAGCGGTTGGAGATACCCCACACGATCGAGGCGTCGGGCTCGCGTACCTCCACGGACGCCGACATGATCCAGATCGCCCGCGCCGGGATCCCCGCCGGGCTCGTCTCGATCCCGCTGCGCTACATGCACTCGCCGGTCGAGCTCGTCGACCTCGGCGACGTCGACGCGGCGGTCGAGCTGGTGGCGGGCTTCGCCCTGGCGCTCGAGCCGGAGCTCGACCTCACGCGCTAGCGGCCACGCCAGCGTCAGTCGACGATCAAGAGCTCCTTGGTGAAGCCACTGAGGTTGCGGCAGCCGTCCGCGGTCACCGTCACCAGGTCCTCGATGCGAACCCCGAAGCGTCCCGGCAAATACACGCCGGGCTCGACCGTGACCACGTCGCCGACCTCGAGCGTCTGATCCGACCTCCGTGACAGGCGGGGCGCCTCGTGCACCTCCAGCCCCACCCCGTGCCCCAGTCCATGCCCGAACCGCTCGCCGTGGCCGGCGGCGGCGATCGGGTCACGCGCAGCGGAGTCGGCGTCGCGTGCCGCGACCCCCGCGCGAATCGCCGCGAGCGCTTCCTCCTGCGCGGAGCGCACGAGACCGTAGACCTCGCGCGCTTCGCCGTCGAGCTCCCCGGTGGCGACGGTCCGCGTGCAGTCGGAGCAATAGCCGTCGAGGATCGCGCCCATGTCGATGAGCAGCAGCTCGTTCGCCCGCACTTCGCGCTCGGATGAGTCGTGGTGCGGCAGGGCGCTGTTCTCGGCGGCGCCGACGATCGCCGGGAAGGAGGGGTCCTGCGCGCCCAGCTCGCGCATGCGCTGGTGAGCGGCGAGCATGATCTCGCGCTCCGTGCGCCCGACCACCCCCCGCTCGAAGATCCATTCGTAGACCCGATCCGTCACCCGCGCGGCCTCCGCGATCGCCTCGAGCTCGCCCTCGTCCTTGCGGCGTCGAAGGCGCTCCACGAGTCCGCTCGCGGTGGCGAGCTCGGCCCCGTCGCCGACCAGCTCCTCGAGCTGGCGAAGGCTCTTCACGCTCGTGTTCGCGTCGTCGTATCCGACTCGTCCGCGCAGCAGCGGCACCGCGGCCGGTAGGAGCTCTCGCTCCGCGATCGCCCGCTCGAAGTCGTCGGCGACCTCCCGAGCGGCGCGCTCCGTGTAGCGAAAGTCGGTCACGAAGGTGCATCGGTCGGGCCCCACGACCACGAGCCCGCTCGTGCCGCTGAAACCGGTCAGCCAGCGGAGGTTCGACATGGCCTCCCGCCCGGAGTCGCCGGGGCGCACCAGGTCGCCCACCAGGAGGAGATCGAGGCCCTCGTCCGCGACGAGGCCGGCCAGCCGTCGGGCGCGCGTCTCACTCACGATCGAGCTCCGCCTTGAGCATCCCGAGGGCCCCGCGGTAGCCGTCCGGGCCCTCGCCGGACACGACCCCGAGGACCAGGCCATCGAAGACCGACCTGCGGCGCCACTCCTCCCTCGCCTGCACGTCGGAGAGGTGCACCTCGACCACGGGTACGTTCGCGATCTCCAGCGCGTCGCGAATCGCGTAGCTGTAATGGGTCCAGGCCCCCGCGTTCAACACCGCGGCGTCGGCGAGGTCTGGAAGCCGATGCAGGTACTCGACGAACTCGCCCTCGTGGTTCGACTGGAAGAACCTGACCTCGAGCCCGAGCTCGGAGGCGAACCGCTTGATCTTCAGCTCCAGCTCCGCGAGGGTGATCGTGCCGTAGTGGTCGGGATCGCGCCGCCCGAGCGTGTCGAGGTTGACGCCGTGGAGGATCTCGACCCGGTTCCTCATCGAAGCTCCTCGACCGCCGCCCGCACCTCGTCCTGTTCGACGCGCTGGCCCGCCCGCGGCTCGCCGGGGCGCTCGAGGAGCACGAAGCCCACCCCGTCAGCGGTTCGCTTCTTGTCGCGCTCGAGCGCGTCGAGCACCTCCGCGACATCGACGTCGGGGGCGAGCGCCGTGGGCAACCCGTGCTCAACGAGGATGCCGCGAACCTCGTCGCGGAGGTCCCCGGCCCCCGAGAGTCGAAGCGCCGCCAAGAGCCCCAGGCCGACCGCCTCACCGTGGCGGTATCGGGCATATCCGGTCGCCGCCTCGATCGCATGGCCCACCGTGTGCCCCAGGTTGAGCACCTCGCGGTGGCCGCTGTCGCGCTCGTCCGACGCGACGACCTCGAGCTTTGTCCGCGCGCAGGCGAAGATCACGTCCCCGAGGCTCGCGGGGTCGAGATCGCCGAGGCCCCGCACCCGGTCCCAGAGCCGCCCGCCGGCGAGCAGCCCGGTCTTCAGGACCTCGACGAAGCCGGCCGCCATCTCCTCGACCGGCAGCGTGGCCAGCGTCGCCGGGTCCGCGAACACGGCGCTCGGCAGGTGGTAGATGCCGACGTAGTTCTTGGCCTCCGGGAGGTCCACCCCGGTCTTGCCCCCGTAGGCGGAATCGACCTGGGCCACCAGGGTGGTCGGAACCTGCACGACCTCGACGCCCCGCTGGTAAGTGGCGGCGCAAAATCCCCCCAGGTCCCCGACGACGCCACCGCCGAGGGCCACCAGGTGGTCCGCCCTCGACATGCCGAGGCGCGCGAGCTCACGGAGCACGCGCTCGGCCTCGGAGAGGGTCTTGGCCCGCTCCCCCGGCTCGACCTCCACACGGCCCGCGAGAGGGCCGACGGACTCCGCGTAGAGCCCCCCGACGTGGGTGTCCGTGACGCAGAATCGCCGGCTCCTCAAGGGCCACCAGCCGGTCGTGAGGACAC
>DATBFS010000069.1:0-6329 GCA_036558385.1 Solirubrobacterales bacterium | reverse complement strand
ACGATTCGCCGCCTTTGCGAGCGCGCGCCCGGGGTTGCCGTCGTGGTCGTCCTTCGAACGATCGGCGACGGGGTGGCCCGGGCGATGATCGCCGCCGGCGCACGAGGGGTCGTGTTGCGGAGCGAGCTGGACCAGACCCTGGCGCCGACGGTTCGCGCGGCGCGGATCGGCCAGATCACCATCCCTCAGCCAGGGCGACGCCAGATCTTTCCGCCGGCGCTCTCCCATCGCGAGAGCACCGTCCTCGCGATGGTCTCGCGCGGCCATACCAACGCGCAGATCGCGGAGAGCCTCTTTCTCGCGGAGAGCACGGTCAAGAGCCACCTCAGGTCGGTGTTCGCCAAGCTCGGAGTCAACTCGCGGCACGAGGCGGCGGCGGTCGCTCGGGCGACGGCGGGCAACGGCGGACCGGACGGAGCCGTCGCGGTCGGCTAGTCGTCGCCCGTAAGCGACGGCGGCGCGCGAGCGTTCTCTACCAGTGGCAGGCGGCACGCGGACTACCGAGTCGGTCCTCGAGACCGGCATGGCCGTGGGGCTGGTCGCCGGTGAACGACGCATGCGCCACCGGCTTGCGACGGTCCTCGACCTGGCCGGGTTCGCGGTGGCCGGCGAGGGCGAGGACGTCCACTCCCTCGTCGCCAGGCTCGGAGGCTCCGCCCCGAGGGCGATCGTGGTCGCCCCTCCCGACGGGCCAAGCATCGCCGCCGAGATCAGGGCCCTTCGACGGGAGCTTCGGGACGTGCCCATCGTGGCGCTGATCCCGACGGCCGACGAGGGCGAGTGCAGGCGCGCGATCAGCGCCGGAGCGGACGGCGCCGTGCTGGACCGCGATCTCGACGACGCGCTGGTGGCGACGGTGAGGGCAGCCGCAGCCGGCCAGATCTCCTTTCCGGACGGCCTCCAGGGAGCGGCGGACGAGCCGTCGCTCACGCCGCGGGAGCGCCAGGTGCTCGGGAGCGTCGTGACGGGTCGGACCAACGCCCAGATCGCGCAAGAGCTCGGCCTGGCGGAGAGCACGGTCAAAAGCCACCTCTCATCGGCCTTCGCCAAGCTCGGTGTGGCCTCACGTGCGGAGGCCGCGGCCCTGATCCGCGATCAGGTGAACGGCCCCGGCCACGGCCACACCCGAGCTGCGCGATCCGACGCTAGCGAGTAACGGGGGTCATCCCCCGCTCTCGAAGCCGGGCCTGGACCGCCCGCCGGCCGCGGTGATGGAGACCGTGGACGGCACCCTCGGACTTGCCGAGCCGGGTCGCGATCTCGCCCGGGGCGAGCCCGTGGACGTGGCGCAGCAGCACCACCTCCCGCTGCTCGTCCTGAAGGCTCGCGACGGCCTCCCTGAACTCGATCAGGCGCTGCATGTTGTCGTCGATCGCGTCGAGGGTGCTTCGCCCGTGGATCTCCTCGCACGGCACCGGACGGCGCTCGCGCAGGTGGTCGATCGCCGCGTTACGAGCGACGCGCATCAACCAGGCCGTGAACGGCACGGTGCCGCGCTCGTACTTCCGGATCACCCGCATCAGCTTGAGAAAGACCGTCTGCGTGACATCCTCGGCCTCGTGCTCGTCGCCGACGATGCTGCGGACGAAGCGAAAGACGTCGCCCGAGTACGTCGCGTAGATGAACCTGATCCCCTCGTGGTCTCCCCGCTTGGCCTGCGCGACCGCGCGATCGACGAGGGTCTGATCGCGGTCGGTCCTCGACCGGGTCGCCGCGGAGCGACCGTCTCCGTTCGGCCCTGCCTGGGCCCTGGTTCTATGCTCGCCCACCTTGCCACCTCCC
This sequence comes from Solirubrobacterales bacterium, assembly GCA_036558385.1. Lineage (GTDB taxonomy): Bacteria > Actinomycetota > Thermoleophilia > Solirubrobacterales > 70-9 > AC-56. The sequence goes on along the minus strand of DATBFS010000069.1, from coordinate 4,547 downwards.
GTGTCTTTGGGGCGCCGGGCAAGCGGCGCGGTAGAGCCGCGGATGCCCGCCTCGTTTGACAACTGGACGAACCTAGAAACGGCCCGTTTGAGCCATGTCTCGTGAGCGGTTTGCGGGCAACCCGATTTCGTGTTAGGTGGAGATGAGTCGCCGGCGGGCCGGAAGGTGCCGGCGGCCGGAGCGCGCCCGCGGCGTCAGGGTCCGGCGCCCGGAACCGTTCCGTTGACGGAGAGATGTCCCAGCCCGTCGGCACCGCTCGGCCGCCCGCGGCCGGTCCGGCGCCCCACCCGCCTGGCGGCGGCAACGGGGCTGCGCGACCGCGGCGAAAAGGGGGAGCGCCCGGGCGGGGCGCGGGCGCCCAGCGGCTGAGCCTGCCCGCGGCGCTCATCCCCGGCGGTCTGGCGGTCTACCTCGGGTTCAACGCCGGCGGCTTCTTCGCCGGAAGCACGGCGGTTGCCGCGCTAGCGCTGGCCGCCGCCCTGGTGTGCGCGGCGACGCTGCTGCGGGATCCGCTCGCCGGCCTTTCGCCCAGGCTCTTCGTCGTGGTGCTCGCGATGGCGGCGCTGTGCGTCTGGACGCTCGCCTCCGCGCTTTGGTCGGGGTCGCCGGCCCGGGCCCTGCTGGAGTTCGACCGCACGTTGCTCTATCTGCTGGCGCTGGTTGCGTTCGCGGTGCTCCTGCGAACGGATCGCGCGATGCGCTGGCTGGTGTGGGGCCTCGCGGCGTCCAGCGTCGTCGTCTGCGGGGCGGGCCTCGTGACGAGGACCCTGCCCGGTCTGTGGCATGTCGCGCTCGATCCCGTCGCGGACGGGCGGCTCAGCTTCCCGGTCAGCTACTGGAACGCGCTCGGGCTGATGGCGGGCATCGGGATCGTGCTCTGCGCCGCGATCACCACTGGCCGGCGCGAGCCGCGGCCGGCCCGCGTGCTGTCCGGCGCCGCGATCCCGCTGCTCGCGACGACGCTCTACTTCACCTTCTCCCGCGGAGCCCTGCTGGCCACCGGGGTCGGCCTCGTTGCCTTCGTCCTCGTCGGACGCCCTCGGGCGCTCCTGTGCGGGCTCGCCGCCGCCCTGCCGGCGACGGCGCTCGCGGTGGGGGTCAGCCTGCACGCCGACCGGCTGTCGTCCGCTCATCCGGTCGGCCAGACGGCGGTCGATCAGGGCCACGGCGTGGCTCTGGCCGTGGCCCTCGCCTGCGGCTGCGCGGCCGCTGGCCGGGCGCTGTTGCTCCGCTTCGACGAGCGGGCGCGCATCCCGGTCTCCATCCGGGTTCGGCGGCTGGGCTTGGCGACGCTCGCGGTCGTGGCCCTGGCGGGCGTCGTCGCGCTCGGCGCCTCGCGCGGGGGCGCCTGGGTGGACCATCAGCGCGAGCGCATCCTGGGCACGGGCGGGATCAACCACACGGATCAGCGAAAGCGGCTGGTCGACCTCGGCAACAACGGCCGGGCGGACGCGTGGCGCGTCGCGGGCGATGCGTTTCGGTCCGCGCCGCTGACCGGACAGGGCGCGGGCACGTTCGAGAACGTCTGGGCCCAGCACCGCCCGACGCCGTTCAACCTCGTCGACGCGCACTCGGTCTACGTGGAATCCCTGGCCGAGCTCGGGCTTCCCGGCTTCTTGCTGCTCGCCGTCGTCGTGGTCGGCCTCCTGGCGGGGCTGGCCAGCCGGTGCCGGGGCCCCGATCGCGCGCTGTATGCGGGCTTGTTCGCCGCTGCCCTCGCGTGGGCGCTGCACGCCGGCCTGGACTGGGACTGGGAGATGCCGGTCGTGACCATGTGGGTGTTCGCAGCAGGTGGCGCCGCTCTGGCGGCCAGGCGCCCCCGGGCCGACTCGATTCGCATGCCGGGGCGGCTCCCGCGCGTCGTTGCCGGGCTGGGCCTCCTGCTCGTCGCGGTCACGCCCGCCCTGATAGCGATCTCCCAATCGCGGCTCGATGCCGGCGTCGCCGCATTCCACCGCGGCGACTGCGACGCGGCGAGCGACGACGCCCTGCGGGCGAGCTCGGTGCTGGCCGTCCGCCCCGAGCCGTTCGAGCTGCTGGCCTATTGCGACGCGAGGGCGGGCCTCGACCCCCTCGCTGCGCGCATGATCAACCAGGCGATCGACCGCGACCCCGAAAACTGGGAGCTTCAATACGGGCGGGCCGTCGTGCTCGGCTTCGGGGGCCGCGACCCCCGCCCGGCGCTCGCGGAGGCACGGACGCTCAACCCGCTCGAGCCGCTGCTCCAGTCCGCACGCGACGACGTCGGTCGCGCGGCCCACGCGCGCCCCGCGGCCCGCCGGGCCGAATGGCGGCGATGGGCGCGCTCGGCGCGGTTGCCGATCTAGCGGCCAAGCCCCTTTCGACGCTGGTCCCGCCTACCGGGACCAACGCGTCGAGGTCGTCCCTGCCCAGCCAGCCACGCGGCGCGGAGTTTGAGCTGCGCGCTGAGTGGGTCCGGCCGCTAGCGCCCCGAGGCGTCCCCGCCCGAGCGCTCGCCGTCGCGGGCGGCCGCCGCCCGGCGGCCGAGTACGCCGGCGCCGAGCATCACGAGCCCGGCCGCGAGCAAGGGAATGGTCGCGAGTCCCGTGAAGGGAAGCGCGTCACCCTTGCCCGCGGCCGCCAGCTGGCGGGTTACCCGTACTCCTGACGTGGGCGGTGCGCGATGCCCACCGAGTACCTGTCCCTGTGGTTCCCCGCCATACTGGGCGACCCCGGCGCTACCGCTGCTCGAGATGCCCGAAAGCGCCATCCCGGTGCTGGTGATGGTGACCATCAGACCCACCACGGTCAGCCCCAGAATGGCGGCTCGAGCTCTGAGCGATCGCCGAGCTTGGTTGGTTCGTGCGACTCGTGCGGTGGCGCGCGATCGCGCTCGATCCAGCTCCGCGCCGGTGGGTACCGGACGCACCGTCTCGAGTAGCCGGACTACCTCCAGCGCCCCTTGCGGAGGTTCCCCCCCGTCAGTCCGACGGTCGTGATCGCGTTTATCAACCACCACTTCCTTTTACGAACGAGACGGTGGATTCCCGACTGAGCACACGTCATGCGCGCCCAAGACTTCGAACGCCTCTTCGCAGAGCACGCCAAGCCGCTGTTCGCGTTCCTCGTGTACCGGTGCGGGGACCGGGGGCTGGCCGAGGACGTGCTCGCCGACACCTTCGAGCGGGCCCTGCGGGCGAGGGCCCGCTTCGACCGTCGTAAGGCGAGCGAGAAGACCTGGCTCTACTCGATCGCCGTGAACCGCCTTCGGGACGAGTTGCGGCGCCGCGGCGCGGAGCAGCGTGCGGTGGAGCGGATCGGTTTCGCCCTTCCGGTGGGCATCGACGACTACGGCCGCATCGCGGCCCGCGATGAGCTCAGGTCCGCGCTCTCGCTGCTCTCCGACGAGGAGCGCGAGGTGATCGCGCTTCGCTTCGGCGCCGCGCTCACCGTGCCGGAGATCGCGAGGATCATCGGCGAGCGCCGGACGACGGCGGAGGGCCGGCTCTACCGCGGGCTGGCCAGGATGCGCGACGAGCTGGTGCCTGCGCCCATCCGAGCGCCGGGACCGACCCCCGAGCGCCCAGCGCCGGCTGTGGCACACTCCGCCGATGGCTGAGGGCAACGGCATCGTCACCGACGCGCTCGTCCTCTGCTACCACGCGGTGAGCGAGGACTGGGACGCCGATCTCTCCGTTACGCCCGCGCAGCTCGAGAGCCAGGTGAAGCTCATGCTGGGCCGCGGATATGCGGGCGCCACCTTCCACGAAGCGGTTCACGCTCCGCCGGCCGCCAAGACCTTCGCCGTGACCTTCGACGACGCCTATCGGTCCGTGATCGAGCTCGGGTTCCCGATCCTCTCGCGGCTCGGAGTCCCCGGGACGGTCTTCGTGCCCACGTCCTTCACCGGCAGCGAGGCCCCGATGTCCTGGCCCGGTATCGATCATTGGATCGGGGGCCCGCACGAGTCGGAGCTCGTCCCGATGTCCTGGGAGGAGCTCGCGACGCTCGCGGAGGCGGGATGGGAGATCGGGGCGCACACCCTGACCCACCCCCATCTCACCGAGGTCGACGACGCCACCCTCGCCGAGGAGCTCGAGGGCTCGCGCCGCGATTGCGAGGCGAACCTCGACCAGCCGTGCAGGTCGTTCGCCTATCCCTTCTCCGACGAGGACGAGCGGGTCGTCGAGGCGACCCGTGAGGCGGGATTCTCGGCGGCGTGCACCCTGCCCGCGAGCATGCACGCCGCGGCCCCGTTGTACTGGCCCCGGGTCGGCGTCTACTACGAGGACGACGGGCTTCGCTTCCGGCTCAAGACCTCGCCCACGCTGCTGCGCCTTCGTGCCGGGAGGGACTGGCGGGTTCCGCCGGCGGTGTGGAAGGCGAGGCAGGCCCTCCGCCGCCTCGCGGGGGGCGCGCGGGGCTGACCGCCCCCCGGCGGGGGCTGACAGGCGCCGAGCCGATGCCGGCGCGACGGCTACGGTTTGGGCGATGAGCCGCGGCGCGGATGCTCCAGGGAAGGGACGCCCGCGGGCCCGCGGGCTATTCGAGCGGTTTCCGCACGGGCTGCTGCTGGTGGGAGAGGA
>DATBFS010000068.1:0-15559 GCA_036558385.1 Solirubrobacterales bacterium | reverse complement strand
TCCCGGCCGAGCAGGACGGCGCGGGTGATCGCGTCAGATCCGAACCGGTCGCGGATGTCATCGACGGCGGCGTCCAGTGTGCCGGGGCGCTCGCTATCGAGCGCCAGCGCGAGCTGGATCGCGCCATCGTCGTCGAGGTTGGCGAGCGCGACCCCGAGAAGCGTGATGCCCTGGCGCTCGATCAAAGGCATCGCCTCGGCGAGGAGCCCCCGCCCGGTGGAGAGGATCACCTGCGTATGAGCGGTCGCCTCCGGCAGGGTCCGGGAGCGGGTCGCGCGAGAGAAGTCGCGAAACCGAAGCCGGAGGGTGACCGTGCGGCAGACGCGCCGGGCCGCCCGCAGCCGGCGGGCCAGGCGGTCCACGAGCCCGACCACGACGGTGTCCAGGTCGGCGCGCGTCCGGGCCGAGCGCCCAAGGGCACGCTGGGCGCCCATGGAGCGTCTTCGGCGCCGTCCGCGCACCCGCCTGGGATCCCGGTTGTGCGCGAGGGCGTGGAGGTGGCGCCCGGCCGCCTGACCCAGGATCGTCACGAGCTCCGGCTCGTCCAGCGCCGCCACCTCGCCGACGCTCTCGAGCCCTCTCTCCCGCAGCTTGCCGGCCGTGACCGGCCCCACGCCCCATAGCCGCTCAAGCGGGAGCGGATGGAGGAAGGCGCGCTCGCCGCCCGGCGGGACGACCAGCAGCCCGTCGGGCTTCCCCACCCCGCTCGCCATCTTGGCCAGGAACTTGGTGGTGGCGATGCCGACCGTGATCGGCAGGCCGACGCGCTGCCGAACCTCGCGCCGCAAGCGCGCTCCGATCTCCGGCGGAGGGCCGGAGATCCGCTCCAGGCCCCGGACGTCGAGGAACGCCTCGTCGATGGACAGGCCCTCGACGAGCGGGGTCATCCGCCCGAAGACGCCGAACACCGCCCGGCTCGCCTCGGCGTACGCCGACATGCGCGGCGGGACCACCGCCGCCCCGGGACACAGCCGCCGCGCCTGGTGCCCCCCCATCGCCGTCCGAACGCCGAACGCCTTCGCCTCGTAGCTTGCAGCGAGAACGACCCCGGCGCCGACGATCACCGGGCGGCCGCGGAGGGCGGGATCGTCGCGCTGCTCGACGGACGCGTAGAACGCGTCCAAGTCCGCGTGCATGATCGTCGCCTCGGACCGGGTCACGAACATATGTTCGCATCCGCTCTCGACGGAGCGCCGCCAGGCCTCCCAGGCCCCGATCGGTCAGAATCGGCGCCCTGAGCCATCTCGACCACATCCGCTCCTACTACGAGGCGCTGAACACCGGCGACACGGAGCTGATCGCCTCGCACTTCACGGACGACGCGGTCCACTACTACACCCGGCTCGGCCCCCATCGCGGCGCCCGTGCGATCGCCGAGAACGCCAAGTGGGGCGTCGAGCAGGCCGACGGGCAGTGGTACATGGAGTCGGGGATCGAGCAGGGCGATGAGGCGTGCATCGAGTGGACGATGACCTGGCGTGACCCCGAGTCCGGCGAGAAGCGGATCAACCGCGGCGCCGAGCTCTTTCGCCTGCGCGACGGCAAGATCTGCGAGGTTCGCGCCTACCACCACGGCGACCGGAAGAACCCGACCGGCGACCTGCTCGGCTTCGATCACGAGGGGCGGGGCTACACGATGCTGGAGGACTGGCGATCTCCCGTGTCGGGCGACCCGGGAGATGGGCCGGAGAAGGCGAGGGGTTGAGCGTCGTCAAGGACACCGGCGAGCGGGCGACGCTGCCCCCATTCAGCGACGAGCACGAGGAGCTCCGCGAGTCCGTGAGTCGCTTCGTCTCCGCGGAGATCGGGCCGCATGTCGACGAGTGGGAGGAGGCGCGGGAGTTCCCGCGGGAGCTGTTCGCTCGCTGCGGGGAGCTGGGATTCCTGGGGCTCAAGTTCCCCGAGGCGTACGGCGGCCAGGGCGGCACCTACGTCCACGAGGCGGTCTGGATCGAGGAGCTCTCGCGCTCGGGCGGCTCCGGAGGCGTGGCCGCCGGCTTAAACGCCCACTCCCAGATCGCGATGCCGCCGCTCTTCAACTTCGGCACCGAGGAGCAGCGGCGTCGCTGGATCGTGCCCGGGATCCGCGGCGAGGCGGTGGGCGCCCTGGGAATCACCGAGCCCGGCGCGGGCTCGAACGTCGCCGACATCCGCACCACGGCCCGCCGGGTGACCGGCGGCTACGTCGTCAACGGATCGAAGACGTTCATCACCAACGGGGTCCGGGCCGACTTCCTCGTCTGCGCCGTCAAGACGAATCCGGAGGGCGGCCATCACGGCCTGTCCTTCTTGATCCTGGAGCGAGACATGCCCGGATACGAGGTGACCAGCAAGCTCGAGAAGATGGGCTGGCACGCCTCGGACACCGGTGAGCTCACCTTCACTGACGTCGAGGTGCCCGCCGAGAACCTGCTCGGGGAGCAGGACCAGGGCTTCTACCTGATCATGGCCAACTTCCAGTGGGAGCGCCTGGCGATGGCGCTCGGCGCCGTCGGCGGCATGCAGAAGGTGTTCGAGGCGACGCTCGCCTACGCCAAGGACCGACAGGCGTTCGGCCGGCCGATCGGCCGCTTCCAGGCGATCCGGCACAAGTTCGCCGAGATGGCCACCCAGATCGAGGCCTCGCGAGCCCTCACCTACAGCGCTCTGCGCCTGTTCGCCGAGGGTCAGGATGCGATCCGGGAGGTGACGATGGCGAAGCTCTTCACCCAGCGCGCCCTGCTCGAGGTCGCCGATGAGTGCCTTCAGATCCACGGCGGCTACGGCTACATGCGGGAGTACGGGATCGAGCGGGCCGTTCGCGACGCTCGCCTCGGCCCCATCGGCGGCGGCACCGACGAGATCATGAAGGAGATCCTGGGCCGCCAGCTCGGCCTGTAGGGGCCCTCTCCAAGCGGCGGCGCATCGGCTCAGATGCTGCGGTCGAGCGTCCTCACGCCGAGCGGCGAATGCCACCAACACAACCGGCGTCACGTACGACTACGTGGCCCTCAAGGAGGACCCGTAGCGCTCGAGCGGGTGCCGGTCAGGCGTAGCTGGAGGGCTCGCCGCCTCGGTGCTCGGAGCGGCGCCGCGTGGCGGCCGCGGAGTGCGAGGCGACGAGGATCAGGAGCAGGGTCGCGACCCAGATCTTGAAGGTCGGCTCGGGCCACATCAGCGTCCCGGCCGCGGAGAACCAGGCCGGGTCGATGAGGAAGACGAGGCTCACCACGACGATCCGGATGAACGCGCCTCCCACCAGGAAGATCGAGAGCAGGATGATCCCCCAGAACCCCAGGTCGCCCGCCCCGATCGCCTTGCCGAAATCGAGCACGTTCCACGCGACCCAGACCACGATCGGCGCCAACAGCAGGGCGATGGCGCTGATCACCAGGATCCCGACGCCCACCAGGCCGACGAGCAGCCCTCCGAGGAACCCGTGGCTACGACGATCCACGGGGCGACCGTAGACCGAGGATCAGACGGAAGCCTCGCCGGCCATGAACTCGTCGAGCCCGGCGCGCGCCCGCCGGCGCACGGCCGAGCGAAGGACCGGCGTCCAGCCGAGCAACAGGCCGGAGGCCCCCAGCGCCTGCCGCGCCCAGCGGTGGAAGTCGAAGTCGTCGCGATGTTCGGCGATCAGGCCGTCTTCGAAGCGAAACCGGGCGCGAACGTCGTTGACGACCGGGCGCCCGGTCTGGGTGAACGTGTAGTGCGCGGTCCAGTGGGCCGACCCGTCGGCGTCGTGCGCGTCGTGCTCGAGGAGCTCGACCTCGAGGTCCTCGGCGCGTCCTGTGAGCATGCGCCACATGGCGCCCGGCTCCTCGCCCCGAAGGGCCGGGAACACGGGGTCCGAGAAGCGAGCATTCGGCGCGTAGCAGGCGGCCATCGCGCCGCCGTCTCGCTCGCCGAACGCCGCGTAGAAGCGCCGGATCAACTCCGCGTTCCCCTCCGACATGGAGCGACGCTACCACGCCGTCGACGCATGGCGGCGGAGCTTTCGCCGCGACACGCTCCAGCCCAACGCGGATAGGGGTTAGGGTCGATTCATGCTAGGTGGACTCCGAGGACGGTTGGTCGTGCTCCTCATAGCGAGCCTGTTGGCGGCCGTCGGCCTCAGCCATCCCGTCGGGGCGGCTGAGCCGCCGCTCTGTCGCGGGGTCGCTCCCACGATCGGCGACGGCTCCTCTCCGGGTCGGGTCATCAAGGGGACGCCGGGTGACGACGTCATCGTGGGCGACGGGCACCAGAACCTGATCCTGGCCGGAAAGGGCGACGACCTGGTGTGCGGGCGGGGAAACGACGATCTGGTCGCGGGGCAGGCAGGCGAGGATGCGCTGTTCGGTCAGGGCGGCCACGACGTCATGCTCGGCAACCGGGGTGAGGACCGGCTCAGCGGCGGCGCAGGCAAGGAGCGGCTGAACGGCGGCGACGGCTTCGACCGATGCGATGGCGGCGAGGGACAGGTGGCCTTCTCGGCTCGCACGTGCGAGAGGCATCCGAGCTCGCACTTCGGCGGGATGCGACGCCTCTACTACCTGGGGCTGAGCTTCGGCCGCTACCCGATCACGCTCTTCGGCGCCAGGATCAGCCACAACCCCACCACGGACTTCGGGTATGGACATCCGCACGGCTCGTGGCCCGTGGAGATCCAGATCTGGAGCCTATGCCACCGCTACCCGGCCGCCTACCCCACTCGATTGCCGGTGTTTTCCTTCCGAGGCGCGAAGGCGGCCTGGAATCCGTACGGCGGCAGCCTCGAGATCTACACGAGCCGTGTTGCGATCGTGATCTTCGCCTTTTCCGACCGGCTGGCCCTGGCCGCCGGTCGCAAGGTCCAGGACGTGGTCGAGGACCGCCGGGGCCGCCTGCCACCACCGGTCAAGGGCGGCCTGGACGGATCGGTGCCGTGCCCACCGTGGGGGCGCGCTCGCGGCTACCGAGGAGGCATCGACCCAGATACGGTTCCCGCTCCGACCAAGCCCACAGACAGGAGAACGAGCGCAGATGGGACTACTTGACGGCAAGGCCGCGATCATCACCGGCTCGGCCCGCGGGATCGGCAGGGCCACGGCCGAGCTGTTCATCGGCGAGGGCGCGAAGGTCCTGATCAACGACATCGACGGCGACGTGGCCGAGCAGGCCGCCGGTGAGATCGAGGGCGAGACCGCGGTCTTCGCCGGCGACCTGACCAAGCCGGGTGCCTGCGATGAGCTGGTGGCGAAGGCGAACGAGGCGTTCGGCGAGGTCGACATCGTCGTCAACAACGCCGGCTACACCTGGGACGGCGTCGTCCACAAGATGAGCGACGAGCAGTTCCAGGCGATGCTCGACATCCACACGATCGTTCCGTTCCGGATGATCAGGGCGCTGGCGCCCTCATGGCGCGAGGCCGCAAAGCAGGAGGCCGGGCAGGGGAGCGAGCGCTTCCGCAAGATCGTCAACATCACCTCGATCTCGGGAACGATGGGGAACGCGGGTCAGGCGAACTATTCGGCGGCGAAGGCCGGCGTCACGGGTCTCACGAAGACGATCGCCAAGGAGTGGGGTCAGTTCAAGGTCAACGTCAACGCGGTCGCGTTCGGCTTCGTGGAGACCCGCTTGACCCAGGCCAAGGAGCAGGCCGAGGCGATCGAGCGCGGTGGAGAGAAGATCGAGCTCGGGATCCCCGAGCAGCAGCGGGCGATGGCCTCGATGATCATCCCGCTGGGGCGCCCGGCGCAGCCCTCGGAGGCCGCGGGGCCGGTCCTCTTCCTCTCGTCTGACCTCGCCAACTACGTCCACGGCCAGGTGCTGAACGTCACCGGCGGCCAGTTCGGGGGCATGTACGCCTGAGCGAGGCTCACGCCCGCGCTCGTTCGAGCTGATCGGGGTGCCGATCGACTCGGTCGGCGGGTCCGGCGGCACCGAGCGGGCGCCGGCCGCGCTTCGAGACCTGGGCATGTCCGCGGCACTGGGGGCCACGGACGCCGGCGATCTCGACGTCCAGATCCACGGCGACCTTCGCGACCCGGCCACGGGCATCGTGGGGAGCCGCGACGTGTTGGCGACGACCTCCACCCTCCGGGACGCGGTCGCGAGCTCGCTGGACGCCGGGAGCCGGCCGTTCCTCCTCGGCGGTTGCTGCGCCGAGGTGCCCGGAGCCCTGGCCGGCGCCCGGGACCGGCTCGGTCGGATCGGCCTCGCATACCTGGACGGCCATCTGGACCTCTACGATGGGGTCACGTCTCCCACGGGCGAGGCGGCGGACATGCCTGTGGCCGTGGCATTCGGTCGTGGCCCGGAGGATTGGGTCGAGGCGGCCGGCGGCCCCTCGATCGCCGTGGAGGACGCGGCGCTCGTCGGCTACCGCGATCAGGTCGAGTCACTGGAGCACGGCATGCTTCAGCCCGAGGAGCTGGGGCCGGGACTCACCCACGTCCCGGTGGACGAGCTGCGGGTCGAGGGCGCCGGCGCGGTCGCCGAGCGCGTGGCCGCAGACCTCGCGGCCGAAACGCCGTTCTGGCTCCACCTCGACGTCGACATCCTCGACCAGGACGTCTTCGCCGCAACCGATTACCTGATGCCGAACGGCATGGGCTGGGATGAGCTGGGCGGCTGCCTGGCGCCGCTCGCCTCCTCGCCCGCGCTGGCCGGCGCTTCGGTCGCCTGTTACAACCCCGAGAAGGACCCCGGCGAGCGGTGCGGACGCGCGCTGGTCGAGGCGCTCGCCGCGGCGTTCTCGGGCTGATCCTCAGTCACCGGGCCTGCGTTCCTCGGCGAGCGGCTCGCCGGCCTCCCCGGTCGCCGTCGCCGGCGGCCAGGTGCCGAACCAGTTGTCGCGCGCGCCGTCCACCGTGATCACGCACCCCGAGAGGAAGTCGCCCGCCGGCGAGGCCAGATAGGCGACCATCCAGGCCATCTCCTCGGGCGTGCCGAGGCGCCCGAGCGGGATCGTGCGATGGACGTGCTCGGCGACCTGCGGCGGGTACTTCGTGCGCAGGACCTCGGTGTCGAACTGGCCGGCCGCGACCGCGCACAGCTTGATCCCGAACCGGGCCCACTCGACGGAGAGCGTTCTCATCATGTTCTCGACGGCGGCCCGCGCGGCGCCCGAGTGGACCATCCCGGGCATCCCGTTGTGCGGGGAGAGCGTGACGCTGACCACCTTGCCGGTCCCCTGCGGGATGAAGGCCTTGGTCGCGGCCGCATGCGTCATCTGCCAGGTCCCCTGAACGTTCAGCTCGGTCACCGTGCGGAAGCCCTTCGGGCTGATCGCCTCGGCCGGGCTCAGGAACTGGCCGCCGGCGTTGTTCACGAGCACGTCGAGGCGCCCGTGCCGCTCGAGCACCTGATCGAACAGCCGGTCGACCGCCTCGGCGTCCCGGATGTCAAGCGACTCGCCCTCCGCAGCGCCACCCGACCGCTGGATCGCGTCCACCACGTCGGCGAGCGGCTCAGGGCGGCGTCCGCAGCCGACCACCGTGGCGCCCAGCGCGCCGAGCTCGACAGCGATCGCCCGACCGAGGCCGGTGCCCGCTCCGGAGACCACGCACACCTGACCGTCCAGGAGCCCGGGGCGAAAGATCCGGGATGACGCGCCCTCGGTCATGCGGCGGGAGCTTATCCCCGGCAAGGCCGCGCCCGAGCCTCGCCGGGGTGCATGGCGGTCCACCCTACCCCGCTACGCTGAGCGGCCTCCATGAAGGTGCACGCCGACCCAAAACCCCTCGACGAGCCGCTCCCGGGCGGCTCTCGGGGAGCGACCGTGACCGTTCAGCCGCTCTCGGGAGGCGAGGTCGAGTTCCCGCGTGCCTCGTTCGAGCGCCCCGGGGGGCCCTTCGAGGCCCTCAAGACCACCGGCCTCTTCACCTCACGCTCAACAGGATGGCTGTGGGTGCCGTGCCCCGCGTTCCTGATCACCCACCCGAGCGCGGGCTCGATTCTCGTCGACACGAGCCTCCACTCCTCGATCGCGGCGGAGCCGCGCGAGAACTTCGGTCGTCTTGCGGCCCGCGTCGCGCGCCCGCGCGTCGAGTCCGGAGGAGACCTCCCCTCTCAGCTGCGGGAGCTGGGAGCCGACCCGCGCTCGATCCCGCTCGTGGTGATGACCCATCTGCACATGGACCACGCGTCGGGGATCTCGGAGTTCCCGTCATCCGCCTTCGTGCTCTCCACCGCCGAATGGGCTGCCGCCACGACCGGGTCGAGGCCTCTCTTGCGCGGCTATCGGCCACAGCACTACGACTATGCGTTCGACTACCGCCTGGTGGACTTCGACGGGCCGAGGGTGGACTCGTATTCGACCTTCGCACGCACCTTCGACCTGTTCGGCGACGGGAGCCTCCGGCTCGCCTTCACCCCGGGTCACACCGTTGGGCACATGTGCGTGCTGGCCCGCCTGCGCGACCGCGACTTCGTGATCGCGGGCGACGCCGTCTACACGATGCGCCAGCTCGAGGGCGGCCCCGCGCAGCCGCGCCCGCAGGACCCGCACCTCTGGCGTCGCTCGCTGCAGGAGCTGCAGCTCTTCCACCGCGAGTACCCCCGAGCGGTGATCGTCCCGGGCCACGATCCCGAGCACTGGGCGAGCCTCGACGCCAAGTACGAGTGAGGCGGGCGGGCCGGCGCCCGCTACCGGTGCGATCCCGCCGGGATCCGGCGGTCGCCGGTCGCGCCAATCCCCTCCCGCAGGGACTTGATCACGCCGCTTCGGCCCTTCTCCTCCAACGCCTGGTACATCTCCCGCACCCGCTGGAAGACCTCGCCGGCCACCTCGAGCTGCCGCTCGCGGGTCGGCTGGGGTGCGACCTCGAAGCGCATCGGCTCGCCGTACTGCACGGTGACCTTGGGGAATCCCAGCTTGCGCCATCGTCGTACCCCGAGCGAGCCGTGGATCGCGATGGGGATCACGGGCACCCCCGACTCGAGCGCGATCCGGCCGACCCCCGGGCGCGGCTCCCCGAGCCCCCCGGTCCGAGAGCGGCCACCCTCCGGGTACATCAGGAGGCACCCGCCGCGATCCAGGATCGCGTAGGCGGTCGCAAAAGCCTCCTCGTCATGGTGGCCGCGCCGGATGGGAAACGCGCCACCGTGCCAGAAGATGTACTTGATCACCGGGTTCGTGAACAGCTGGGACTTCGCCATGAAGCGGACCTTCCGGCGCAAGAAGACGCCCGCGAAGAAGTGGTCCCACTGGCTGAAGTGGTTCGGGGCCAGGATCACCGGCCCCGAGGTGGGAACGTTCTCGGCCCCGATCGCCCGGGCCCGGTAGAGGAGCAACGTCGGCGGAGTCAGGATCATCCTCGCCAGGTCGTACACCCAGTCGGGCTCGTGCGTGCGCGAGCGGTCGTGGAAGCGCTTGAAGTACTCGGCGGGTCGCGGGTCCTTGTAGACCTGGGGCTTGATGTCGGCCATGGGCGAGCTTCCGGGCAAAGCCGGATCCACCCCCCTCTACCCCCCCGCCGAGGGGCGGTTACGCGCTGGCCCAGCCCCGGGCGCGCTCGACTGCCCTCCGCCAGCCGGCGAGGGTCGCGGCGCGCTCCTCGGCGCCCATCAGCGGCTCGTAGCGGGCCCGCTCGTGCCACATCGCCTCGACCTGAGGGGGGTCCCACAATCCGGTGGCGATCCCCGCCAGGTACGCGGCCCCCAACGCGGTCGTCTCGGCGATCTCGGGAACCACCACCTCGACGCCCAAGACGTCGGCCTGGAACTGCATCAGCCAGCGATTGGAGACCGCCCCCCCGTCCGCCTTCAGCAGCGCGAGCGTGGCGCCCGCGGCCGCCTCCTGCGCCCGAACCGCGTCGACGGTCTGGTAGGAGATCGCCTCCAGAGCGGCCCGCGCGAGATGGGCCCGACCCGTGCCCCGCGTCAGCCCCACGATCGTCCCCCGGGCATAGGGATCCCAGTACGGGGACCCGAGCCCCGTCAGCGCCGGCACGAAGTAGACGCCGTCGTTTTCCGGGATCGACTTCGCGAGCTCCTCGGTCTCGGCCGCCGAATCGATGATCCCGAGGGCGTCCCGCAGCCACTGCACGGCGGCGCCGGTGACGAACACGGCAGCCTCCAACGCGTAGACGATCTCCTCGCCGAGGCCCCAGGCCACCGTGGTCAGGAGGCCCTCGCCGGGCTCCGGGGCCTCGGGCCCCGCATTGAGCAGCACGAAGCTCCCCGTCCCGTAGGTGTTCTTGGCCATCCCCGGCCGCTGGCACGCCTGCCCGAACAGCGCCGCCTGCTGGTCGCCCGCCATTCCCGCCACGGGCACATCGCCCCCGAACTCGCTCGTGGTCCCGTACACGTGCGATGAGGGCGCGGGCTCCGGAAGGCTGGCGGGGTCGACGCCGAGCAACTCGCAGAGCTCCGGGTCCCAGCCGAGTCGGTGGATGTCGAAGAGCATCGTGCGCGACGCGTTCGAGAAGTCCGTCACGTGCCGGCCGGTGAGCTTGAACGCCAGCCAGGAATCGATCGTGCCGAAGGCGGCGCCGCGCGCGGCCTCGACGTTTCGAAGCAGCCATTCGATCTTGGTGCCCGAGAAGTACGGGTCGATCACGAGGCCGGTCCGGGCCCGCACGAGATCCTCGCGGCCCGCCTCCCTGAGCTCGTCGCAGCGAGCCGCCGTGCGGCGGTCCTGCCACACCAGCGCGCGGTGGATGGGCTCCCCGGTCGCCGGATCCCAGGCGACCACCGTCTCGCGCTGATTCGTGATCCCGATCGCGTCGAGGCCGCCGCCCTCGATCCCCGCCGCAGCGAGCGCCTTCGCGGCCACCCCCCGTGTCACCTCCCAGATCTCGTTCGCATCGTGCTCCACCCAGCCGGGACGCGGGAAGTGCTGCTCGAACTCGGAGTAGGCCCGCCCGGCGATCTTCCCCTGGCGATCGAAGACCAGGCAGGTGGTGCCCGTCGTCCCTTGATCGATGGCGAGGATCACGGCCGGCAGGCTAACGGCGCGACCGGTAGGCGCGGGCGATGTCCCAGAGCTGTTGCCCGCGATGCAGGAAGCCGGCGAGGCTCCGACCCGTGGCCCGGTGCTCGAGGTCGAGCTCGATCTCCCGCAGCTGGTATCCGGCGCGGACCGCGTCGATCGTCATGCCCGTCTCCATGCCGTAGCCATCGGCGAACGGTAGGACGTCCCGCAACACGGCCGCGCGCATCGCGCGCTGGCCGGAGAGCGCCGCGCGCGCTCGAAACCCGCACCTGCGCTCGATCGCCCACCGGGCGAATCCGAGCGCGATCCCGAACCCGCCGCCCACCCGGTTCCTGAACTGCGCCACGGCCAGGTCGCAGGAGTCCCCTTGGACGGCGGCCGCCAGGGGACGGAGCGCCTCGGCCGAGGAGCCGAGGTCCGCGTCGCAGAGCACGTAGACCGTCGCGCCCGCTCGATCGTCGCGATCGAGCGCGGCCTCCGCGGCGGCGCTCATGTTCGCCCCCTTGCCGTGCGGCCGGCGCCGGCTCACCACCTGGGCCCCTCCCGCGAGCGCAACCTCCGAGGTGCCGTCCGTGGATGCGTCGTCGGCGACGAACACCTCGGCGCCCGGGAACGCCCTCGCGAGGGCGTCCAGGGTGGCGCCGATCCGGTCGGCCTCGTTGTGCGCGGCGACGACCACCACGGGGTCGCCTTTACGTTCGGTGTGCAAGGCCGGATATTCTCCCCCGCCGTGTCGCGCTCATGCCCGCAGCCCCGCCGCCCGCGCCCATGAACGTCGAGGCGCACATCACCGGCACCGTTTGGAAGATCGAGGTGGGAGTCGGCGACCAGGTGGACGAGGGCGACACGGTGGTGATCCTCGAGTCGATGAAGATGGAGATGCCGGTCGAGGCGGAGGATCCCGGCACCGTCAAGGCGATCAACTGCGAGGAGGGCCAGTCGGTCCAGGAGGGCGACGTCCTCGTCGTCCTCGAATGACCCCCGGCCCGGAGTCGCCGGAAGCCTCCGATGACGGGCGCACGTCGCTCGCCGGCGGAAAGCTCGTCCTCGATCATCCCGCCGACGCGGTCGCCCGGCTTACGATCTCAAACCCCGAGCGGCGAAACGCCCTCGACCACGACATCCTGGACGCCATCGCGGAGGTGATGCCGAGGCTGGACCGGGGCATCGAGGTCCGTTGCGTGATCATCACCGGCGAGGGGAAGGTCTTCTCGGCGGGCTACGACATCGCGGACATCCCCGACGAGAGCTTCGCGACGGACGCGGAGGCGCTGGTGGCTCACCCCTTCCACGCGGCCATGGAAGCGATCAGCGCGCATCCCTACCCCGTGCTCGCCGCGATCAACGGCCATTGCCTGGGCGGCGGGCTGGAGCTGGCGATTCGATGCGATCTGCGGCTCTGCGTCATGGACGCCAAGCTCGGCATGCCCCCCGCCAAGCTCGGCCTGATCTACGGTCACACCGGGCTTGCGAAGTTCATCGACGTGATCGGGATCGCCCGGACCAAGGAGCTCTTCCTCACCGGGCGCAACCTGAGCGCCCCGCGCGCGGTGGCGGTGGGGCTGGTCCACGACACGGTCCCGGAGGGCGAGCTTCCAGAGACGGCGCTGCGCCTCGCGTCCGAGGTCGCCGCGAACGCCCCGCTGTCTGCGCGCGGCAACAAGCGGGCGATCGAGACCCTCAACTCATACCCGCGACTGACGCCCGAGCAGGAGCGCGAGCTGATCGAGCTGCGGCGCTCGTGCTTTGAGTCGGAGGACCTCCGCGAGGGGATCAGGGCCTTCGCCGAGAAGCGCCCCCCGCGGTGGACCGGGCGCTAGGCCCGACCGCGCGGCGGTCCTCCCCGCCCGAGCCAGCTCGCTACGGCGTCGGGTCCGGCTGATAGACGCGGCAGCTCGCCCCGGCGCAGTTCTCGAGGCTGTGGAGACGGGCCTTGAGGGTCTGCCTGACGGAGGCGTAGGCCGGTGCGTTGTGCAGGCTCTGTAGCTCGTACGGGTCGTTCTGGAGGTCGTAGAGCTCGCGATCCCCGTTGTTGTACTCGGCGTAGACGTAGCGCTGGGTGCGGATCGCCTCGTAGGTGGGCTCCTCGACGAGGATCTCCCGGTTCTTGTCGGTCAGGGGGTGCTGGATGACCTGGAACAGCGATCGACCGTCCATGGTCAGGCCCGCGTGGGTGTTGGCCGCGTCGATGATCGTCGGCGCCAGGTCCGCGTTCGTCACCAGCGGGTTGATGGTGACGCCCTTCGGAACGCCGGGTCCCCGCATCAGAAGCGGGCCGTGAATCGACTCCTCATAGACGCGGGACTTGTCGCCGGGGATCCGGTGCTCGCCGTGGAAGTAGCCGTTGTCGGAGGTGAAGATGATCAGCGTGTTGTCCAGCGCCCCCTTGGCCTTGAGGGTGTTCAGCACCTTCTTCACGCCCGTGTCGACCGCCAGCAGCGACTCGAGCTCGCACCTGTACTTGCGCTGGATGTTCCCGATCTGCTGGTGCGTGAGCTTCGGCAGCCGGCGGATCACCTGAGGCTTGTCTGACACGTCGGCCTCGTTGAAGTTCGGGGGCTTCGGCAGCGGGACATTGTTGAACGCGTCAGCGTCGCGCGGCGCCGGCTTGGCGCCGTCCTTGCAGTCGTGCGGCGGGTTCGGGTTGGGCGGGCCGCCCACGTGCGAGGCCGTGTAGGTGAGCCAGAGGAAGAACGGGGACGGCTGCGTCGCCCGGCGGTTCACGAACTCCACGGCCTTGCGGGTCAGGACGTCGTCCTTGAAGTCGCTCGGGTCCTGGCCGAACTGGGTGAGCGCACCGTTGTTGTTGATCGGGTAGTTGTAGACGCGCTGGTCGTAGGGCGCCGTCGCGTGCCATTCGGACCACCCTGGCGGGATGCCCGGCTGGTTCTTGTACTGGTTCAGGTACTTGCCGATCATCGCCGTGAAGTAGCCCGCACGGTGCATCCAAACGGCGAGGTTGTTGTTGCCGTGCAGGGCCTCGAACTTCTGGAAGCCGCCACTCGGCCCCTGATTGCTCCACACGCCGTGGTTGTGCACGTACTGCCCGGTGAGGAACGTCGAGCGCGAGGGGCAGCAGAGCGAGAAGTTGTAGATGTTGTTCGCGAACGTCACCCCCTGGCCGCCGATCATCGTGTTGACGTTCTGCATCACCTTCATCGACTCGAGCGTCTGATCGTCGGTCTCGATGACGAGGACGTTGGGTCGCGCTGCCGCGGCCGCCTGGCCGAGCGTGGGCGCACGGCTCGTCAACCCGGCCACGACCAAAGAAGCCGTGATGGCCAGCGTCGCAAGGATCGCTGTGAGGAGACTCCCCCGCCTGCCCATAGCTGCCGTCAGCCTAACACGCTCGCCGCGCATCAGGGAGCCGCCGGGTCCGGTTTCTTCATGAGGCAGTCGGGCCCCGCACATCCCTCCAGCTTGTGAAGACGGAACCGGAGCGCGGACTCCACCGACGCGTACGCGGTCCGGCCGGCGAGGTTCTGGAGCTCATACGGATCGGTCTGGAGGTCGTAGAGCTCGCGATCTCCCTGCTCGTACTCCGCGTACACGTAGCGGGGAGTCCGGATCGCCTTGACCGACGGCTCCTCGATCAAAAGATCGCGGTTGCGGTCGATCGTGGGGCTCTGGATCACCGGGAGAAGCGAGCGCCCGTCCATCTCGAGGCCCGGGCTCACGTCGGCGGCGTCCACGATGGTCGGCGCCAGGTCCGCGTTGACGACCGGCGGCTCCACGCTCACCCCCGCCGGGATGCCCGGCCCGCGCATCTCCAGCGGGACGCGGATCGACTCCTCGTAGATCCGTGTCTTCTCGTTCGGGATCCGGTGCTCGCCGTGGAAGTAGCCGTTGTCGGAGGTGAAGACGATCAGTGTGTTCTCGAGGTCGTGCTTGGCCGTGAGCGCGTCGATCACCTGCCTGACGCCATCGTCGACCGACAGCAACGACTCGAGCTCGCAGCGATACCTCCGCTGGATGTCCGCGATCCGCACCTCGTCGAGCAGAGGAAGGTTTCGCACGGCGGCCGGCTTGTCGGAGACGTCCGCCTCGTTGAAGCTCGGGCTCATGGGCAGCGGCTCGGTGTCGAAGGCGTGGGCATAACGCGCCGCCGGCTTGGCCGTGCCGGTGCAGTCATGCGGCGGCTGCGGGTTCGGGTTCGGGCCGCCGACGTGCGGCGCCGTGTAGGTGAGCCACAGGAAGAACGGCCGCGGCTTCGACGCTCGGCGATTGAGAAAGTAGACCGCCTTCCTCGTCAGAACCTCGTCCTTGAAGTCCGACTTCGCATGGCCGTACGCCGTGAGCTCGCCGTTGTTGTTGAGCGTGTAGTCGTAGACCTTCTGATCGTCCGGGGCCACCGCGTGCCACTCCGACCACCCCGGCGGCTTCGCCGGCTTGTTCTCGTATTCGTTCAGGTACTTGCCGACGAGGGCGGTGTAGTAGCCGGAGCGCTGAAGCCACAGCGCGAGGTTGTTGCTGGCGTGAAGCGACTGGAAGCGCGGGAAGCCGCCGTCCGGGGGCTTGTTGGTCCAGACGCGGTGGTTGTGCGCGTACTGGCCGGTCAAGAACGTGGCGCGAGACGGACAGCACAGGGAGTAGTTGACGAAGCTGTTCGTGAAGGTGGCCCCCCGGGCGCCGATCAGCGAGTTGACGTTTTGCATCACCTTCATCGACTCGAGCGTC
>DATBFS010000067.1:0-12809 GCA_036558385.1 Solirubrobacterales bacterium | reverse complement strand
GGGCGCCTGCTCTTTTTGGAGCACGTTCGCGCCGACGATCCCGGCCTCGCTCGATGGCAGGATCGCCTCGAGCGGCCCTGGGGCTGGTTCGGTCGGGGCTGCCATCCGAACCGCGACACACTCGCGACGATCGAGGCGTCGCCGCTCAGCGTTTCGAGCGCGGAGCCGGACGGGATGCCAAAGGCGCCGCCGATCGTTCGCCCGTTGATCGCCGGAGCGGCGATTCGGCCTTCCAAGGATTGACGAGCTACCACTCGCTCTCGTCCCGCGACCCGGAGGGCATCAGGCTCGATCTCGACCACGCCCCGGGGCCCGGCTGCTCGCCGTGGGCGCCGGGCTCACCCGGCGACCGGCTCGAACAGGAGGGCCGTGACGACGGGCCGTGACTCGGGCGCGGGCTGGTCGTACTCGGAATACGGCCGATTCAGGAGGTGCCCGCGATGGATGAGGGTCGCCGAGCCCCCGCCGTCGAGGTTGATTGCCTCGCGGGCGCCGAACGAGACGAGCAGACGGGCGAGCTCGGCCAGGTCGAGCCCCGCATCGACGCCCGATCGGCGCCCGTCGCAGCAGAGCGCCAGCACCTCGCCGTCGCTCACGCCGAGCGCGCAGCGCGGGTGTCGGCCCACGGTGATGTCGGAGTCGAACTGCCCGGCTCCCGTCGAGAAGCCCTCCTCATCGCCGCCGTTGATCAGGACCCGTCCCTCGCTCACGAGGAGCGGTCCGGCCTGGACCAGATCCCCGCTTGGTTCCGCGTCCAGCTCCGCCCGCGGCGCGAGGCGAAGCGAGCCGTCGATGTGGACACAGGCCCGCCGGGGGCCCCACGGCCGGGCGATCGGCTCGTGCTCGACGAGCCGACCGGCGATCCGGACTTCGCCCAGCGGCCGCCACGGGTCCCGGACGAAGAACCCGGCCACGATGGCCTCTGGCCGCCCGTTGGCCACGCACCAGCGATCGAGCCGGACCGCGTCGTCGAAGCACACGAGCGAGAGGCGGGTCGCGGCTCGCGGATGGCGGACCACGTAGACCGTCGTCTCCTCTCGATCCCGCGTCCGAACGCGGACCAGCTCGTAGGCGATGGCGTCCGGGGTCAGAGGTTCACCGCGACGTACTTCGTCTCCAGGTACTCGTCGATCCCCTCGTTGCCGCCCTCGCGGCCGATGCCCGACTGCTTGACGCCGCCGAACGGGGCGCCCGCGTTGGAGACCATCCCCTGATTGAGGCCGATCATCCCGGTCTCAAGGCCCTCGCAGACCCGAATCGCGCGCTTCAGGTCGCGGGTGAAGACGTAGGCGACGAGGCCGTACTCGGTGTCGTTGGCGGCGGCGATCGCCTCTTCCTCGGAGTCGAATGAGGTGACCGGCGCGACCGGTCCGAAGATCTCCTCCTTCAGCAGCCGCGCCTCCGGGGTCACGCCTCCGAGCACCGTGGGCTCGAAGAAGTAGCCGGCTCCGTCGAGGCGCGAGCCGCCGACCACGGCGTTGGCGCCCTTGGCGACGGCGTCGTCGACCAACTCGGCGACCTTGGAGCGCTGGTCCTCGTCGATCAGGGGCCCGACGTCGACGTCGTCCTCGGTCCCGCGTCCGACCTTCAGGGCGCCCATGCGCTGGGCGAGCTTGTCCGCGAAGTCGCCCGCAACGGACTCGGCCACGTGGAAGCGGTTCGCCGAGGTGCAGGCCTCGCCGATGTTTCGCATCTTGGCGATCATCGCCCCCTCCACCGCGGCATCGAGGTCGGCGCCCTCGAAGATCAGGAAGGGGGCGTTGCCGCCCAGCTCCATCGAGACGTTGAGCACCCCCTCGGCCGCCTGCGCGATCAGCTTGCGCCCCACCTCGGTGGAACCGGTGAAGCTCAGCTTCCGAAGCCGGGAGTCCTCGATGATCGGCGTCGCGACGGAGCTCGAGGATGAGCTCGTGATCACGTTCAGGACTCCGGGCGGGAGCCCGCACTCCTCCAGGATCTGCGCGAGGGCGAGCATGGACAGGGGGGTGAGCTGCGCCGGCTTCATCACCATCGTGCATCCCGCGGCGATGGCGGGGCCGATCTTTCGGGTTCCCATGGCATTCGGGAAGTTCCACGGTGTGATGAAGAAGCTCGGGCCCACGGGCTGGCGCATCACGAGCACCCGGCTGGCGGCGTTGCCCGCCACCTTGTAGTTGCCGTCGATCCGCAGCGCCTCGCCGGAGAACCAGCGGAAGAACTCGGCGGAGTAGGCGATCTCGGCCTTTGACTCGGCCACCGCCTTGCCCATCTCGAGGGTCATCAGGAGGGCGAGATCGTCGGCGCGCTCATTCAGCGCCTCGAACGCTCGCCAGAGGATCTCGCCGCGCTCGTTCGGGGGTGTGGCCGCCCACTCGGCCTGCTTGGCGACCGCGGCGTCCAGCGCCGCCGTTGCGTCCTCCGAGGTCGCGTCGGCGACCTCGCACAGGGACTCGCCCGTGGCGGGATCCTGGACGGCGAATCTCTCCCCACCGCTCGCATCGCGCCACTCGCCACCGATGTACAGGCGCTTCTCGACTCCGTCTGTGACCGCCCGCTCCCGCGCCGCGATGCTCATCTCCGACCTCCAGTCAACGCTTGTTCCTCCCGGATAGGTGCGCGTGTACGATCGTCGACTTCAGCCTAGAGCGCGGTGCAGGGATCCGATGCTCGTGGTCGAAGCGCGACTCAGGGCTGCGCCTCGTCGCGGGCACGCCCAGGGACATGTCGATCAGCACAGCGAGACGAACCGCTATCGGGTTGGCGGCCGGGATCGTCGCGGCCGCGAGCTTCGCCTGGGTCGATGGCGCGAGCGCCGCAACCTGGGTGGTCAAGGGGCGGGGCTTCGGCCACGGCGTCGGGATGAGCCAGTACGGGGCGTACGGCCTGGCCCGTCACGGCCGCGGCTATCGCGCGATCCTCGAGCACTATTACCGGCACACGCGGGTGGGCAAGGCCTCCGGCCACTCCATTCGGGTGCTGCTGGGCTCGGGAGCAGGCTCGGTGGGCTTCAAGAAGGCTCGCAAGGCGTGCGGCAGGCATCTGCGGCGCGGCCACCGGTACCGATTCAAGCGTTCGGGATCCGGGGTCACCCTTCGCGGCTCCGGAGGCCGCAGGCTCGCCCGGTGCGGGCGGGCCGCGACCGCCGTGGGAAACGGCACGATCCGGATCCGCGGAGAGGGCGCCTACAGGGGGAAGCTGCGCGTGAAGGCCTCCGGCGGTGGTCTGTTGATCACCAACGTCGTGGGGCTCGACGGCTACGCGATGGGCGTCGTCGCCAACGAGATGCCCTCATCGTGGGCCCAGGCGGCCCTGCGCGCCCAGGCGGTCGCGGCGCGCTCCTTCGCGCTGGCGATCGGCGGCGGCGGCTCCTTCGACGTCTATGACGACACCCGAAGCCAGGTCTACGGCGGCAAGGCCTCCGAGACCCGGTCGACCAACCGAGCGTGCAGGCGCACCAAGCACCAGGTCGTGCGCTACCGCAAGCACGTGGCCACGACCTACTACTCCTCCAGCTCGGGAGGGCGGACCGAGGCAGTTCAGTTCGGGTTCCCGGGCGCGACTCCCGTGCGGTACCTGAAGAGCGTCAAGGACCCCTATGACCGCATCTCCCCCGATCACTTCTGGAGGGTGCGCTTCTCGCAGCGCGAGATGCAGTCTCGTCTGTCTGGGCTGTTTGCCGGCAGGCTCCGCAAGATCAAGGTGCTGAAGCGGGGCGACTCCCCGCGAATCGTGCGGGCGCGGGTGGTGGGCTCGCGCGGCAGCTCGAAGACAACGGGTCCGGTTCTTCAGGCCCGTCTCGGCCTGAAGAGCACCTGGATCCGCTTCCACAAGCGGTGATCGCGCGGTGGCCTCAGCCGTCGGGGTACGGCTGGATCGGCATGCCGTGGTCGGTCTGGCGCATGCCGATCTCATAGGCGACCACGCCGGCGAGCTCGACGCGCCTCGGCTCTCGACCGGGCTGCTCGATCTCCAGCGAGAGGTCCGAGATCGAGCAGTTGAGGGTGTTGTGCTCGGGGCCCTTCGGGTCCGCGTACACCCAGCCGACGAAGTTGCGGGGCTCCGAGGAGACGCGGCCGCGCAGCTTGACGTCCTTGCCTGAGATCTGAAACCGGCAGCTCGTCGCCTCCTCGTGCATCTTCGTGGACAGGATGCGGTCGAAGCCCCCGAGCCGGTGCTCGATCCCGTCGATCAGGAGCATCCCGTTGGCCACCCACGGCGTGGTCAAGGGCCCGATCTTGATCCGGCCGGCCGCGAGGTCGAGGTAGCTGGTCTCGTCGCCGCCCAGGCCGGCGCCCTGGATCCAGACCCAGCGCTCCGCGTGCTCGGAGCCCCAATTGTGGCCGATCATGCCGGGCCAGCCCGAGACCTCGATCCGCTCACCCGCGACCTCCAGCTCGCCGTTGAAGCGCGCCCTCGGATACGGGCTCAGGAACTTGGTGCGCGGCAGCGGGGCGTTGTAGAGGCGCTCGTACGGGAGATGCCGGAAGGGCCCTCCCGGGTCGTCGAAGCTGAGCTTCCAGCTCGCGGTGAGCTCGGGGGTCTCGATCTCCCCCACGGCGCGTCCGGGCTCGAGCACAGCGCCGTCGATCCGGATGTAGGTGCCGGGGTCGGCCGAGAGCTCATCGGCGTCGAAGCTCGCCTTCGTCGCTCGCGGACCGGGCGCGTCGGCATCGAACAGGGTGAACCAGATCGCGGCCTTCGGCTTCTCGCCCGGCGGCTTGTGCACGGTCTGCCTGATCCAGACCCCGCGGCCACCCGATGGGTGGGTGGCCTTGACGTAGAAGCTCTCGTAGTGGCCGGCGCCACGCTCGACGGCGGGAAAGCGCGCCTCGGTTCGCACGCGGGGAATCTATCCGCAGCGCGCTAGCTCCACCGGTCCCAGGCTCGCAGGTGCCTCGTGACCGAGGGCATCGGACGGCCGCCCTCGTACCACCCCGGCTTCGTCCACATCTCGAAGTGCAGATGGCACCCGGAGGCGTCGCCCGTCTCGCCGACGGTGCCGATCGGCTCACCGGTGCGGACCTTCTGGCCGCGCTTGGGGAGGTGGCGCGGGCGCAGGTGCATGTAGACGTAGTCGTGGCCGGTGCCCTTGCCGTCCACGACCAGGTAGTAGCCGGCGCCGCTCGCCTGGTAGCCGCGGTACTGAATCCGGCCGCCCCGGGCCGCCACGATCCGCTTGCCGCACTTGGCGGAGATGTCCTGGCCCTGGTGGACGTGCCCCGATCGAGGCGCGCCGTACCCGTCGCCGTAGACGTGCCGGGCCCTGAGCGGGAACTTGTACGGGAAGAGCCCGAACGAGCGATCGCCGCCCCGCACCCGGCCACGTTTCGCCTTGGCCCCATGGCGGGTCAGGACCCGGAAGACGTAGGTTCCCGGCGGAGCCGCGCGCCCGTGCTTCCCGGCGCCTGCCCAGCGGATCGCGTGAACCTTCCCCGGCTCGATCCCGCGGCGGATCCACGTGTGGACCACGCGCCAGTTCTTTCGCCGGACCGCCTGGATCTTCACGTTCCGAGGGTCGTTGCCCGCGATCGCGTAGTGGAACGTCGCCTTGCGCTTGCCGTAGAAGAAGGCCTTCTTCGGCGCAGTGGCTTCGGACTTCAGCTTCAGCGGCGACGCGGAGCCCCGGTGGCTGGAGGCCGCAGCCGCCACGGCGCTGCCGCCGTTCCCGGAGATGCTCACCTGGGAGCTCGAAGCCGCCGCGCCATCCTCGGCGGCCGCCGGCGCCCCGGCGGCGCAGAGGGCCGCGGCGCTCGCGAAGACGGCGGCCACCGGGGCGCGCCCACGCAGGTTGCGGATCTTGGTCCGGTTCACACGAGCCTCTCTTTCTCAGGCCGGCGGGGTTAGCTGGCGGGCTCGCGCTGAAAGAGCTGCGCTACGGAAGGGATCCGATTCGCCCCTGGGGCATGGGCCCCGTTGGGTCCCCCGCTCCCCGACGCAGGCGCGCCGGGGACTAGGCTTTCCTTAAAGGCTTACTTACACAACGATCGCGGAAAGTTAACAGCTCCGCCCGCCGGGTTTGGCGGGGCGGGGGCGACTCAGTGGCGGATCGTGACCACGTCGCCGTCGCGGATCGCGTAGTCGCGGCCCTCCGTGCGCACGAGCCCGCGCTCACGCGCCTCGGAATAGCCGCCCGCATCGACGAGCTCCCGCCACCCGATCACGTCAGCGCGGACGAAGCCCGCCTGGATGTCGGTGTGGACCTTGGCGGCGGCGTCCCAGGCCGTCAGCCCCCGTCGCAGCGCCCGCGCCCGCGCCTCGGCGCCGCGATGGGCCGTGAAGAAGGTGACGAGGTCGAGCAGGTCGTACGCCGCGCGCACGAGGCGAGCGAGTCCGGACACCGACAGGCCGAGCTCCTCGCGCATCTGGCCCGCCTCCTCGCTCGCGAGCTCCGCCAGCTCGGCCTCGATTCGCGCGCTGATCGCGATGCAGCGCGCTTGGTCTCCCGCGTGTTCGACCAGGCCGGAGGGAGGCTCCTCGACGCCCTCGTCCACGTTCGCCACGTAGAGCACGGGCTTTGAGCTGAGGGCCTGGAGGCGCTCGGGGGCGTCGGCGGCAAGCGACGGCGCGGGGAGCTCCCGAACGGCCCGCCCGCCGGCCAGACCCTCCACCACCTGCTCGAGCCAGTCGCGCTCTGCCATCGCCTCCTTGTCGCCTGAGCCGGCCTGCTTTCCAACCCGCTCCAGACGGCGCTCGGCCTGGTCGAGATCGGCGAGCAGGAGCTCGGACTCCACCGCCTCGACATCGGCCACCGGGTCGGCCCTGCCCTCCGGGTGGGGAACCCGCTCATCGCGGTGAGCGCGCACCACGTGGCAGATCGCGTCGGTCTCCCTGATCGCGGCCAGAAAGCGGTTGCCCAGCCCCTCGCCCCCAGAAGCCCCTCGCACGAGCCCCGCGATGTCATGGAATTCGATCGTCTCCCCCATCGCCGGGCTCGCTCCCACGACTGCGGCGACCTGGTCGAGGCGCTCGTCCGGTACCTCGACCAGGGCGACGTTGGGATCGACCGTGGTGAACGGGTAGGTGGCGGTCTCCGCTCCCGCCCGCGTCAGCGCGTTGAAGAGCGTCGTCTTGCCCGCGTTCGGCAGGCCGACGATGCCGATCTTCACCGGAGGCGGCTGGCCGCCGGGCGACCGTCGCCCGCGGGGGCGCCGGCGCCGGGGCGCGCCGCGTCCGCGACCAGGTCGATGAGGCGATCCTCGACGTCTCTCGGCTTCACCCCGGGCCACAACGCGCCGATCAGGAGGCCGAACGCGGCGCCGGCCAGCACGTCGGACGGGTAGTGCATGCCGAGGTACGGACGGGTGACGCAGATCGCCGCGGCGAGCGCATACAGCGGCAGCCGGGCGCCCGGCGCCACTCGGCCCATCGCCGTAGCCGCGGCGAACGACGAGGTCGCGTGGGCCGACGGAAACGACAGCTCGCTCGGCGCCCCGGCCAGGGGCGGCAGGCGCCGCAACCGCGGCCGTCGCCGGCGGACCGCGAGCTTGACCAGGTAGTTGACGCCGATCGACGCGGGGGCAGCCGCCGCCGCGCGCAGCCACCGCCGCCGGCGGGGTTCGTCCAGTGCGGCCGCACCGAGCCCGAGGGCCACCCAGACCGCTCCCCACTCGCCTGCCATGCCCAGCGCCTTGAGCGCCGCCTCGGCATCGGGACCGTGGTACCGGGTGCGCATCCTGCGCAGCAGGCGCCGATCGAGCCGCTCGAGCCGCTTCAGCATCGCGCGCAGGATACGGCCGGGCGGATCCGGGAGAATCCCCGCCCATGGAAACGGTCGCCGCGCCGCGGATGGTCCCCGGATACCGGCACAAGCCGGGCAACCACTGCGGGTCGACGGCGCTGCGCAACCTCTTGGCCCATCACGGCGTCGAGATCTCGGAGGAGATGGCGCTCGGGCTCGGGGCGGGCGTGAGCTTCTACTACGTGCCGATGGAGGGACAGTCGCCCTCACGGTTCACGAACGGGCGTGCGGGAAAGCTCGAGGCCCAATTCATCGAGCTGACCGAAGCGCCGATCGTGCTCGAGACCTTCGAGGACCCCGAGGCCTCATGGGAGGCGGCGCGGGCGGTCGTCGACTCGGGCCGCTCGGCGATCCTGCTCACGGACCTCTACTACCTCGACCACTACGGCCGCTCCGCACGCTTTCCGGGCCACGCGGTCGTGCTCGCGGGCTACGACTCCGAGGTCGCCTACCTCTCGGACACCGGCTTCGAGGATCTCCAGACCACGCGACTCGAGAGCCTCGCACGCGCGCGGCACGGAAGGCATCCCCTGTTCCCGCTCGAGGGGCACATGCTCACGCTCCCCGAGGGGGCCGAGATCGGCGAGGTCCGCGAGGCGGCGGATCGGGCGATCGGGCGAAACGCGCAGCAGATGCTCGACCCGCCGATGGGCGAGTACGAGGGCCTCCCCGCGTTGCGCCGCTTCGCCTCCGAGGTGGGCGACTGGCCGCAAGAGCTGGACGATTGGCAATGGTGCGCGCGGTTCTGCTACCAGGTGATCGAGCGCCGCGGGACCGGGGGCGGCAACTTCAGGCTGATGTACTCGCGCTTCCTGCGCGAGGTCCAAGACGAGCACGCCGGCCTCGCGGCCGAGGCGGCCGCGGGCTGGACGTCGCTCGCCGCCGCGCTGTTGGCGGCCAGCGAGTCAGACGAGCCCACCCCGGGGCTGTGGTCACCCGTTCGGGCGGAGGCAGCCAGGGTCCTCGACGCCGAGGAGCGCCTCTGGCCCGCCCTCACAGGCCGAAGTCCTTGAGCTGCGGCGCCTAGCCCTGAGGCTGCGCTAGGGGGTCGGGCACCCCGAGCTGCGAGATCTCCGGTGCCTCGTAGACCTTGCCGGGACAGCCGCCGATCGCCAGCACGCGCATGGGCTCCGCCCCTGTCCGAAGCTTGCGGGTGGTGCCGGGGCTGACGCGAGCCATCGTGCCCACGCCGAGCGGGTGGCGCTCGCCGTCGATCTCGACCTCCCCGGAGCCGCTGAGAATGACGTAGACCTCCTCCTGCCCGTCCTCGGCGTGGTCGTGCTCCGGGTAGGCGTCCGCGTTCGGCGGGAAGTCGAGCACCTGAAGCCCGAATGACTCGACCCCCAGCTCGGCCCGCGCTCGCTTGAACGCGCCGCCGTAGACGGCCTCCATGTCGTCGATCGTCTTCACCGCGTAGTCGGCCATCTCGTTCTCCATTCGCGTCGAGGTCGTCACAAGCAGGGCAGCAGCATAACGCACGAACGTTCGTGCGGGAGCGCGGCTATGATCCTGGCGTGAGCACGCCGACGCGCGAACCGCCGGTCACCGCCGGGACCCGAGAGGCGATCCTCGACCGGGCCGTGGACCTCGCCTCGACCGACGGGCTCGAGGGCTTGACGATTGGGCGCCTCGCGACCGAGCTCGAGATGAGCAAGAGCGGCCTGTTCGGGCATTTCGGCTCCAAGCAGGAGCTCCAGCTCGCGACGATCGACGCCGCCGAGCGAAGGTTCGTCGAGGCGGTCATCGAGCCGGCCCTCGCGAGGCCCGAAGGAGCGGCGCGGCTGCGAGCGCTCTGCGAGCATTTCATCGCGTACCTGGAGGGGCCCGTGTTCCCGGGGGGGTGCTTTTGGGGCGCGGCGACGGCGGAGTTCGACGGTCGTCCGGGACCGGTGAGGGACCGGATCCGCGAACGCTTCGGGGCGTGGCTCGCCGAGCTGGAGCGCCAGGCCGGGATCGCCGGCGCCGATGACCCCAAGCAGCTCGTCTTCGAGTTGCAGGCGCTCGCGCAGGGCGCGAACTCGTCCTTCCAGCTCTTCGGTGACGCGACGGTGTTCGAGCGCGCCCGCCGGGCGATGGAGGCGCTGCTGCCCGCGGCTCAGCGGCGAAAGAGCGCGAAGTAACCGATCTTCGGGCCGGTTCGCCGCTCGAAGCGGAGCCCCGCCGCCTCGGCTCTTCGACGAAGCGTCCCTGGGGCGACGTAGTGCGGGTCGCCGACGACCTCGCCGACCACGAGACGTCCACCAGGGCGCAGAACTCGCGCGATCTCCTCGACCGCCGCGCCTGGATCCGGGATCTCCCCGAGCACCGTGATCAGGATCGCGGCGTCGAAGTCGCCGCTCTCGTAGGGGAGACGACGGGCATCGCCAAGGGTGGCGTTCACGTTCGAAAGGCCCCGCTCGCGGGTGCGGCGGACCGTGTGATCGAGCATCTCCTGCTGGATATCGAACACCTCGACCGCACCGTCGGGCCCGAGCTGCTGGGCGAGCTCGGGTGTGTAATAGCCGGTCCCGGGGCCGACCTCGAGCAGCCGTTCGCCTGGTTCGAGCTCGAGGATCTCCCGCAGCCTCGCGCGCGTGATCAGCGGGTGAGGGGCCTCGACCCAGAAGCGCTGGCTGTAGGGACAGGCCGACGGGTTCTTGCGCCACCAGAGCGCCATCGCCACCACGACGGCAGCAGCCACCAGGAAGACCCGTCCCGGTCTAGGGGCGAAGCCCCGGCTCACGCGGGTACGACCTGCCGCCACGTAACCGGCCCGGACCCGCGGCCCCCGGAGTCGGGAGCGGATTGGAAAGCCCGAGCCGCAGGTGAGGGCAAGGTATTCGTTGCGGGAGGCGAGGAGGCGGCGGAGTTACTCATTCGAGAAGCCGATCGTGTGGGGCGCGCCCGCGGTCCGGACGAAGACGACCTGAGCGAGGTCCAGGGAGACCGAGCCGTCCTCGGTCTCGAGGTCGTACCAGCCCTGGGCGCGCTGGACGGCCTCCCGCAGGGCGGCGCGGGCGCTGTCGCTGACGCGAACGGACATCACCTGCCCGCCGC
This sequence comes from Solirubrobacterales bacterium, assembly GCA_036558385.1. Classification (GTDB taxonomy): domain Bacteria; phylum Actinomycetota; class Thermoleophilia; order Solirubrobacterales; family 70-9; genus AC-56. The sequence goes on along the minus strand of DATBFS010000067.1, from coordinate 2,056 downwards.
TGAACCCCACCTCGACCCGCTTCATGTCCTCGGCCATCGGTTCCTCCTTCGCGTCGGGGCTCATTCCTCTCGGGCCGCGTGCGGCTCGACGAGCTCGGTCAGGACGCCGCCGGCCGCCCGTGGGTGCAGGAACGCGACTCGGCTGCCGCGGATCCCCGCGCGGGCCTCGGTGTCGATCAGCTCCACCCCGGCCTCCTTGAGCGCGGCCAGAGTCGCGTCGATGTCGCCGACCCGATAGGCGACGTGGTGAAGCCCTTCGCCGCGCTTGGCGATGAACCGGCCGACCACGGTCTCAGGGCCGAGGGGCTGGAGCAGCTCGACGTGGGCGGGACCGACGTCGAGCAGGGCGGCGTCGACCCCTTGTGACTCGACCGTCTCACGGTGGACCATCGTCATCCCCAGGGCCGCGTACTGGCTCGCCGCGCCCTCGAGGTCCTGCACGGCGATCCCGACGTGGTCGATCGTCTCGAGCATCCGGCCGCAAGACTATTGACCGCCCGATGCCCGGCGGTGGCCGAGGCCCTGCCGGGCTTCAGGCTTGGTCGGCCGGCGGCTTGGTCGCGTAGGCGCCCGCGCGCTCGCCGGCCACAGCGTCCTCGCCCGGCTCGGTCAGCCTCTCGAGCTCGCGCGAAACGCGGCCGCCGGCCCGCTCGCCGTCCATGATCGAGCGGATCTCGTCGTGCTCGATGACCTCGTTGGAGAGCAGGCGCTCGGCGATCTCGTCGAGGAGATCGCGGTGGTCGATCAGCAGGCGGTACGCGCCCCGGTACGCCTCCTCCGCGATTGCCTGAACCTCCTCGTCGCGGGTTCGGCGCAGGGCCTCGGAGACGTTGTAGTCGTCGGCGGGGACCTGGTGTGCGCGGATCGAGGTCCCCATGCCGTACTCGTAGACCATCGACCGCGCGATGTCGGTGACCCGCTTCAGGTCGTCCGAGGCGCCGGTGGTGATGCGGCCAAAGGTCACCTGCTCCGAGACGCGCCCGGCCAGGAGCACCTTCATGTAGTCGATCAGCTCCTCGCGCGACTTCAGGTAGCGATCCTCCTGGGGGAGGTTCAACGTGTAGCCGAGTGACTTGCCCCGGGGCACGATCGAGACCTTCTGCACCTTGTCGACGGTCGGGAGCAGCTCGGATACCAGCGCATGGCCGGCCTCGTGCCAGGCCACCACGCGCTTCTCGTGCAGGGTGATCACCTTGCGCGACTGAAGGCCGGCGACGACCCGCTCGAAGGCGTTGTCGAAGTCGGCCTGGGTGATGAAGTCCCGGTCGCTGCGCCCGGCGAGGATCGCGGCCTCGTTGCACAGGTTGGCGAGGTCGGCGCCGGTCAGGCCCGCGGTGTGCCGCGCGACCCGCTCGACGTTGACCTCCTGCGCCAGCGGCTTTTGGCGGGTGTGCACGCCGATGATGCGCTCTCGGCCGCGCATGTCGGGCGGCGGCACGAAGACCTGGCGGTCGAAGCGGCCCGGGCGCAAGAGCGCCTTGTCGAGCTTCTCGAGCATGTTCGAGGCTGCCATCACGATCACGTTGTCGCGCGAGTCGAAGCCGTCCATCTCGACCAGGAGCTGGTTCAGCGTCTGGTCGCGCTCGCCGGAGATGTCGCTGCCGCGGTGGGTGCCCACGGCGTCGAGCTCATCGATGAAGATGATCGCCGGCGCGTGCTCGCGCGCCTGCTTGAACAGCCGCCTGATCCGCGCCGCGCCGAGGCCGGCGAACATCTCCACGAACGAGGACGCGGACTGGCCGAAGAAGTTGGCGCCGGACTCGTGGGCCACCGCCTTGGCGAGCAGGGTCTTGCCGGTGCCGGGCGGGCCGTGCAACAGGATGCCCTTGGGCACGTTGGCGCCCAGCGCGCGGAAGCGCTTGGGGTCGCGCAGGAACTCCACGACCTCGGCCAGCTCCTGCTTGGCCTCCTCCGCGCCGGCCACGTCGTCCCAGCCGATCGACTGCCGCGACTCGGGCTTGATCTGCACCGGCTTGGTGCGCGGCATCGTGCGCAGAGTCCGCCACACCAGGTAGACCAGCGCGCCCATGAGCAGCAGAGGCAGCCAGGTGACTGC
>DATBFS010000066.1:0-9457 GCA_036558385.1 Solirubrobacterales bacterium | reverse complement strand
ACATCAAGGCCGCCAAGAAGATGGTGGACTCGATGATCCCCGAGGTCTGGGACGTCCTCGAGGAGGTGATCGGCGAGCATCCGGTGCTGCTCAATCGCGCGCCGACGCTCCACCGCCTCGGCATCCAGGCGTTCGAGCCGGTGCTGGTCGAGGGAAAGGCGATCCAGATCCATCCGCTCGTCTGTCACGCGTTCAACGCGGATTTCGACGGCGACCAGATGGCCGTCCACGTTCCGCTCAGCGCGGAGGCCCAGGCGGAGGCGCGGATCCTGATGCTCTCGTCGAACAACATCCTCTCGCCCGCACACGGGGCGCCGCTCGCGACGCCGACCCAGGACATGGTGCTCGGGATCTACTACCTGACGTACGCGCAGACGCCGATCGAGGAGGTCGATTCCGAGAAGCTGGATCGCAAGCCGCATCCGTTCCGGACCGCGCAGGAGGCCGAGCTGTCGTACGAGAACGGCCTCGTCGAGCTGCACGACTGGGCGGAGTACCGGCGCGCCGGCCACGAGCACTTCCTGACCACGGTCGGGCGGATCATCTTCAACGACAAGGTCGAGCGGGCGCTCTCGACCGCGTTGGGTGCGGAGTACGACGCGGAGCGCTTCGAGTTCGTGAACCACACCCTGAAGAAGAAGGGCGTCAACGAGATGGTCTCCAACCTGGTCGAGGCCTACGGGGCCCCGGCGGTTGCGCAGGTCCTCGACGCCTTCAAGGACCTGGGCTTCCACTACGCGAGCCAGGCCGGCATCACGATCTCCAAGAACGACATCGTCTCGCCTCCGAACAAGGAGGAGATCCTCGATCGCTACGAGGAGCAGGCGCAGGAGATCCAGGGCCAGTACGAAGAGGGCTACATCACCGCCGAGGAGCGCAAGGACTCCGTCACCGACCGCTGGGACAAGGCGACGGAGGAGGTCGCCAAGGCGATGGAGGACAACCTCGACGAGCTGAACCCGATCTACATGATGGCCAACTCGGGCGCCCGCGGGTCCTTCAAGCAGATCCGCCAGCTGGCCGGGATGCGCGGCCTGATGGCCAATCCGAAGGGCGAGATCATCGAGCGCCCGATCAAGGCCAACTTCATGGAGGGCCTGTCGGTGCTCGAGTACTTCATCTCGACGCACGGCGCTCGCAAGGGGCTGGCGGACACGGCGCTTCGGACGGCCGACTCCGGGTACCTCACGCGGCGCCTCGTCGACGTCGCCCAGGACGTGATCGTCCGGGCCGACGACTGCAAGACGAAGGACTTCGTGGAGATGCCCCTTCGCGGCGACGACGGCCGCCTGAACGACAACCTGATGGGGAGGGTCGCGGCGAAGAAGTTCGCGACCAAGCGGGGCCGGGAGCTCCTGAAGCGCGGCCAGCTCATCGACATGCCGGAGCTGGAGGCGATCGCCGAGGCCTACGGCGACGAGGAGGTGACCGTCCCGGTGCGCTCGGTGCTCAAGTGCGAGCTCGAGTCGGGCGTGTGCCAGAGCTGCTACGGCAAGGCGATGGCGACCAGTGACATCGTCGAGCTCGGCGACGCGGTGGGAATCATCGCCGCGCAGTCGATCGGCGAGCCCGGCACCCAGCTGACGATGCGCACGTTCCACACCGGCGGCGTCGCCGGACACGACATCACGCAGGGCCTCCCCCGCGTGGTGGAGCTGTTCGAGGCGCGCAAGCCGAAGGGCCTCGCGCAGATGGCACGCGCGGACGGCAAGGTCGCGGTCGAGGAAACGGACAAGGCGATCAAGGTGATCGTCACCGACTCCAAGGGTGAGGACGAGTCGTACTCGTTCCCGGCCCGGACGCGGCTCAACGTCAAGCACGGCGAGCGGATCGAGTCCGGCACCCAGCTCAACGAGGGCTCGCTCTATCCGGCGGAGCTACTCGACATCCGGGGCCGCACGGACACCGAGCTCTACCTGGTGGGCGAGGTCCAGAAGGTCTACAAGGCGCAGGGCGTGGACATCAACGACAAGCACATCGAGCTGATCGTGCGCCAGATGATGAAGAAGGTCAGGGTGGAGTCGAAGGGCTCCACGACGCTGCTGCCCGGAGCGCTCGAGGACCGCCACCGCCTCAAGCGGCTGAACAAGAAGGTGAAGGACGACGGCGGCACGCCGGCGAAGGCCGAGGAGGTGATCCTCGGGATCACCAAGGCATCGCTGGCCACGGAGTCGTTCCTCTCCGCCGCCTCCTTCCAGGAGACCACCAAGGTGCTCACCGACGCTGCCCTGGAGGGCAAGCGCGATCGCCTGGTGGGGCTGAAGGAGAACGTCATCATCGGCAAGCTGATCCCGGCGGCGACCGGCCTAAAGCACTACCGCTCGCTCGAGATCGAGCCGGTGGAGCCCGCGCAGCGGCCCGAGGAGGACCTGCTCGACGAGGAGGAGCTCGCGGCCGAGCTGGGGCTCTCCGAGGACGGCGAGGAGGTCACCGAGCTCGAGGGCTTCGGCCCCTCGTTCGCCGAGGAGCTCGAGGAGCTCGCCCAGGAGATCGAGACGACCGACGGGGAAGCGGAGTAGCCCGTCCCTCCGGGCCCCCGGGGCCCCGTCCCCCCGGGGCCAGTTCCAGCGTCGCGCCAGCGCCTTCGTACGGCGGCTGGGTGGGCGGCGTCCTCCGCCGGCGGGTGGCGCCGACGAACGGCGGCTGGGTAGGGCAGCGGCCTCGGCCTGTGGAAAGGCGCGCCTACGGCGGCTGGGTAGGGCAGCGGCCTCGGCCTGCGGAAACGCGCGCCTACGGCGGCTGGGTGGGGCAAGGGCCTCGGGCTGTGGAGACGCGCGCCTACGGCGGCTGGGTAGGGCAGCCCCGCTCAACGTCCGCACCTCCCGCGCACCCCGCCTGGCTAGGGCGGGCCTCCCATCCCCGCCTTATATGCACCTGCCCACGCAGAAAGGGCGGGGATAACGTGACTCGGGTGGGGGCGCGCGGCGCGGTGGTGGAGTTGACGACGATATGCGTCGTCAACGTGACCGGGGGGAGTCTGAGCGGAGCGGTGGCGACGTTATCGCGGCTGGCGAGTCGCCCGAGCGAGCGATCGACGGGCTGGCTCGACGGCAGCATGGCGTGGTCGCCCGCGCGCAGCTCGTGCGTCTCGGGCTCGGGCCGCGCGCCATCGACCGCCGAATCCAGGCCGGCCGCCTGCGCCGGTTGCACCGCGGCGTCTACGCGGTGGGGGCGATCAGGGCATCGAATGAGGCCGAGATGGCGGCGGCCTTGGCGTGTGGCAACGGGTCGGCCGTAAGTCATCGGTTCGCATCTGCGCTCTGGCACCTGCTGCCCTACCCAGCCCGAGACCGCGCGGTGGAGGTCACCGTTCCTGACCGGCGTGCCAGGTCGCGCCCCGGCATTCGTGTGCACCGTGGAAAGCGCTTGCGGGCGGACGAGCTCACCAAGGTGAGCGGCATCCCCGTCACGACTCCCGCCCGAACGCTTCTCGACCTCGCGGCCGAGGTGACCGCCCGCGAACTCGAGCAGGCGGTGGCCGAGGCGCAACGCAGAGGGCTCACGAGCCGGGAACGCTTGCGCGCCCTACTCGCTCGCCATCGCGGACGCCCGGGGACCCGACGGCTGCGAGCAGTGCTCGAGGCGCCCGAGCGACCGGCGCTGACCCGCTCGAGGGCGGAGGACCGCCTTCTGGCCCTGATCAGGAAGGCCCGGCTTCCCGGACCCGACGTCAACGCGCGTATCGGGCCGTACGAGGTCGATTTTCTGTGGCGCGACGCCTGCCTCGTGGTCGAGGTCGACGGGTACGCATTTCACTCAGGCCGCACCTCGTTTGAATCCGATCGCCGCCGTGATGCGGACCTGGCGGCTCGCGGCCTCACGGTGATCAGAGTGACCTGGTACCAACTCGTCGATGAGCCGGAAGCGACGCTCGTCCGCTTGGGGCAGACGCTGGCGCGCTCGAAAGCGAGCTGACTAGACCGACTCGGTTTCGCTCGGCTCAGCCGAGCCGCGGGCGTGGGCCGTCGCGGCGCGGGCAGGTGCGGGCGGCGTCAGGACGCGCAGGCGGCCGCCGGGCGGGCAGTCAGGCAGCGGAAGGGAGTCCGGCGCGTGGGGGCCCCGGCGTGGACCGCGCGGCCGGCGGGGCTTCCGGGGCCGGTGCAGCCGGTCGCGTTCCTCGGCAGTGGGGGGGACTTCCTCCTCCTCCGGGGTCTGGTGAATCGCCCACCAGACGAGATAGAGCAATGCGGCGATCGGGATCTTCAGGATCACCGCGAGGAAGAAGATCGGCCAGAATCCCTCCACCGGTCAGGCAGTGTATCCCGCGCGGACCCAGCTCAACAGGGCCTCCACGTGGGCCTCGGTGAGGCCGACCGCGGACTCCGTCGGGACCAGAAGGGTGGGTGCCTCTCGCATGGCCGCCCAATCCTCGCAAGCCGGATCGATGCTGTCGTCCACCCAGGCGAGGGGCCGGGCGCCGGCGTAGCGATCGATCGGATCGATCTTCCAGTGCGCCGTGCCGAAGGTCGCATGTCCGTCGAAGGTGAGGAACGGAAGTTGCTCCGGCAATCCGAGGATGTCCGGCAGCCGATCGTTGGCCCGCTCCTCCCAGCCGGTCGCCCAGACGATGTCGTAGGACTCCGCGAGCCTGCGCACACGGTCCCCGACCTCGTTCGGGATGCAGTGGGCCATCCCGTCGATCAGGTGAAAGCGACCCGGAACCTCTCCGAGGGAGACGCCCTCGAAGCCGAACAGGCTGATCACCCCGTCGACGTCCAGGGCCAGTATGGGCCGATCGTTCGCCGAGATCTGCTCAGCGTACCGAGGCCGATCGCTAAGATCCCGCGTCCGTGCCGACCACGAGCCAGCTCATCAGAGGGGGGCGAAAGCGCCCCACCAAGAAGGTCGCGACGCCGGGCCTGAAGTCAGGCCAGGGCCGCAAGCGCCGGATCGCCGCCCCGCAGCGGCGGGGGGTCTGCACGCGCGTGTACACCACCACCCCGAAGAAGCCGAACTCGGCGCTGCGCAAGGTGGCGCGCGTGCGGCTGACCAACGGGATGGAGGTCACCTGCTACATCCCCGGCGAGGGGCACAACCTCCAGGAGCACTCCGTGGTGCTCGTGCGCGGCGGTCGCGTCAAGGACCTGCCGGGCGTCCGCTACAAGGTCGTTCGCGGCACGCTCGACGCATCGGGCGTCTCCGATCGCAAGCAGTCCCGCTCCCAGTACGGGGTGAAGCGATGAGCGGGGCCTCCTGATGCCCCGACGGGCACGCGCGCCGATCCGCCCCGTCGAGCCGGACGCCATGCACCGGAGCCGGCTCGTCCAGCAGGTCATCAACAAGGTGATGTCCGACGGCAAGAAGTCGATCGCCGAGCAGATCACCTACGACGCGCTGGCCGTCGTCGGCGAGCGAGCCGGCCGCGCGCCGGTCGAGGTGCTGGACGAGGCGATCAAGGAGCTCACGCCGGCTCTCGAGGTGCGCTCCCGCCGTGTTGGCGGCGCCACGTATCAGGTCCCGGTGGAGGTCCAGGCGCGTAGGGCCCGCACCCTCGCGGTCCGGTGGCTCGTCCAGTTCGCCCGGGGCAGGCGCGAGAAGTCGATGGCCGAGCGGCTCGCGAACGAGATCCTGGACGCCACGCACCAGCAGGGCGGGGCCTGGAAGCGCAAGGACGACATCTACCGGATGGCCCAGGCCAACAAGGCGTTCGCCCACTACCGCTGGTAGGCGGCGAGCTCCTAGCCAGCCTTCGTTCTCGCCGCCCGAGCGCGTCGCTTCCCGGACCCCCCAAGCCACCCGGGCCGGATGGCCCGAAGCTGCTCGGCGGTGAGCATCGCGAGCGCCGCGCCGCTCAGGGTCAGGGCGACCGCCCCGACCATCTCCAGCCAGAAGCCGGCCTCGGGGATCGCCTTCGCATCGATGCCCTGGTCCGCGAGGTCGCAGACGCCGGAGATGCTGCCCACGTCGTTCGCCTTCGTGAGATCGACGATCCCGAAGAGAAGCAGCGCCAGCACGCCGGCGATCGGCACCGCCACGGCCGCCGGCCTGGAGGCGCCGAGCACGGCGACGACCACGGCGACGATCGCGAACGTCGCGAGCACGGCAAACGCGTAGTGATGTCGGTCCGCCGCCTCCACGTTGCAGAGGGAGGCGCCGGCACCTTGGGCCCCCGAGACGAGCTGGAAGGTGGTCATGCGTTCGGACGCCCCGAGGATCACGGCGGAGACCACGCACGCGTAGGGAAGGAGGCGCACCAGGCCCCCGGGACGGGGCGCCGGCGAGTCGGCGGAGCTCATGTGGCGGCGCCCTCCACCCGCGAGCTCGAGCCAGAGGTCTCGAGCGGCCCGGCGCCCTTTCGCTCCGCTCGCGGCTCGCCGCGAGCGCGCCGGGCGTCGCGCTGGTCGCGGAGCTGGACGGCGAGAAGCGGGCCGACGACGATCAGGGTCACTCCCGAGAACAGCTGGACCCAGAAAGTGCCCAACAGCACCGCCTGAGCGCCCTGGAAGACGACGCCGGCCTGGCCCTCGCGCAGTCCCTCCGGAGCATCGATCGCGAGGCTGATCGCGACCACCGCCGCGCCGAGGAAGATCAACAGCCGCGCGAGGCGCCAGTTCCGGACCACGGCCACGCCGGTCACGAGGAGAGAGGCGGCGGCGATTCCAAGCACCCAGCCACCGTGCGCGGAGCGCAGCGACTCCCCATCGATCCGCGGCGGCTGGGCGTTCCTCTCGAGGCCGGCGTACTCTGGCGCGCCCACCTCGACCGCGCGGTAATCGCCGAATTGCGCCGCGCCAAGGCTGATCGACGCGACCAGCGCGACCAGCGCAAGGCCCCTGGCGGGGGTGATCTGGCGCTCGGCGAACCCGAGCGCCCCCGCTCCGCGTCGACCGGCGGACCCGAGATGTGGTTTGGGCCCTGGTGAGGGTCGCCCGGTCGGGGTGTCGGCGCGCCGGCTTCGGGGCCGCCCGGCGGCCCTCCAGCGACGGGTGATTCTCCTGCTCGAAAGCCTCATCCAGGCGCCCTGAGGAGCATCATGCACCTGCTATATTCAGCCGTCGCCCGTGCGCAGGCCATGCGCGGCGCGCGAGCTGGAATCCAATCCATGGAGAGCCGCACGATATAGGCGTTTTGGGCCGAGCCGAGATCCGCGCCGGGGCCCGTGTGGGCCTTTTTTGTGCCCGGAAACCGGTCCCGTCCATCGTCTTCCTTCCAAGCGGCGCCGAAGCGCCGGCTCGTCCACAGCAGTTCAACCACAACTCCACCCACGAATGGCACGAACTTTCCCGCTCGAAAAGACCCGCAACATCGGGATCATGGCGCACATCGACGCCGGCAAGACGACGACGACCGAGCGCATCCTCTTCTACACCGGCCGCACCCACAAGATGGGCGAGGTTCATGAAGGCGCCGCCGTCATGGACTGGATGGAGCAGGAGCAGGAGCGGGGAATCACGATCACCTCCGCCGCGACCGCCTGCGAGTGGGAGGGGCATCGGATCAACATCCTCGACACCCCCGGCCACGTCGACTTCACCGTCGAGGTGGAGCGCTCGCTGCGCGTCCTCGACGGCGCGATCGCGATCTTCGACTCGGTCGCCGGGGTCGAGCCCCAGTCGGAGACCGTGTGGCGCCAAGCCGACAAGTACCGCGTCCCGCGAATCGCCTACGTCAACAAGATGGATCGCACCGGCGCCGACTTCGAGCGAGCGGTCGAGACCATGCGCGAGCGTCTCGGCGCCCACCCGCTGCCGATCCAGCTGCCGATCGGGGCCGAGGACGGCTTCGAGGGCATCGTCGATCTGATCGAGAACAAGGCGCTCGTCTGGACCGACGAGCTGGGGACCGAGTTCACCTACCAGGACATCCCGGCGGACATGGCCGAGGCGACGCACGAGGCGCGCACCCATCTGATCGAGGCGTGCGCCGACTACGACGACGAGCTGATGGAGGCCTACCTGAACGAGGAGGAGATCCCGCACGAGCGGATCGCGAGGTCCCTTCACCGGGCCACCCTCGACATCAAGGTGACCCCCGTGCTGTGCGGCTCCTCGTTCAAGAACAAGGGCGTTCAGCCACTCCTCGACGCGATCGTCGAGCTCCTTCCCTCCCCGCTCGAGGTTCCGCCCGTCCGGGGCATCGAGCCGCCCCGCAAGGGCGAGGACGGCGCGGGGCGCGAGGCGGACCGGCCTGCCGACGAGAACGCGCCCTTCTCGGCGCTCGCCTTCAAGGTCATGGCCGACCCGTACGTCGGCAAGCTCACCTATTTTCGGGTCTACTCGGGCACCCTGAGCGCCGGAAGCCGGGTCCTGAACGCCTCCAACGGGCGCACCGAGCGCATCGGCCGGCTCCTGATGATGCACGCGAACCACCGCGAGGAGATCGAGGAGTGCTTCGCCGGCGACATCTGCGCCGGCGTGGGCCTGAAGCAGACCGGGACCGGCGACACGCTCTGCGCCCCTGACGCTTCCATCGTGCTGGAGACGATCGAGTTCCCCGAGCCGGTGATCGCCGTCGCGATCGAGCCGAAGACCAAGGCCGACCAGGAGAAGCTCTCGGCCAGCCTCGCCCGCCTCGCCGAGGAGGACCCGACGTTCCAGGTTCAGTCGGACGAGGAGACCGGCCAGACCCTGATCCACGGGATGGGCGAGCTGCACCTGGAGGTGATCGTGGACCGGCTGCTGCGGGAGTTCAGCGTCGACGCCAATGTGGGCCGCCCGCAGGTCGCCTACCGCGAGACGATTCGCAACTCCGCCGAGAAGGTCGAGGGAAGGTTCGTGCGCCAGACGGGCGGTCGCGGCCAGTTCGGCCATGTGGTGATCAACATCGAGCCCGCCCCCGGCGAGGGCTTCGACTTCGTGAACAAGATCAAGGGCGGGGTGATTCCGAGCGAGTTCATCCCCGCGGTCGAGCAGGGCATCGAGGAGGCACTCGGGAGCGGGATCCGCGCCGGCTATCCGATGGTCGACGTGCGGGTGGAGCTGTCCGACGGCTCCTACCACGACGTCGACTCCTCGGAGATGGCGTTCAAGATCGCCGGATCGATGGCCGTCCAGGAGGCGGCGCGGCGCGCTCACCCGATTCTCCTCGAGCCCGTGATGGCCGTGGAGGTCGTCACCCCGGAGGACTTCTTGGGCGAGGTGATCGGCGACCTCTCGCGTCGCCGCGGGAAGGTGCAGGGCCAGGAGCCCCGCGGAAACGCGGTCGCGATCCAGGCTTTCGTGCCACTCGGGGAGATGTTCGGCTACGCGACGGACCTGCGTTCCTCCACCCAGGGCAGGGCCAACTACACGATGCAGTTCGAGCGCTACGACGAGGTGCCGGCGAACATCGCGGAGCAACTCGTCGAGCATCGGAGCCCCGAGCCCGTGGCGGCGGCGTAGTTTTCCTATATTTCCGGGGTTCGCCCGCGAAAACCGCGCCGCGGAGCGCGCCCGAGACAAAGACCAGCCAAAACTTCGAGAAACACGTCACCAAAGGAGCGAGATGTCCAAGGAGAAGTTCGAGCGCGATAAGCCGC
>DATBFS010000065.1:0-7724 GCA_036558385.1 Solirubrobacterales bacterium | reverse complement strand
GACTGGGACGACGGCCCTCGCCAGCCGACAGCATGGCGTCGTCGCGGCTCGACAGCTCCGCGCGGCCGGGGTCAGCCCGACGGCCCTGAGTGACCGCATTGCCGACGGCCGCCTCCGGCGACTCCATCGGGGCGTCTACGCGGTTGGCCAGCCCACCCAGCGCGCTCATTGGATGGCTGCTGTACCCGCCCTTGGCGGTGAGGCCGCGCTGAGCCACATCGCTGGAGGTGCACTCCACGAGCTGCGGCCGGCGACGTCTCGGGTGGACGTCACCGTCGCACGACGCGCCCGCCGTCGCGCCGGCATCGCCATCCACCAGGTAGGGGCCCTGGACCCTCGGGATCGCACCACGATCGACGGCATCCCCGTGACCTCGATCCCGCGGACCCTTCTCGACCTCGCTGAGGTCTTGCCCCACGCCCAGCTACAACGCGCCTGCGAGCGGGCGGAGCGGCTCCGGGTTCTCGACGTCGCGGCGACCCGCGAGCTCCTGAGTCGATCCAACGGCCGCCGTGGGATCGGCGTTCTGCGTCGCCTGCTCGCCTCTGAGACCGCGCCGGCCGCCGAGGCCGCCTCGGAGCTCGAGCTTCGCTTCCTCGACCTGGTCCGGGCATCGGGCCTTGCGCCGTCTCAGATGAACGTCCTCGTGGAGGGGTACCTCGTTGATGCTCACTGGCCCTCGGCCCGCCTCGTGGTGGAGCTTCAGGGATTCGCGTACCACTCCGATCGTGGAGCGTTCGAGCGGGATCATGCCCGGGTGGCCCGCCTGAAGCTTGCGGGCTACGAGGTGCTGGCGCTCAGCTGGCGCCAGGTCACCGAGGAGCCGGCGTGGGCGATATCGGCGGTGAGGGCCCTCCTCGGGCGCAGGGTCCTTCGTCGACGAGCGGGTTGAGGACGGGGTGTCGCACCTCCCTGGTCATAGTGATCATCAACGTGCGACACCCCCAGAAGCAGCTTTGAGGTGCCGGCCACGCGCGCGCCGCCCGACGCGCGGCGGCCGTTAGGCTCTCGCGCCATGCCCGAGCTGAATCTCGTCCTACTCGGCCCGCCCGGATCGGGAAAGGGAACCCAGGGCGAACGCCTCCAGGAGGACTTCCGCTTGCCCTACTACGCGACCGGCGACATCCTCCGCACGGCGGTCCGCGAGGGCACCGACCTGGGCAGCGAGGCGAAAGGCTACATGGATCGGGGCGACCTCGTGCCCGACGAGGTCATGGTCGGCCTGATCGCCGAGCGGGTATCTCGCGAGGAGGCCGGGGACGGGTTCATCCTCGACGGCTTCCCCAGGACGACCGCCCAAGCCGAGGCGCTCGACTCGAAGATGTCCGACCTCGATCGCTCGATCACGGTTGCGATCCTGATCGAGGTCCCCGACGAGGAGGTGATCCGCCGCCTGAGTGGCCGGCGCACCTGCGTCAAGGAGGGCCACATCTTCCACATCGAGTTCGATCCGCCGAAGAACGCCGACGTCTGCGACATCTGTGGCGCCCGGCTGGAGATTCGGGAGGACGACAAGCCCGAGGTGATCCGCAAGCGGCTCGACACCTACCATGAGAAGACGGAGCCCGTGGTCTCCTACTACGAGGAGCGCGGGACCCTTCGCCGCGTGGACGGTTCGCGGGAGCCCGACGACGTGAACGACCGCATCCGCGCCATGCTCGCGACCCTGCGGATGGAAGAGGAGCTCTAAGCGAGCCGGGGCGTTCTACGTCGTGATCATCAAGAAGACCCCAGAGCAGATCGAGCGTATGGCTGCCTCGGGCGCGATCCAGGCGCGCTGCCTGCGCATGCTCCGCTCCAAGTGCCACCCCGGCGTCACCACCGCCGAGCTCGACGAGGCCGCCGAGCGATTCATCGAGGCGCAGGGCGCCGATGCCTCATTCAAGGGGTACCGCGGCTTCCCGGGGTCGATCTGCGCCTCGCCGAACTCCATGGTCGTCCACGGCATCCCCGGCTCCTACGAGCTCAAGCGCGGCGACATCATCTCTCTCGACGTGGGGGTCACCAAGGACGGCTGGGTCGCGGACGCCGCGATCACGGTGCCGGTCGGCCCGATCAACCCCCGGGCCCGAGAGCTGCTCGACACCACCCGGGAGGCGCTGATCGCCGGTGCCCGCGAGGTCCGCCCGAACAACCACCTCGGCGACGTCTCGGCCGCCATCCAGCGCCATGTCGAGTCGCAGGGGTTCTCGATCATCCGCTCGCTCGTGGGCCACGGGATCGGCCGGGACATGCACGAGGACCCGCAGATCCCCAACTACGGCGAGTCGGGCAAGGGCCCCGAGCTCGAGCCCGGCATGGTGCTCGCGATCGAGCCGATGGTGAACGCCGGCGGCCCGGAGGTTCGCGTCGGCGGCGACAACTGGGCGGTTTATTCGGCGGACGGCTCGTTGGCCGCCCACTTCGAGTTCACCGTCGCCGTGACCGAGGACGGACCCCGAATCCTCACCCCCTGGCACGAGGAGTGAAGCCGCTCGCCGTCCATGGCGGGGCGGCGGGCACCCTGTTCTGGAGCTGCGCCGCCGGCTGGGCGCTGTTCGAGATCGTCCTCGCGATTCGCGCGCGTAGGGGCGATTCGGGGCGCGACCGCAGCTTCGTCCCGCTCACCGTCTCGGTTCTCGGCGGGCTTGCCCTGGGCGTGCTCGCCGCCCGAAGCGGTGACCTGATCCTCCCGGGCCCGGGGTGGTGGCCGGTCGCGCTGGGCCTCGCGGTGTTCGCCGCAGGGCTGGCCCTGCGCGCCTGGGCCGTCCATGAGCTGGGCCGGTTCTTCCAGTTCACCGTGGTCGTGCAGGCCGGCCACCAGGTCGTCGACTCGGGCCCGTACAGGCGGGTGCGCCACCCCAGCTACACCGGCCTGCTCATGGCCTCGCTTGGGCTCGGGATCGCGCTCGGGACGTGGCTCTCGATCGCCGGCTGCCTCGCGCCGCCCTTGCTCGGCTTCGGCCTCCGGCTCCGTCACGAGGAGGCGGTGCTCGCCCACGAGCTCGGCGAGGCCTATCGCGCCTACATGCAGCGCACCAAGCGGCTCGTTCCCGGCGTGTGGTGAGCGTCAGCTGCGCCTTGCGCAGCTCGCCCACAGGCCGTGGACGACCGGCGCCGCGACGTTCATCGGCGGCAGCGCACACGCGCTTCCGTTCCTGATCAGCCAGGTCCTCAGCGTCCCGCTGAGGGCGTAGCTGCTTCAGGTGACGCTTGCGGGCGCGATGGTCGCCGCGGTTGGCGTCGCCGTCGGTCAGGCGTAGGAGCCCGCCTCACGGCCTGAGCTTGCAGGGCGCCGGGCGCGACCGTCTCCTCGTGCCGCGGGAGGGAGTTCCTCTCCCAGACGTGACGCGAGCCGCCGACTAGCGCAGCGAAGAGCATGGGTGTGCACCCCCTCCCTCCGGGAAGCGGTCGATCGCCGCGTTGGTGATGACGTTCGGGTTCACGTCCAACACCATCGGTTCGCGGCCCCGATTCCCTGACGGGTTTGGCCGAAAAAGCCATGGATTCACCCAGGCGGGCGATTTTGCCGATGGAGGGGCCAATGTCCCTACGGAAGCCACGGGAAGCGCGGCTCCTCGTGTGGATGCTGCTCGCGGCGAGCGCGCTGTGCGCGCTCGCCTACGCGGCATTCATCGCCGCTGGGCAGCCCGCCCGGCTCGAAAACACGGCGTCGATCTGGATCTACCACGGGAGCCTCTTCCTCGCGAGCCTCACGTGTTTCGTCAACGCCGGGCTCGTGCGCGATCAACGGGCCGCCTGGACCGCCTTCGGCCTGGGCCTCCTGAGCTGGGCGGTGGCGGACCTCTACTGGACGCTGACCTATGACGACGTGGCCAACGTTCCGTACCCGTCGCTCGCCGACGCGGGCTATCTCGCAACCCTTCCGTGCTTCTTCGTAGGCATCGCGCTCCTGATCAAGCGGCGAGTGGGCCATTTCACGGCCGCAAGCTGGTTCGACGGCGCCATCGGCGGCTTGGCGGCCGCGGCCCTCGGCTCCGCCCTCCTCGGCCCCGCGCTCGTCGGCCTGACGAATGGAAACGCGCCGGCAGTGCTGACCAACCTGGCCTATCCGCTGGGAGACATCCTGCTCATCAGCTTCATCCTCGGCGCGCTGGTCGTGAGCGGCATCCGCGGCGCGGGCGCCTTCCTCGCGATCGCGGCCGGACTCATCATCTGGACCCTGGGCGACGGCCTCTACCTCTACCAGGAGGCGACATCCGCGTACAACGGCGGATGGCTCGACGAGGCGTGGCTGCTCGGCGCGCTCGTGATCGCCAGCGGTGCGGCGCTGACCTTCGGCCATCGATCGGAGCGGCGGCGTGTCTACAGCTCGCCCATGCTCTTTCCCGCGGTCTTCGCGGCGATCGCCGTCGGAGTGCTCTGCTGGGACCACTTCAGCCCCCAGCACGTGATCTCGGTGTGGCTCGCGGTGGCGACGCTCATCGCGGTGATCATCCGGTTGGGCATCAGCTTCCGCGAGAACAACGCCCTGCTGGCGGCGCTCCACGACGACGCATCGACTGACTCGTTGACCATGCTTGCGAACCGCCGCAAGCTCCTCGACGATCTCGAACGGGCGCTCGCCATGGGCCGCGACGCCCGAGGCAGCCACGTCTTCGCTCTCTATGACCTCGACGGATTCAAGCTCTACAACGACACCTACGGCCACCCGGCGGGCGACAGCCTGCTTCGCCAGCTGGGCTCGCAGTTGGCCGCGGCAGTCGAGCCCGGCGGCCGCGCCTACCGCCTTGGTGGAGACGAGTTCTGCATCCTCGTCCCTTCCTCCGCCGGCGCGGCCGAGCGCATCGTCGAGATGGGACGGGACGCCCTCACCGAGCACGGCGAGGGATTCAGCATCGGGGCCTCGGTCGGAGCCGTTCTGATCTCGGCCGAGGCGACCGTCGGGAGCGAGGCGTTGCGGCTCGCCGACCGGCGCATGTACGCGGAGAAGGCCGCTCGCACGGGTCGCGTCGAACGCCAAACCCAGGAGTTGCTCATCTCGGTCTTGCGCGAACACGAGCCCGAGCTCACCGACCATCACGAGGACGTCTCGCGCCTGGCCGTCGCGGTGGGCCGCGAGCTGGAGTTCGACGCGGAGGAGATCGACGTCCTGCGCCGCGCCGCCGAGTTCCACGACATCGGCAAGATCGCGATCCCGGAGGAGATCCTGTCCAAGCCGGCACCGCTCGACGACGTGGAGTGGGAGCTCATGCGAAAGCACACCCTGGTGGGCGAGCGCCTCCTCGGCACCTTCCCGTCGATGGTCCCGGTCGCACGGCTCGTCCGGTCATCCCACGAGCGCTGGGACGGTTCGGGCTACCCGGACGGGCTCTCGGGGGAGGACATCCCGATGGGCTCCCGGATCATCGCCGTCTGCGATGCCTTCGACGCCATGCGAAGCGCCCGACCCTACTCAGCGCCGCGGGATCAGGCCGGTGCCCTCGCCGAGCTGCGCGGCGGCGCGGGCGGCCAGTTCGATCCGAAGCTGGTGGACGTCTTCTGCCGCGTCGTGGATCAGGTCAAGCGCGGCGAGGGCAGATCGCCTGCCCAGGCGCCGCTGGCCGCGGTCAGCTAGCCGCTGACGCGGGGCGCCGCCGCGCGCCCAGGCACGCATTCACGCCTGCTACCATTCTCGGTCGGCCGTCAGGCCGTTTCTTGGTGCCCGCGGGCCCGATTCATGGGGCCGGCAGGCCTTCTCCGTAGTTGATTGGATACGACCCCAGAATATGTTGGGCCGAGACACGCGGTGTCTCGGCAGCAGCAGGTAAGGCCGAAAACGGCCGCAAGAGATTTGTTGGGCCCGGACACGCAGTGTCTCGGCAGCAACGGTCAAGGCCGCGAGGCGGCCGCAAAGGATTTGTGGGATGAAGGTTCGAGCGTCCGTAAAGCCGATGTGTGAGCGTTGCCGGATCATCCGGCGACGCGGCGTCGTGCTGGTGATCTGCTCGAATCCGCGGCACAAGCAGAGGCAGGGCTGACATGACCTTCGCATCTCTTCGTCCTCAGTCGCTCGCGTGCAGAGCACGCCACGCTCCCTGCGTCCTCGAGCAACTTGGTCCTGTCAGCCCTGGAGGGTTGGGCTGATGGCTCGTATCGCAGGGGTAAACGTCCCGATCAACAAGCGGGTGGAAGTCGGGCTGACCTACGTACACGGCATCGGCCCCTCGACGGCCGGCAAGATCGTCAAGGACGTCGGCGTCGACCCCGACACCTACGTCAAGGACCTGACCGACGACGAGGTCGTGAAGCTCCGCGAGGCGGTGGAGTCCCGCGAGGTCGAGGGTGACCTGCGACGCGACCGCTCGCAGAACATCAAGCGGCTGTCGGAGATCGGCGCCTACCGAGGCCTTCGCCACCGCCGCGGCCTGCCCGTCCGGGGGCAGCGAACCAAGACCAACGCCCGTACCCGCAAGGGCCCGCGGAGGATGAGCGTCGCCGGCCGCCGCAAGGCTCCGTCGCCGAAGTAGGGGAGAAGGGACTCGATGGCGCAACCGAAGAGAGGGGCCGCGCGCGGCAAGAGCCGTTCCCGACGGCGGGTGAAGAAAAACATCGCCTACGGCGTAGCTCACATCAAGACGAGCTTCAACAACACGATCGTCACGATCACAGACACCGACGGCAACGTCGTCTGCTGGGAGTCGGCCGGCTCCGCCGGGTTCAAGGGCTCCCGCAAGTCGACGCCCTTCGCCGCCCAGGTGACCGCCGACGCGGCCGCTCGGAAGGGCATGGAGCACGGGCTCGAGCGAGTCGAGGTCCACGCCAAGGGCGCGGGCTCGGGTCGCGACACGGCGATCCGCTCGCTTCAGGCCGCTGGGCTTCAGGTGACCACGGTGAAGGACGTCACCCCCCAGGCCCACAACGGCTGCCGACCCAGGAAGCGGCGCAGGGTCTAGCCATGGCCCGAGACACCGGACCGCAGTGCAAGCAGTGCCGACGGGAGGGGCAGAAGCTCTTCCTCAAGGGGGCGCGCTGCTTGACCGAGAAGTGCGGCGTCGAGCGGCGCTCCTATCCACCCGGCGAGCACGGGCGAGGGCGCATGCGCCAGTCGGAGTACCGCCAGCAGCTCCGCGAGAAGCAGAAGGCGCGGCGCTACTACCAGGTGCTCGAGAAGCAGTTCCGCGGCTACTACGAGAAGGCGTCGCGTCAGCCCGGCATCACGGGCGAGAATCTGCTGCGCCTGCTGGAACGGCGGCTCGACAACGTGCTCGTCCGGCTCGGCTTCGCCGCCTCCCGCCGGCAGGCCCGGCAGCTGATCCGCCACGGCCACTGGCTCGTGAACGGCCGCCGCGTCGACATACCCTCTTACCAGGTCCGCCCCGACGACTTGATCTCAATCCGGCCGGAATCCAAGGCGGCCGACGTCGTCCGCTCGGCGACCGAGCTGACGGCGGCGGTGCCGCCGTGGCTGCAGGCGGACCACGACTCGCTCACGGCGAAGGTGCTTCGGCTCCCCGAGCGCGGCGAGATCATGACTCCGGTCTCCGAACAGCTGATCGTCGAGCTCTACTCCAAGTAGGGCCGGCACCCGTAAAGACACGATTCCAGAGGAAGCAATGACCACCCTGCCCGAATTCCAGATCCCGAAGATCTCCACCGAGAAGGTCGAAGACAACCGCGGTAACTTCACGATCGAGCCGCTCGACAAGGGCTTCGGCTACACGTTCGGCAACAGCCTGCGGCGTGTGCTGCTGTCCTCGCTTGGCGGCGCCGCGATCAAGAGCGTGCGAGTCGAAGGCGTCGCC
>DATBFS010000064.1:0-18121 GCA_036558385.1 Solirubrobacterales bacterium | reverse complement strand
CGCTTTCCTGCGACAGTGCCCGCGCAGTATGTCGCGGCGCGTCAGACGGCACGGTAATCGGGTCGCCTCAAACTGTGCCCAGACAGTCTCCGGCGCGCGGTCCTGACGAGAGTCATGGGTGGGTCCCAATGCGGAGAGCATTTTTTTTCCTTGGCCCGCGCGACGAGTCACTCGGCGTCCCGGAAGAGCTGCGAAGTGGGCATTCCCCACCCCCTAGCCGAGATACTGCGCGGGCGATGTCGCAGGAGAACGTGGAGATCGTGAGGGTGGCCTACGAGGACTTCGCCCGTGTAGGACTTGATCGGTTCATGGAGCACTTCACCGACGACGTCGAGTACCGCGCTCTCGCGGGCGAGCTGAGATTCGAGCCGTGTCGCGGCAAGGACGCCGTGCGCGCGTGGCTCCAGGACTGGATCGACATGTTCGACGGGTTTTGGATGGAGCTGGTGGAGCTGATCGACGCCGGTCCGGTCACCGTGTTTACGGCGGAGCGGTACGGCGGACGCGCCCGGCTCAGCGGCCTTGTAACGGACTCGGCCAACTGGACGGTCTTCACCATCCGCGGCGAAAAGATCGCGTCTGGCCACGAGTACCCGACCCGTGAACAGGCCCTCGAAGCCGCCGGACTGCGGGAGTAGAACGTCACGCTGTCCAACCTCCCGGCCGATCCCCTCGCCGTCCCTTGTGATTGATGGGCTAGCACGCATAGTCCTCCAGGAGAGGCGGCGGGCGCTTGGCGGCTACCCCCCTCGCCACCTGGTGTGCCCACCTGCACACACCTCGCCGTGGTCCGCGGTTAGGCTCGCTCCCAGTCGTCCAACCAAGGGAGGAAGCATGCGTCGATTTCGGCCCAGCCCCGCGATGGTCATTGCCTGTGTTGCGCTTTTCGTGGCCCTCGGCGGCACCGCCGTCGCCCTGAACGGCCAGAACACCGTGCAGTCCGACGATCTGGGGCCCGGCGCCCAGGTCAAGGCAGCCGACGTGGCGAACAACGCCGTCGGGGGGGCGAAGATCATCGACGGCAGCGTCACCGGGGCCGACATCAGTGAGTCGAGCCTTGGCCAAGTGCGGTCGGCTCTCCTCGGGGGCTTCGGACGCTCCGGGAGCAACAGCAGCACCTGCGACCCCGAGTCCACGCAGCTTTCCGTTTGCACCGTCGTGACGCGGACTCTTCCCGCACGGGCTCGCCTGCTCCTGATCGCCCACACGACCGCCTACAACAATTCGCTTTCGCCATCGGCATCGGAACACTGGGGAACCGGCGAGTGTCAAATCGGGACGACCTCCGGGCCCCTCGCCGACACTCTTACACCCGTCGTCGTTCAGCCCGGCGAGGACCGCAAAGGGCTCGAAAACGTCTCTCTGGTCGGAATCACGGGTCCATTTCCCGCCGGCCAGCACTCTTTCGGTCTTGACTGCCGGGAAACGGATGGCCATATTGCGTTCATGGACTCCGGGATCAGCACGGTTGCGATCGCGCCTAACTGACCGAGGCACCACGTCCAAAAGTGCGCGTTCGATCTGCCGTCGCGAGATACTGCGCGGGCGATGTCGCAGGAGAACGTGGAGACGGTGCGGCGGATGTGGGACGCGTGGCAGGCGGGGGACGTTCAGACCGCCCTTTCGTTCTTCGACCCAGAAGTTGAATGGGATGGAACCAACCTTCCGGACGGCCACGTTGCTCGGGGCCATGAGGCAGTCATGGACCACATCAGGCGCTGGGCGGACCAGTGGGACGACTGGACCGTCGAGGTCGAGCGGATCGTGGATGCAGGGAGCGAGCAGGTGGTGCTCTTCATGCGGGAACGGGGGCGGAGCAAAAGTGGGCTGAACATGAATGAGCGTCACGCAGAGCTCTACACCTGTCGAGATGGCAAGGTGATTCGTCGCCAGGGGTTCTCCGACCCTGACAAGGCCCTGGAAGCCGCCGGGCTGCGGGAGTAGGGCGCTCAGGCTGCCCGCCTCGCGGGGAGGAGTCGCCGTCAGAGGTCTCAACCCACTCGACCACGCGGAGCGTTCCCTGCCGCTCGTGCAGGCGACGGCGAAGGCGGACGGTTGGGTGGGTGACGCCTATCTGCTTCGCGATTCGCAGGTTCGACCAGTCGGCGTGGACATCAAGCGCACGATCAATCGGCCCCGACGCCACTTACCCGAGCGGACGACTTTTGCCGTTTTCGATGGGCCGGGGTGGACTCGAACCACCGACCGACGGATTATGAGTCCGCTGCTCTGACCAGCTGAGCTACCGGCCCGCAAGCTTGATTATGGCTTCGCTGGCGGGTTCGCGGTAAAGCGCGGAGTCCTCCTCACGGGCCGCCTCTCTCGTCCACGAGCCGAGTTCGAAGATCTGCGCGTCATGGCTCGTCCATGAGATACTGCCGCCGGCGCGGGACGGGTCTGAAAGACGGAAGGTGGAGGCGGTTGAAGGAGAGCAAGGGGTGGCTGGTCCCGCTCACCGGCCTGGCGTTCGTGGTGCTGGCGATCATCAGCTTCGTGGTCGGTGGAGAGCCCAAGGACGCGACTCATCCGGCGGCGGAGATCGTCAGCTGGTACGTCGACCACAAGGACTCGGTCATGGCCAGCGCCTTCATCGGGGTCGCCGCAACGGTGCTCTTGGTCTTCTTCGGCGCCTACCTGCGCGAGGTTCTGCGGGCGGCGGGTGGGGGCGCCATGCTCTCGCTGGTCTCCTTCATCGGGATCGTGGTGGTGGCGATCGGGCTGGCCTTCGACACCACGATCCAGATCGCGATCTCCGAGCGAGCCGACGACATCGATCCCATTGCGGTGCAGTCGCTGCAGGCGCTTTGGGACAACGATTTCGTCCCGATCGCGCTCGGGATCCTCCTCTTCCTGTGGGCCACCGGGATCTCAGTGGTGAGGACCGGGGCGCTCCCGAAGTGGATCGGCTGGATCATGCTCGCTCTCGGGGTCATCGCCCTGACGCCCATCGGCTTCGCGTCCTTCATCGGGACCGCGCTCTTGATCTTGGTGATCAGCATCCTGCTGAGTGCGCGGGCTCGCGCGGGGGCGACGGCGAGCGCCTAGGGGATACGTGGTGGCTGAGCGAGCGGCGCTCATTACTGGTGGGTCGAGCGGGATCGGGCTGGCGATCGCCCGCGCACTTGGCGAGGACGGCTATGGGCTCACCGTTTCGGCCCGCCGTCCGGAGAAGCTCGAGGCGGCGGCCGAGGAGCTTCGCGAATCCGGGTTCGAGGTCAACTCGGTGCCGGCGAACATGACGGATGAGGACGCCGTGGTGAACGTCTTCGAGTCACACCGGGCGCAGTTCGGTCGGCTGGACGTGCTGGTGAACAACGCGGGCGTGGGGATCGGACAGCCGATGGCGGAGATCGTCACCAAGCACCTGGACATGCAGATCGGGGTGAACCTCCGGAGCTTGATCGTCTCCACGCGCGAGGGGCTGCCGATGCTGCGGGAGGCCGGCGGCCAGCACGGCAAGGCGCTGATCGTGAACACGGCTTCGATCTCGGGCAAGTCGGGGCAGCCCTGGCTCTCGGTCTACTCGGCGACCAAGGCGGGCGTCGTGGGCTTCAGCCAGGCGACGCAGAAGGAGGTCTCGGAGGACGGGATTCAGGTGACGGCGCTGTGCCCGGCCTTCGTCGACACGCCGATGACCGAGTTCGTCAAGGAGCAGGTGAAGGCCGAGGAGATGATCCGCCCGGAGGACATCGCCGAGTCGGTTCGCTTCCTGCTCCGCACCTCGCCCGCCTGCCTGGTGCCGGAGATCGTCTTCATGCGCCCCGGCGAGCAGGTCGGCGTCTAGCGCCGCCGACGTGTTCGGCCGCCGGCCGCGGGAGGGCTCGGCGCTGCGATGAGCCCGCGGCGGTTCCTGGTGGCGGCGTTCGGGGACGCGGGCCACGCGTTCCCGGCGATCGCGCTGGCGCGGGCCATGCGCCGACGGGGGCACGAGGTGCTGGTGGAGACCTGGGAGCGCTGGCGAGAGGCGGTCGAGGACCAGGGGGTCGGCTTCACGGCCGCCGAGGAGTACAAGACCTTCCCGCCGCCGGCCCCGGGTTCGGAGGCGCAGGCCTCCGCCGCAGACGCGGCGCTCGCGCTGGTGCCGCTGATGGAGGAGCTCCGGCCGGACGTGGTGGTGAGCGACATCCTCACGCTCGCGCCCACGCTGGCGGCGGAGAGGGCCGGGCTGCGGACGGCGACCTTGGTGCCCCACGTCTACCCCGTGCAGGAGCCGGGGATGCCCTTCTTCGCCGTCGGGGCTCAGCCGCCGCGCACGCGGGTCGGACGGGCGGTGTGGCGGTCGGGGATGCCCGTGCTTCGCGGCGGACTGCGGCGAGGGCGCAGCGAGCTCAACGAGATGCGTTCCGCGGTGGGGCTGGTGCCGGTGGAGGCGTTTCACGGTGGCATCAGCCGGGAGCTGGCGCTGGTGGCGACGTTCCCGCAGCTCGAGTACCCGCGGCGGTGGCCGGCCCACGTGCACGTGACGGGGGCGATGGAGTTCGAGCTGCCGTTCGAGGATGTCGAGCTGCCGGCGGGCGAGGGCCCGCTGGTGGTGGTGGCACCGAGCACGGCGCAGGATCCTGAGATGCGGTTGGTGCGGGCGGCGCTGGAGGCGCTGGCGGGGGAGCCGGAGCGGGTCGTCGCCACGACGAATCGACCTGGAGGGCGAGCGGGGCTCGAGGCGCCGGCCAACGCGGTCGTGGTCGACTGGCTCTCCTATTCGCAGGTGATGCCGCGGGCGGCGCTGGTGGTGTGCCACGGAGGCCACGGGACGGTGGCGCGGGCGCTGGGCGCCGGCGTTCCGGTGCTGTGCTGCCCGCACGTGGGCGACATGGCGGAGAATGCCGCGCGCGTGGCGTGGGCGGGCGCCGGGTTGATGGTGCCCTGGCGGCTGGGCGGTCGACGGTCACTGCGGGCGGCGTCGCGGCGAATTCTGGGCGATCGGCGGTTCGCGGAGCGCGGTGCGGAACTCCTTGAAGAGCTTGCTGCCTAGAGCAAGGCTGGCCCCGCGGGGCCAGCCTCCTGGTACTCCGGGGGAGGGACTCGAACCCTCAACCTCTCGGTTAACAGCCGAGCGCATCTGCCAATTGAGCTACCCCGGACCGTGTTATGCCGTCCCGGCTACATGGGAGGCCGGAAGCTGCAATTGAAACTCTAGGACACCGTGGCCGCTCCTGCTTCTACCTCGGCATGGCAATTTGCGCACAGCAGGACGCATTTCTTCGCCTCTTCACGCGCCCGCGCAAGCGAGCGGGTGACGCCCTCCCGGCCGAGGGCGAACGTCTTCGTCGAAGGGTCTAGGTGATGGAAGTGCATCGCGGCTGGGTGGCGCGCGTATCCGCAAAGTGCACACTCGCCACCGGCTTCTCTGATCAGCGTCTCCTTGATCCGGCGCCGCCAGCGGATTACTGCTTCCGATCGACACCGCTTGCAACGGTAAGCACCGCGCCCCTCGAGAATGAACTCCGCCTTGCCATGGCGCCGGCACTGGTCGACGATCGTTGCGGGCTTTCGCTCCGCACCGAGATGTCGGTTGGCCCGATGACGCTGTGTCCGCAGGCCGAACGTCGACATCCAGTGCCGTACCGTCGACGGGCTCATCTTCAGCGCCTCTGCCATTGCGCGAACGGTCAGCCCCTGCGAAATGAGGGTCTCGAGCTGCTCCCTGTCGAGGCCGCCGCGAGCCGCGTGTTTGTCGCGACCAGAAGCTGCGAGTCCGTGCTTTTTTACCCAGTACCCGACGGTGGACGCGTCCCGGTTCACCAGAACGCCGATCTCGGCGAGCGAAAGGCCATCGTCCAACCACGCCTTGAGCTGATCCCGATCCATGGACGCAGTCTGGCCTCCGCGTCGGATGGAAAACACGAACGTATGTTCGACACGCGAAAGGCTCTACAAAGCCGTTACAGAGCCCTCAATTGGCGCCCGCGGTCTCCCAGTGGGCGATGCGCTCGACGAGCTCGGCGCGCCGCCGGTGGAGCTCCACCGGCGGGTCTCCCCCCTCCTGCTGCGCGGCGTCGATCCGACCCTCCAGGACGGCCTGCTCGAGCTGCAGGAAATTGAGCTCCATCGCGTCGCGCGCAACCGGCTCTCGCTCGGCCTGCATCTTCAGGTTCGTCACCAGCGACACCAGTTCCTCGTCTTCGCGCGGGAGCCCCATCACGGGATCCTCCAGGTGGCCCAGCAGCCACTCCCGGGCTCGCCCCGCAACCGGAGATGACAGGTGCTCCGGCGTCAGGCGCTCCAGGAACTCCCGCCCCTCCGCCGGGGACGCAATGCACATCGACAAGAGCGCCCGCTCGCGCCGCTCGCGCGAGCTCAGCGCTCGGGGCGGCCTCGACGGAGTCGCCGCGCCGGCCACCGCCGGACCACCAAGCCGCGCGCCACCCGCCTGACCCTCCCCTCCGCTCGGCTGCGCCGCACCGCGCGCCACCCGACGCATCACCAGCCCCGGATCCGCGTCCAGCCGGTCGGCGACCACCCTCGCCAGCTCGTCGCGGCTGATCGACTCCCCCATCGCCGCGAGCACCGGCACCACCTCGTCGAGCGCCCGGTCGCGCCCCGAGGGCGAGCTCACGTCCGCCTCGTCGAGCGCCCAGCGGACGTGGAACTCCGGCAGCGGCATCGCGTCGGCGATCAGCGCCCGCAGCTTGTCCGCATCCCCGGCGGCGATCATCTCCGCCGGGTCCTCTCCGGCGGGCATCGCCGCCACCCGCAGACGCAGCTTGCGGCTCCCGGCAACCCGCTGGGCCCGCAGCATCGCCTCCCGCCCCGAGCGGTCCGCGTCAAGCGCGAGCACCACCTCCTCGGTGTAACGGGCCAGCTGCTGCAGCTGCTCCGGCGTGATCGCCGTCCCCATCACCCCAACCGCCTGCTCGATCCCCGCCTGGTGCGCCGCGAGCACGTCCGTGTAGCCCTCCACGACAACCGCTTGCCCGTCCTTGGCGATCGCGCGCCGCGCCCGGTCGATCCCGTACAGCGTGCGGCTCTTCCGGTACAGCTCGCCCTCCGGCGAATTCAGGTACTTCGGCTTCGTGTCCGGTCGAAGCGCCCTCGCCCCGAACCCCTGCACCCGGCCCCGCGGATCGCGCACCGGAAACATGATCCGCGCTCGAAACCGATCGTAGTGACCCCCCTTCCTCCCCTTCTGGACGAGCCCGACGGCCGTCAGCTCCGGGATCCCGAACTCGGCCCGCTGCCCGCGCGTCAGCACCTGGTCCCACGCGCTCGGCGCATACCCGACCCCGAATGCCCTCAGCCCCTCCTCGCTGAGGCCCCGCGACCCCAGGTACTCGCGCGCCTTCGCGGCCTCCTTCGACTCCCACAGATACGCCGCGTAGAACTGCGCCGTCCGCTCCAGCAGCTCCCCGAGTCGCGCGCGCCGCTTGCGCGCGTCCTCGGCGCGCGGATCATCGCTGTCGCGCTCGATCTCGACCCCGTAGCGGTCGGCGAGCGCCTCCACGGCCTCCGGGAACCCCAGCCCCTCCTTCTCCTCTACGAACTTGATCACGTCGCCCCCCACCCCGCAGCCGAAGCAGTGGTAGAGCTTCTCCCGCGGGTCCACCGAGAACGAGGGCGTGCGCTCCTCATGGAAAGGGCACAGCCCCATGTGACGCTCGCCGCCCCGCCGAAGCTCCGTGTAGGCCGAGACGATCTCGAGGATGTCGGCCGCCTCCTTCACCCGCTCCACGCTGTCGGGAGTGAATCTGGACACTCGCCTGAGCTAGCGACGAAGTCGCGGGTCGTGGGTGTGGACCTGCCGCCCGGTTCGCGCAACGACCGGCGACACCGGACGCGAAGCAGAGGATGTCGCCGGAGCAATTTTCAAAGCCGGCTCTCCTCAGGCAGCGCCAGGCGCTTGAAGGTCGCGATGCAGAACCGGTCCGTCATCCCGGCGATGTAGTCCGTGATCCGCTGCAGCTCGTCCGCGCCGCCCGCCCCGTCCGGGACCTCCCCGGGATGCTCCGTGTAGTGGTCGAACAGCCCCCGCAGCGTCCGCTGCACCCGCTCGTGCTCACTCCGCGCCTCGGCTCCCAGATACACGCGCTCGAACATAAACCTCCGCAGCAAGAGCATCGCCTCCCCGATCTCGTCGCTCTGGACGATGTCCCCCGCCTTCCGTGACCGCTCCACGATGTCGCGCGCCAGCGTGTCGATCCGCTTCGCCCCTGTTGACCCGAGCAGCTCGATCTCCGCGGCCGGAAGATCGTCCGGGCCGATGATCCCCGCCCGCAGCGCGTCGTCCAGGTCGTGGTTGATGTACGCGACCCGATCGACCAGCCGAACCACCCGGCCCTCGAGCGTGAGCGGCTGCTCCGCCCCCGTGTGGTTGAGGATCCCGTCGCGCACCGCCTCGGTCAGGTTGAGCCCCCGCCCGTCGCGCTCCAACACGTCCACCACCCGAAGCGATTGGCGGTTGTGCCTGAAGCTCCGCCCCGCGCGGTCGCGAAGCGCCGCATCGAGCGTCTCCTCGCCGATGTGCCCGAACGGCGGATGGCCGAGGTCGTGTCCAAGCCCGATCGCCTCCGCGAGGTCCTCGTTCAACCCCAGCGCCCGCGCCACGGTGCGCGCGATCCCGCAGGTCTCGATCGTGTGCGTGAGGCGGGTGCGGTAGTGGTCCCCCTCCGGGGCGATGAACACCTGCGTCTTGTGCTTCAGGCGCCGGAACGCCTTCGAGTGCACAATCCGGTCCCGATCGCGCTGGAAGGGCGTGCGGATCGGACTGTCCGGCTCCGGCTCGCGACGGGTCGCCGGATAGGACGGCGTCGCCTTCTCCCAGAGGTATTCCTCCTCCCACGAGCGCACCCGCTCCTCGAAGGAGCGGGCGGGAGCGGCGGGGGACTGACTGGAGACGGTGGACAACTCGAAAAGAGAATAGGGTCAGGCGGTGCCCGAAACCGCGCTAATCACCGGCGCTTCATCGGGAATCGGTGAACAATTCGCCCGCCAGCTCGCCGCTCGGGGGTGGGAGCTGGCCCTCGTGGCCCGCCGCGCCGATCGGTTGGAGGCCCTCGCCGAGGAGCTGCCCACGCAGGCCCGCGCGATCCCCTGCGACCTCGCCACCGAGGCCGCCTCACTGCGGGAGAAGGTCGCAGAGCTCGACGTCGACCTGCTCGTCAACAACGCCGGCTTCGGGACCTCCGGCCCCTTCCTCGAGCACGATCCGGCGCGCGACGCCGAGCAGGTCCGCCTCAACTGCGAGGCGATCGTCACCCTCACCCACGCCTTCCTTCCCCCGATGGTGGAGCGCGGCCGTGGCGGCATCATCAACGTCGCCTCCACGGCGGGCATGCAGCCGCTCCCCTACGAGTCGGTCTACGCGGCCACCAAGGCCTTCGCGATCAGCTTCACCGACGCCCTCCACACGGAGCTGCGCGGCTCCGGCGTCCGCGTCCTCGCCGTCAACCCGGGGCCCGTTCCCACGGAGTGGCAGCAGGTCGCCGGATACGCGCCGGAGCGGGTTGCGGTGGTCCCCGGCCAGATCCCCGCGGAGCAGGTCGTGTCCGAGGCCCTCGCCGCCTACGACCGGGGGCGTCGCTCGGTGATCCCGGGGCGCACCATCCGCTGGTTCATCCGCGCCACCCGCCCATCCCCCCGGGCCGTCCAGCTCCGCGTCGCCGAGCGCCTCTACCGCCCCCGCTGAGCAGAGCGCTACGCCGCGGCGCGCAGCTGCACGTGCGCGTGGTGCTCGAGCGTCTCGGAGACCGCCCGCTCGGCCTGGCGCAGGGCGCGCGCCGAGGCCGCCGGAGTGTCCGCCAGCGGACGACCCAGCGCCTCGACCATGAACTCGTGCGCCTCCACGGAGAGCTCGAACCCACCCCGCTCGCAAGCCGCGCAGACGACGCCCCCCGCCGCTCCCGAGAAGGCCACCAGCCCCTCCGCCTCGCGGCAGCGCGCGCACGAGGCGAGCTCGGGGGCAAACCCCGCGGCGAGCGCCAGCTTGAGCCGGAACGCGAGCGCCATCGCCGGCCCGGCCGCCCCGTCCCCCGCTCCGTCGCCGCCGACAGATTCCTCGCCGTCGAGCAGCGCCAGGTAGCGGCAGAGCAGGTTGTAGGCGGGAGGGTTGGCCTCGACCGAGTCCAGGAGCCGAAGCACGGCGTCGCACCCCCGGGCCGCCGCCATCAGCGCCGGCCCGCTCGAGCGAAGGCGAGGGTGCGCCGCCACGGTATGCGCGGAGGTCACCGTCGCGAGCTCCCCCCGGCCCTCGTGAAGCACCAGGTCGAGCCGAAAGAATGGCTCCAGCCGACCGCCGAATCGCGACCGCGGCCGCCGCGACCCCTTGGCGATCGCGCCGATTCGCCCCCGCGTCGCGCTGTAGAGATGAAGGACACGGTCCGCCTCTCCGTAGCGGATGCTCCGCAGGACGATTGCCTCGGTCTTGTAGCTCCCCGGCATCGGGCAGGAAAGATGTCGCGCGGGTCGGACACGACGAGCCTCGCGACCGCGGCACCGGAACTCCCCTCGGCGGGCGATCGCAACTCCCGCGAACCGGTCGGGTTACGGGGGGCGGTAGGGCGAACTGGGAGGCACCCGTGATCCATCGGACGCTCAGCACGCAGAAGCTGGTCCTGCTCGCGGCTCTCGTCTTGGCCGGCTCAACCGCGCTCGCGGGCGCTGCCGGCGCCGCGCCGACTCCGGCAAGTGGCAAGCACCGCGTCGGCCAGGTCTCGCGCTACGGGGTCATGATCACGAGTCCCTCCACCCGCCTCCAAGCGGCGCGAAACCTGAACGCAAAGCGCCTTCGCATCTCCGTGAAGCTGGACAACCTGCCGAGCGGCCCGATGCAGAGCGCGATCGACGCCGGCTTTCAGGTCCAGATGACCGCGGACGCCACGTCGTTCCCCTCCTCCCCGCCGAAGCCCTCGGTCTATCGGGCCGAGCTCGGGCACGCCCTGGACCTCTACCCCACGCCGCTCGTGACGATCGAGAACGAGGAGACGGCGGACAAGTTCTACGCCGGCACACCGCAGCAGTACCTCGACCAGCTCAGGATTGCGATCCCGGTCGTCCACCAACGCGGGGTCAAGATCGCCGACGGCGGCCTGGTCAGTCTCGGAGTCCAGCTCGCCACCTGGTACGACCTCTGGCATCGAGGCAAGCACTCGGCGGCCGACAGCTACGCACAGCTCGCCTTCCCGGACTCGCGAGCGGGCGGCGCCATCATCGACGACCTGCCGAACAGCTCCCATCCGAACCGGCCGATCCTCGCGCACACGCCCAAGGCCAAGGAGACCCTGGACGACACGCTGACGCTGATCGCCGGCTTCCGCGGCCTGAACATGGACTACGTGAACTTCCACTGGTACCAGTCCACGCCGGCGGCGCTGGTGACGACGGTGAGCTATCTGCGCCGGGCGACCGGGAAGCCGGTGGTCACGAACGAGATCGGCCAGTTCGACCTCTCCCCGCAGACGATGCTCGGCCTGCTCGACAGGACCGCCACCCTCCACATCCCGTGGGTGATCTGGTTCGGGAGCGACGGCGGGGGCGGAGCGATGGGCCTCGTCAACGCGGACGGCTCCCTGCGCGCCAACGGCCGCGCGTTCCGGTCGTTCCTCGCGCAGTGCGACGGCAAGGTCAACTGCGGGCGAGGCTAGCCGCTCAAGCGAGACACCTCAGCGCCGAACGGCGTCTCGAATGGCGGCGGCGGTGACCGTCGCCGCCATGGTGCCGATGGCGATGGCGGTGAAACGGTCGGTGCTGTCGTGGCCGGCGGCCACGCAAAACGCGACGTCCCCATCGACGTCGGAGAACGCGGGGTCGATGGCGCGCGCCACGCCCCCGCTCGCCATGCGGGCCACCCGGGCGCAGGCGGCCTTGTCGAGCGAGGCGTCGGTCATCACGCAGGCGAGCGTCGTGTTCCGCTCCTCCACCCTGCTCCAGTCGGGTGGCGTCTCCATCGCGGCGACCATCTCCGCGGTCGCGACCATCTCACCGGTGTCACTCCGCGGGCCGGCGAGCACCTCGCCGTCCTCCCCGACCACGTCGCCGAACGCGTTCGCGACGGCCAATGCGGCCACGATCTGGCCCCGGCCGCTCCGCGCGGCGGCGTAGCCGATGCCGGCGGGCACCGAGCGCTCGCGCCCGAGGATCTTCCCAACCGCCGCTCCCGTACCCGCGCCGACTCGCCCGCGCTCCGGGACCGCGGCCGTCGCCGACTCACACGCGGCATATCCGGAGTCCGGCCCCGGGCGCGCCCCGGGATCGCCCTCGACGAGGTCGTAGACGACCGCCGCGGGAACGATCGGGACCACCCCGCCCGGCGTCACATAGCCGCGGCCGCGCTCCTCCAGCCACCGCATGGCGCCGTCCGCCGCCCCGAGGCCGTAGGCGCTCCCCCCGGCGAGCATCACGGCCGTCACCTCGCTCGCCCCGGCGAACGGGCTGACCACGTCCGTCTCTCGCGTGCCCGGCCCACCGCCCCGCACGTCCACCCCGCCGCGCGAGCCGGGGGGCGCGACGACCACGCTGCACCCCGTGGCCCCTTCGAGGTCGGTCCAGTGGCCGATCAGGAAACCGTCGGGAGGTGCAAGCCGCTCGCTCACGACGGAGGCCGTTTCGGTGCTCGTCGCCGCGGCCTGCGCCGCAATCGGCGCTGACACGACGGGCAGAAATACGTGGAGCGACCGGCCACGACGATCCTCCGGATCTCGGCGCCGCACCGCGGGCAGGGCTTGCCCTCGCGCGTATGGACCAGGAACTCGTCCTGCATCGCGCCCCGCTCTCCGCGCGCGTCGCGATAGTCGTCCACCGAGGCGCCCCCACTTCGCAACCCCGCTTCGAGCGTGGCCACTATGCCGTCCCGAAGCCGTTCGCAGTCCTCGGGCTTCATGGACCCGGCCGGCGAGAGCGGGTGGAGCGCCGCGCGATGGAGGGCCTCGTCCGCGTAGATGTTGCCGATCCCGGCGACGCCGCTCTGGTTGAGCAAGAACGACTTCAGCGGCGCGCGCCGCCCCGACGCCAGCCGGCAGAGCTCCGCGCCGGTGAGCGCCTCGGAGAGCGGCTCAACCCCCAGACGCGCCGCGAAGTACTCGTCCAGCCCGTCGCCCTCCAGCACCACCGCCTGGCCGAAGCGCCTCGCGTCGGTGAACAGGAGGCGGGTGCCATCGTCGAGCTCAAGGGAAGCGCGAAGGTGACGCGCCTCCGAGCCGCCCTCCTGGAGCAGGAGGTTTCCCGTCATCCGCAGGTGCATCGCGAGCGCCCGATCTCCGTCCAGGCGCAACAGCAGGTACTTGCCGCGTCGCTCGACCGCCTCGATCCTGCGCTTGGCCACCGCCCGCTCGACCTCGCGTGGCGCGACCGGCCGAGTCCAGCGTTCATCCAGGACCCGCACCGACTCGATCACCCGCCCGGTGATCGCCGGCTCGAGCTGTCGGCGGATCGTCTCGACCTCGGGCAGCTCGGGCATGCCCGGGTTGTACTAGGTACGCCCTGGCTACTCCGGCCCGGGGTTGCCTGGCGTCATCGCGTAGACCGGGGTGTCGGGATCGCCCGGGTCGGGCTCGAAGCCGTACTTGGCCTCGCACTGGGAGACAAACCGGGCCAAAAGGCGCGGGTCCTCCACGCGCCTGGCCTCGCCGTCCAGCACCCTCGTCCCCCCGTCGTCATCCAACTGGAGGAGCGAGGTCGGAAACACCCGCGGATCGCCCTCGGCCACGCTCTCGGTGTCGGCGGCGAAGACCACCGCGTGGTCCAGCCAAAGTCCCCACACCGCGGTGGTGCGCGGGCGGTTCTCCGGCCCCTCGGCGCAGGCCCAAAAGCGATATCCGCCCAGCTCGGCAGGCCGGGGAGGGCCGTCGACGGCCTCGAGCAGCCGATGGACGGGATGGGCCTCGGCGACGCTCGAATCGTGCCAAGCGGGCTCAATGGCGGGTAGTGCAGCTTGCATCGGTCCTCCTCGCTATCTCACCACAGCGCGCGGATGGCTCTTGAAGTAGACCTCCTTGATCCGCTCGCCGGATAGGTGCGTGTAGAGCTGGGTCGTCGCGACGTCGGCGTGTCCGAGCATCTCCTGCACGGAGCGCAAATCGCACCCGCCGGAGAGAAGATGGGTGGCGAAGGAGTGGCGAAGCGTGTGCGGGCTCATCCTGCCCTCGAGGCCGACCTCCTTCGCGTGCCGCTGGATGATCTTGTAGAGCCCCTGGCGGGTGAGCGGCCCCCCGCGGAAGTTGACGAAGAGCCGCGATTGCGGCCGCGAGCCGATCAGCTCAGGCCGGCCGGATCGCAGGTAGCGCGTCACCGCCGCGGCCGCCTCGCGGCCGAGCGGGACGATCCGCTCCTTGTTCCCCTTCCCATGCGGGCGAACGAACCCGCGCCGCAGGTCGACCTCGTTGACGTCGAGCCCGACGGCCTCCGACGCCCGCAGCCCGCAGCCGTACATCACCTCCAGCAGCGCTCGGTCGCGCAGGGCGATGGGGTCGCTCTCGCCGACGCTCTCCAGGAGCCGCTTGACCTCGGCATAGGTGAGCACGCGCGGAAGCTTGCGGCTCTTGGTTGGAGGGCTGAGCGCAGCCGTCGGATCGGCGTCGATCAGCTCCTCTCGGCGCAGGTGGCGGTAGAACGACCTCAGGCACGCGGTCTTGCGGTTGATCGTGGCCGGCGAGCAGGCCGGCTGGCCCGCGCCGGTGGCCAGGTCGGCCAGGAAGTCCGCGATGTCGGCGTGCTCGGCGTCCGTAGCGCTCCGGCCACGGCCGTTCAGAAAGACGCCGTACTGGAGCAGATCGGTGCGATACGCGTTCAGCGTGTTCCGGGCCAGGCCCCGCTCGAACTCCAGGTGGGCCAGGAAGTCCAGCACCATCGCCTCGAATCGCGCGTCGACCGCGTTCTCGCGCACCTCGGGCCTCTCGATCGCGACGGCCATGCGGGACCCTTCGCCCCGCCGACGCGGCTCACCTTCCGGTGCAACCGCCTATGCGCCCGCCTCAGACCTCAGCGCGCGGAAGATCAGCAAGCCGATCAACGACTTCGCGTCCCTGCACTCCTCGATCGCCGCGTCGAGGTCCTCGAGGCTCCATGGCACGATCTCGATCCTCTCCTCCTCCTCGGCCTCGGCGCTGGCGTCCTCGAGGTCGGTCGCGAGATAGACGATGATCTCCTCCTCAACGAAGCCGGGGCTGGTGAAGAAGCGCTTCAGCTCACGCCATTGCGACGCCGACTTGCCGACCTCCTCCGCGAGCTCTCGCCGCGCGCACTCGAGCGGGTCCTCGCCCGGAACGTCGAGCTTTCCGGCGGGCAGCTCCAGCAGGGCCTCCTGCCTCGTCGCCTCGCGCGGCTGGCGAACCAGGTAGACGAACCGATCGTCGTGGGCGACCATCGCCACCGCCCCCGGATGCCCCACGACCTCCCTGACGGACGTCGAGCCGTCCGGATGACGGAACTCCTCGACCCGCACCGTCGCGATGCGACCCTCATAGACCGTCTTGGACTCGATTCTCTCCATCGCTCAGTCCGCCGCCCCCGCGGCATCGGCGAGCGCCGAACCGGCGGCGAGCGCGGCCGCGAAGAAGAGCGGGTCCTCCTCGATCGTCCGCCCCATGGTTCGAGCGGGCAGCCCGCTGGCCGCGTAGCCGTCCAGGTCGACCTGCTCCACGATCACGTCGTGGCGATCGTCGCAGACCTCGTGCAGGGCGTCCAGGACGCTCGGCAGATCCACTCGGCCGGCCCCCCGGTCGCCGGTCGGCCAACCGGCCAGCTCGACCTCGGGCACCGGGACCCTCACGGACCCCAGGAGGAGCCCCAGCACCGTCGCGGTGTGGTGGCTGAGCCCCCGGTGGCGCGGTCGGGGGTCCGAGCTCGAGATGCGCGGCGACACGAGCGTCGGCAGGCCGAGCGCGAGGGCGGCGTGCGCGCTCTCCAGGGCGGCGATCCCGCCGTGGCCGTACTCGGTCCCCGAGCCCAGGATCCCGGGGCCCGGCCCACAGAGGATCGCCTCCCACCCCAGCCGCCCAGCGGCGGCCTCCAGCGCGCCGAGGGTGCTGATCGCCTCGTGCTCTGCCCCGTACGCCGGTGCGGCCGCGACGTGCCCGGCGAGCAGGTCGCGCTCACGAAGCTTCGCGACGTCCCTCGACAGCGAGCCGGGGAGCGCCCCGCCGGCGGTCTGGACGTAGCCGACCCGGAGCTCGGGGCGGGCCGACGCGACGGCCCAGGCGGCCGGGGCAAGGTGACCGTGGAGCGGCAACACCAGCACCGGAGCCGAGAGCGCCGACCCGCTGCCCCCACCCCCGTCCGCGAGCGGGGTCTCCACCGGTTCGACCGTGTGCTGGAGGGACGTGTAGTTCAGCTTCAGCACGTGCTCGTCTAACCGCTGCTCCCCACCCCCGAGGCCCCTAGTCAGGTTCACGTGCACGACGTCGAAGCCGCCCGACCCCAGCCCAAGGTCGAGCGCCTCGGTATTGACGATCACCTCGTCCCCCTGCGCGACGGAGCCCACTAGCGACGTGTCGGCCCATGCGGGACGCGACTCCTCGCCGACTCGGACCGTGAGCGGGTCGGTCTCGACCACGACACCGCGACGCAAGGTCAGCAACGCGCGGCCGCCTCGTCGATCGCCGCCTCGCAGACGGCGAGCATCTGGACGATGCGATCCGCCGCGACGCTCTCCTCCGGCGTGTGATTCGCCTCGGTGCCGTTGGCGAGCAGCAGGCACTCGAACCCCGCGGCGCAGAACGCGTTCGCATCGCTGCCGCCCCCGGTCGCGACCTCCCGCGGCTCGATCCCACAGCGCCCGAGCGCCGCCTTCGCCGCGGCCACCGATGGCGCGGTCGACCCGAGCCGATACCCCCGGAACATCTCCGTGACCTGAACGTCGACGTCGCAGTCGTGCTCGCTGGCACCCCACGTGCAGGCGTCGACCATGGCCCCGATCGTGTCGCTCGCCCGGGCGTCGTCGAGGCTGCGCGCCTCGCCGTCCAGGCGGCAGGCGCCCGGCACGACGTTGGAGGCCGTCCCGCCCGCGATCACGCCGACGTTGGCTGTCGTCTCGTCGTCCAGGCGCCCCAGCTTCATCGTCGAGATCGCCGCCGCGGCGGCCTGGATCGCGCTGCGGCCCGCCTCGGGACGGATTCCCGAGTGAGCCTCGATGCCCTCGAAGTCGGCGGCGAGCCGCTTGTAGGTCGGAGCTGCCGTGATCACCTCGCCGATCGGGCTCGCATGGTCGAGGACGAACCCAAACGGCGAGCGGAGCGCCTGGAGCTCGAGCTCCTTCGCCCCGCGCAGGCCGTCCTCCTCCGCGACCGTGAACACGAGCTCCAACCCCAGGGCCGCGGGACGCGCGGCGTGTCGGGCCGCCAGCTCCACCAGGACCGCGACCGCGGCCTTGTTGTCCGCCCCGAGGATCGTCTCGCCGCGACTGCGGAACACGCCCTGATCGAGCACCACCTCGATCGGCCCGTCGTGGGGAACGGTGTCGAGATGACTCGCGAACATCACCCAGTCATCGCGCTCGCCCGGCACGCGGGCGATCAGGTTTCCGGCACCGGCTCGCGCCGGCCCGGCCGCGCCGTCCTCCTGGGCCTCCACGCCCAGCTCGCGAAGCTCGGCGAGGACCGCGTCCGCGACCGCTCGCTCCTCCCCCGTCGGGCTCGGGATCTCGCAGAGCCGCGAGAACCGATCGAGCACCCGCTGGTCGTCGCTCCGCGTCACGCGCCGAAGGCTATGCGCTCCGCCGTGGCCCTGGGCATCCGCGCTTGACGGTGCGTCCGAGCGGTGTTAGAACCGAAGCTCGATGGAGTCGGCAACCATTAGGCGAGCCCCGCCCCTTCCGGGGCTGATCCAGCTCGGTCTGATCGGTCTGCTCCTCGTCCTGGCGGCGATCGCGTGGGCGGTCACCAACGAGCAGATGACCGGGATGGACGCCGGCCCGGGCACGGACCCCGGCTCCCTCGGATTCTTCCTCGGCGTCTGGGTCGTGATGATGGCGGCGATGATGTTCCCGTCCATCGCGCCGATGGTGATCATGGAGGTCCGGATTCAGGAGGGGCGGCGCGAGCGCGGACAGCCCACGGCCGTCGGGACCACGACCCTGTTCGTAGCCGGCTACCTGATCACCTGGGCCGCTGCGGGACTCTTGGGCTACGGCCTCTTCGAGGTCGGGAAGGCGCTGACGGGGGACGCGTTCGCCTGGGACAACGCCGGGCCCTACCTG
>DATBFS010000063.1:0-30108 GCA_036558385.1 Solirubrobacterales bacterium | reverse complement strand
ATCCGTGCCCCGGCGCTCATGCCCGAATCATCCGGGATCGGGCCGTGGGATCAGCTCCCTGCCGCCAAGCCCGGCGATCTGAGGGGAGTTCGAGGGGTCCATGCCGGAGACGTCAACGAGCTGTTTGTGTAGCTGGTATCTGTTCTTGAGTAAATCACTCAAGAAAGATCGGAGACACAGGATGAACGACCAGGAGCGAGGCATACGCATCGGTTCGATCGACGGCGAGGCGGTGACGCTCGGTGACGGGACCCGGCTCGAGCTCGACGGCGACGCGGCCCACGGGACGGTGGACTGGTTGCGCAGGGGCGGAGACGCGCCCACCGAGGAGCTCACCGTAGTCGATGCGGTTGGGGCAGCGGGCGCCGAGCGCGGGGCCGAGGTGATGGTGCGGACCCGGGCGCAGGTTGAGTGGCTGAGGCTGGCGGCGCGTTGGTACGGCGAGCAGGCCGATCGCCTGCACGGCGAGCTCGAGCTCGCGCGCCCGGACTAGACCCGACTCACTGAGGAGTGAAAGGTGACCAACCTGGTAGCGATCGCCCCACAGGGGAGTACCCCGGAACTGGCAGCCCGCTCCGCGCTCGAAAGCCCACTCGGGGAGCGAGCTTTCGAGCGCTTTTGGCCGGACTTCAACCGGCCTCACGTCGGTGCGATCAATAGCCGTATCCGCCGCTCGAGGAGCCGCTCGTGGTCGAGCTGCCCGAGGAGGAGGGGGAGGTGCTGTTGCTCGAGCTTGTGGCGGGGGCGCTTGAGCCGTTCGGCCGGACCGCGTACCACAGGCCGCCGAACTCGTTGATGCCGTTCCCCGCCGTGTCGCCGGGGCCCGAGTCCGCCGTGTAGGTGTACAGCGGCCGCCCGGCATAGGTCACCTGGGTCGAGCCGTCGCTGCGCTTGGTCGTTCCCAGCTTCGAGCCGACGACGCCGTTGCCGGTCGTGGGCTTTCCGCTTGTAGTCACCGGCGGCCACACGCTGGCGCACGCGCCGCTGCAGTTGGACATCCCGTTCGAGTCCTTGGCGAACGCATAGACGGTGTTGCCCTGGCTGTCGGTGAGGATGGACCCGAGCTGCGGGTTGTTGGCCATCGCGATCGTCGCCATGCCCGCGCCACTCGCAGGGGAGGTGCTCGGGCTGGCCGTGGCGGTGTTCGAGCCGCTTCCTCCGCACCCGGCCAGTGCGACGAGGGCCGCCAGGGCGGCCGGGAGGGCTGCCAGGGCGAGTCGTGTTCTCGTGATCATCTCGGTCTCCTTGGTGTTCGGGCAAACGTGCTCGAACGATCGGACTCGGCCAGCGCCCACCCTCGGCGAACAGAGCGCGATCTCGGCCGCTCGCCGCGTTGGACTCGTCTTGGATAACAAGCGTCGGACTTGTCGGGGGGCCGTCAGATCCGGCGCATCTGCATGTGCCCGTGATACTCAGGCGAAGGGTCCGGGGTTCAGCGGCTCGCGTTGTCCCTCGCCCCCGGGTGACGGACGTCACACCCAGGCTGCGGTGATTCGGCACTGGCCGCTACGCCTGATGTCTTGTGTCCGGCCGTCGGCCGATGCCGCGGCAGACGAAGGATGGGCGCCGCGAACCGGGTTAGCGCTTATGATGGCGGCTGAGTCCGCAACACGACTGAAGCGCCAAGGCGCAAGACCAGGAACAGGGAGGGTCTAGAGCATGAAGCCGGAGGTCCGCACCAACCGCCGCGCCGCGATGATGATTGGCGCAGCGCTCGCCCTCTTCCTCTTGGCCTTCGCCGCGCCCGCGGGGGCCTCCCCCAAGCCCATCACGATCTCGGTGCTGTCGGGTCGGGCCGACCTCGTCAGCGGTGGGGATGCGCTCGTGCGTATCGGCGGCGTGGGCTCGACGAAGGGCCTGAAGGTAACCGTGGGCGGCGCGGACCGCACGAAGGCGTTCGCCAAGCGCGCCGACGGCGTGGTCGGGCTCGTGAGTGGGCTGAAGCCCGGACGCAGCGCGATCGTGGCCCGCGTCGGGAATCGTGGCGCTCGGTTGATCGTCACCAACCACCCGAAGGGCGGCCCGACCTTCTCCGGCCCGCAGCTGCAGCCGTGGAAGTGTCAAGCGACGGCGACGGATGCGCAGTGCAACGAGCCGGCGAAGTTCACCTACGTCTACAAGTCAACCAACGCAAGCGCGTCGGGCTTCCAGCCCTACGACCCGGCCAACCCGCCTTCGGACGTCGCGACGACCAAGACCGACAACGGCCAGACGGTGCCGTTCATCGTGCGCATCGAGACCGGCTACCTCGACCGCGACCAGTACCAGATCGCCGTCCTTTTCCGGCCGGGCAAGCCTTGGACCGCGGTGGCACCGCAGTCGCAGTTCGACCACAAGCTGCTGATCCACCACGGCGCCTCCTGTGGCGCCGACCACCAGACGGGCAGCGCGCCGGCGGTGACCAACGGCGCGGCTGAGCAGGCGCTCGGACTCGGGTTCGCGAC
This sequence comes from Solirubrobacterales bacterium, assembly GCA_036558385.1. Lineage (GTDB taxonomy): Bacteria > Actinomycetota > Thermoleophilia > Solirubrobacterales > 70-9 > AC-56. The sequence goes on along the minus strand of DATBFS010000063.1, from coordinate 27,664 downwards.
CATGTCGCACGCGCTCGACAACGCCGGGCACAACTGCAACCTGGCTACCGAGGCCGAGTCGGTGATCATGACCAAGGAGTATCTGATCGACCACTACGGCACGCTGCGGTACACGATCGGCACCGGCTGCTCGGGCGGGTCGCTGGCCGAGCAGTGGATCGCCAACGCCTATCCGGGCACCTATCAGGGGCTCATGCCGACCTGCTCGTTCCCCGACGCGTGGAGCACGGCGACGCAGTTCCTCGACTATCACCAGACGCTGCGCTATTTCCAGAATCCGACTCTTTGGGCAGCGGGCGTCGCGTGGACGCCAACCCAGATGAACGATGTCGAGGGTGGCCCCGACGGCGTGGCCAATGCAAACGTCTCCGACAACGCGCAGTTCCACGTCGTGATCCCGACCGATCCGTGCGCGGGCATCAGCGACCAGCAGCGCTACGAGCCGACCACCCACCCCGGTGGTGTGCGCTGCACGATCCAAGACGCGGCGATCAACGTCTTCGGCCCACGGCCGATGTCGCAGTGGACTCCGCAGGAGCAGCAGATCGGCCACGGGTTCGCCGACACGCCGGTCGACAACGTCGGCGTGCAGTATGGCCTCAGTGTCCTTCAGGACGGCAATATCACGCCGGCCCAGTTCATCGACCTGAACCAGAAGGTTGGCGGCCTCGACCCCGACGCGAACCACACGGCACGGCGGATGCGCGCCAACCACGCTGCGCTCGCCCACGCCTATCGCAGCGGCATGATCAACGAGACCAACAACCTCAACCGCGCGGCGATCATCGACTGCCGCGGCCCCAACCCGGGGCTCTTCCACGATGCCTACCGGGCCTTCGCCGTCCGCGCCCGGCTCGACCGCGAGCACGGCAACCACGCCAATCAGCTCATCTGGGAGGGACCGGCCACGATCATCGGCGACAGCCAGTGCGAGCTCAACGGCTTCCTGGCCCTGGACCGCTGGCTCACCGCCGTGAAGAAGGACAAGGCCAAGGGCACGCCGGCACAGAAGATCGCCCGCGACAAGCCTCAGGACCTCACCGACCGCTGCTATGACGGCGGTGGCCAAAAGCTCTCGAACGACCTCGGCCCGCCTGGCGTGGTGAACGTGGAGGGCACCCCGCGCACCGTTGCCGGCGACGCGATCACCACCGACGCCAACAAGTGCCAGCTCAAGGCGCTCAACCGCAACGACGACTACGGCCCGGTCCCGTTCACCGACCAACAGTGGGCGAAGATGCAGGCGATCTTCCCCAGCGGCGTCTGCGACTTCTCCAAGCCAGGCGTGGCGCAGCAGGGGACCGTTCAGTGGATGACCTACCAGGACGCTCAGGGCAGGGTCATCTACGGCGGCCGGCCGCTCGGCCCGGCGCCGACCAGCACGGTGCTGCACCCGTAGTCGGCGGCGATGTCGCAGGAGAACCTGGAGCTCATCAGGGCTGGATTCGCGGCCCACAATCGTGGCGACCTCGACGCGTTGGTCGAGGTCTATGACCCGGAGGTGGTGTTCGAAACGCTGCTCCTGGGGACTCGCCGCGGCAACGAAGCCATACGCGAGATCTACGAGGAGAACCAGAAGACCTTGTCGGGGTACGACGTCGAGCCCGTCGAGCTGATCGACTCAGGCGATCAGGTGGTGGCGGTGGCCCAGGTCACCGGAGTGGGCCCTGCGAGCCAAATCTCCATGGACGGAGACAAGTTCGCCTTCCTCTTCACGGTCGAGAACGGACGAATCGTGCGAGAACAGGCCTTCCGAAACAGGGACGAAGCCCTCCAGGCCGCCGGGCTTCGGGACTGACCCTTCCGGAAACCCGACATACTGCGCCGGCCATGTCGCCCGAGCGCGACGACACTTCCATCGGAGGAGGAGAGCTTGTTCCTGGCAACGACGACGGTAGAGGACTTCGATCAGTTCCTGGACGTTTTCTCGACCAAGGGCGCCGAGAAGCGGAAGGAGCACGGGTCCAAGGGTGCGACCGTATTTCGCGATCCCAACGAGGACGACCGGGTCTGGGTCCTCTTCGATTGGGATGAGGAGGGCTTCCAGGGCTTCCTCTCCGACCCCGAGGTCCCGCCGATCATCCAAGAGGCAGGCCACAAGAGCAGGCCCCAGCCGGCGCAGTTCGGCGGCCAGTACGACTCCTAGCCGAAGCCCCCGGAGGGCATCTCTCGAAGCAGTCAGGCCGAGGGCGAGGCGTCGCGGGTCGCCCGCCCACGCGGGATACTGGGCCGGCGATGTCGGAGGAGAACGTCGAGCTGGTCCGGAAGGTGATCGAGGCCCACGAGCGCGGGGACTTCGAGGCGGTGTTCGCCGCCTATCACCCCGACATCGAATGGCAACTCACGCGCCTGCCGTACGCGGCGGACTTCGAGCCCGTCTACCACGGGCACGAAGGCGTCCGGACCTTCTGGCGCACCTGGTTCGCCGCCTGGGAAACCGTCAGCTTCGAATTCGAGGAGTTCCATGACGCCGGAGACAGCGTCGTCGCGATTCTCAGCCAGCGGATGCGCGGGCGCACGAGCGGCCTGGAGCTCGAGTGGAACTCCTATGGACAGGTGTGGACGATCCGCGACGGCAAGGTCCGGCGGGTCGCGTTCTTCATGACCCGTGCCGAGGCCCTCGAAGCCGCCGGGCTCACCGAGTAGCACGCCCCTCCCACATGGGAAGCCGCCCCCGCGTCCGAGTGCAGAGTTGCGGGTTTGCCCCCACCCGGCTCAAAACAAGTAGCCTCATTCTGGACTAGCCGCTGAAGGCACTCTTTCATTCCTCTCTACCTTCCAGTTAGGCGGCCGCACCATTCGAGAGGAACGAGAGGAGCCTCAGTGGGTGCGTCTCTCGCCCGCGGTGCAGCGGGCGATCAACGTGAGCGGCTTGGACGGCGCGTTTCCGCTGGTCGAATGAGGCCCCGGAGAGAGCGTCTCGCCCCAGTCCCGGGGGAAATCCCACGAAAGGAGCGCAGGTATGGCCTCTAAGAACAAGCGGAAGACCACGATGGCGAAGCTCAACCGCGAACGCAGGCTGGCCGAGCGCCGCCTCGAGAAGCAGGCAAAGAAGGAGGCGAGGAAGCGCGCGGCCGCGGAGCGGGCAGACCAGGTAACCGAGCCTGACCAGCTCTAGAGGCCGCGCTCCTCCGAGTACTTCCCGAGCGTCCGCGCCAGCTCGGGCGCCCGCGTCCTCTCGTCCAGGGCCTCGATCTCCTTGTCCTGCCGGGTCGTCTGCCTGTGAACGGAGTCCTGGAGTGCCTCCAGCAGCGCCTCCAGCTGCTCGACGCGCCGCTCCAGGTCCGCGATCCGCCCCGCCTGGTCGACGTCAGCCTCGTCCGATCCGGTCGGCGCCTCGGTTTTCGCCTTGCGCTGCTGCTGGGTCACCCGGTCGAGCAGACGGCCGCCGCGTGTCGTGCGACGCGAGCGATCTCGTCGAGACACGCCTGGCGACTGTCGGGATGTGGCGGGGGCGGCTAGCTGGCTCGAACGTTCGCAGCCCTCGGACCCTTGTCGCCCTCCTCGGCGTCGTAGGTCACCTTCGCGCCCTCTCCGAGCGAGCGATAGCCGTCGCCGACTATTGCGCTCTGGTGGACGAACAGGTCCTTCGAGCCGTCATCGGGAGTGATGAAGCCGAAGCCCTTCTCGTCGCTGAACCACTTGACGGTTCCACTGGACATTGATTACTCCTCTGCTGATGTGTGCGGCGAACGCAGAGGATGCAAGAAGCAACCAGCGAGCGCTTACACGGTTTGCCAGGCGATTGCCTGGCCCAATATCTCGCACCGTAGCACCCAGCCGTCAGGACGGCAGCGCGGAGGAGGCGTGAGCGCCGGCGGGCCGGAGCCGATCGAACAGCGCCCAGGAGGCGAAGCAGAGCGCGCCGAGGACGCCGGTCGCCGTCAGCAGCGCTCCCGCGGCGGCGCTCGCCGCGACGCCGTTCGCTCCCAGGATGACCACCGCGGCGGCCGCGCCCACGCTCGGGCCCACCGGGAGCAGCCCGATCAGGGCCACGCCGATCAAGAGGGCGGTCGCGTCGAGGACCGAGCTGTCCACGCCGATCCCGTTCAGGACGAGCCAGTTGCGGGCGATCTGCGCGCAGACCGCGAACAGGACGAGGCCGATGATGCTGCTTCGACCCTGGAGGCCTCGCATGACCGCGAAGCCCTTCCAGAAGCCGTCCCGGCGCTCCCGGGCGACGTGGGTCAGTCCGGCGATCACCGCGACCCCGAACCCCAGGCACAGCAACGGCGCCCACCAGGGAAAGCCCAGGGGTCCGACCAGGGTGAATGAGGTCAGCGCCGCCAGGCTGACCTCCACGACCACGATCGGCAGCTCGGCCGCGATGAGCACGGTGGGCGCCGGGCTCTCAACGGGCGCGGAGCGACGCAGCGCGGCGATCCTCACGGCGAGCCCGAACTGGCCGTTGAACGTGTTGCCGAGGTAGCCGAGGCTCGCCGCCCGGTACAGCCGTCGCCTGCTGACCTGGCCGCCCGCCGCGCCCACGCACACGTGCCACGCCTCGCTTCGGGCCACCAGCCAAACGACGTGGAGGGCCATCGCGGCGGCGAGGATCCAGAGCGGCGCGAGCCCGAGCGCCGTGGCGAAGTCCCCCCGCTTGCCCCACAGCCCGAGAGCCAGCGCGCCGGCCACCACCAGGCTGCCGGCGAGCGTGACGGCGGTCGGGTGGCTGCGAAGCCAGCTGCGCAGGCGCGTGATCCGGCTCGTGCCCCATCGGCCCGGCACGGACGATCCCGTCGTCGGTCGCACCTCGAGCATCAGTCCGAGTCGCTCACCCGCACGGCCGCCACGTGCGTCGGGTTGAGCCCCACGGCGTCTCCGCCGCCCTGTTGCTTGAACCAGGCAAGGCGCCCCTGTCCGGAACGGGCGGCATCCGACAGCACCTTCTCCACCTGTTCGAGCGACCCCTCCACCGAGAAGACGTCACCGCTGAGGAGCCTGATCTCCGTGTTGTGGGGTGAGGTCGCCATCCATCAGCCGCCCGTCGCCCCGGGGCGCCGCGGCGCATCAACCCCTAGAAGCGCTGACGCGGGCGATCGAGGAGGAAGGTTTGTGTGGATACCTGGGCGCTCTTGTCTCGCTTGGCGATGAAGGCGACCACCTTCCGGCCGGTGATCCGCGCGATGGCGGCCGTCGCGCTCTGCTTGAGGCCGGCCGGCGACAGCCGGGGGTCGTCGGGCTGCTCGTCGTCTGGCTCCGGTTCGTGTCGTTCCTGGATCACGCACTTGACGACGTCCTCACCCATCTGGACCTTCGTGGACTCGGGCCGCTGTCCGGAGAACCGCTGCCACACGGTTCCCAATGACCGGGCGATCTCATCCGAGGCCGCATCGACCCCGGGTTCTTGGTCGTCCACCCGCCGCTCCTGTAGGTCGCTCATCGCGATGCCTTTCACCTCTCCTCGCGCTGGAGCCGGAGTCGAGAAGGGCGGAGGAAGAGGTAAAGGCCCAGCCGGCGTGTGCACCGAGTCTAGCGCTGGCCAGGGCGGCCCGCCCCGGTCCGATTGGGCGTGCGCCTGCGTTCGCCATGCGGCGGGATCCATCGACTCGGGGTGTCGCCGGCCTACACCCAGGGGGATTGTCAGGAGCCCCGGGCCCTGTGACCATTGCCTCGTGAAGGGCCGACTGCTCGCTGTGGCGGCGCTCGCCGCTCTCCTCGCTGCGGCTCTCGCTCATGCGGCCATGCCCGGGGACTTCGATCGCTCGTTCGCCGGCGACGGGAAGGCGCGGCTGAGCTTCTGCTATCACGGGGCCCACTTCGCCTCCGTCGCGATCGACTCCCACAACCGGATCGTCACCGCGGGGTCGGGCTGCCTCACACGCACGCTGCCGAGTGGCAGACCGGACCACAGGTTCAACACCGCCGCCAAGTCGCGCAGAGCCCTTCGGTCAGCGCCGTTTCCTCGAGGTGCGGACGCCGTGACCTTCGACCGGGGGAGGATCGTGGTCGCCGGCTACTACGGGTCGCACGAGGGCTTCGCCGTCCGGCGCTACAAGGCCAATGGGCACGCCGATCACTCATTCGGAACCGGCTCGATCGTCGGGGCGCGCGCAGTCGGCGGTCCCGGCGCCCAGCGGCACAAGTCCACGTTCACCAACTTCGGCGACCCCGAAGCAAGCGCCCTCGCGGTGGCAATCGACTCCAACCGCAGACCGGTCGTCGCCGGCTATACGCAGGGCGGCGGCGACGCGGACTTCGCCCTGGCTCGCCTCAAGTGGGACGGAGACCTGGACCCAGACTTCGGCTCCGGTGGAAAGGTGCGTACCGACTTCGGTACCCACCGGGACTACGGCGCTGCGGTGGCGATCGACTCGGGTGGGCGGATCGTCGTCGGCGGCGGGGGAGACCGCTTCGAGCTCGCCCGGTACCTGCCCGACGGGGCGCTCGATCCCTCATTCGGCTCGGGCGGCAAGGTGGTGACGGGCTTCGGCGACCGCGGCAGGCTGAACTCCATTGCGATCGACTCACACAACCGGATCGTCGCCGCCGGCGCCGCCGCCAACGGCGTCTTTGCGCTCGCCCGCTACAAGCCGAACGGTCGCCTCGACCGCTCGTTCTCGACCAACGGCAAGCTGCTCGGCCCCGTGCGTGACGAAAGCGGCGTCGGATCCGTCGGGATCGACTCCCGGAGGCGCATCGTCGCGGTCGGGCGTGGCCGGGGATCGTTCAAGCTCGCCCGCTACAAGCCGAGCGGCCGGCTCGATCGCAGCTTCGGCAAGGACGGCAAGGTGATCGCGGCGATGGGGCGTCCATCGGTGTGGTCCGCGACGATCGATTCGCGCGACCGGATCGTCGTCGCCGCCTCGAACTCCACGCTTCAGCTCGCGCGCTTCGTCGGCTACGGACGACACTAGGGCGGCGCCGCCGCCGGCGCGCGTCGACTCGGAAATGTCATCGCCGCGAAGCCAATACGCTTGGCACGCGGGGGACTGAGATAGTTGTCCCGTAGAGGGAGGGACGCCCTCAGCCCGCTCGGGGCCGACCAGAGAAGGAGTCGATCGTGGCCCAGGCCGCAGTAGCACCCAGTTTCACGGATGAGCAGTTGCGCGAGATCTTGATGCTCATTGGGGGGGCCGACAGCGTCGAGCTGAAGCTGACGGTTCCGGACGAGGATCGTCGCCAGACCGTCATGGCGCTCGGCATGGATCCCCTCGAGGCATTCATTCGGCAGGTTGTCTTCTTCGACACGCCGGAGCTCGCGCTGCACCACGCCGGCATCGTCGTCCGCGCGCGTCGCAGCCAGGGACGGTCGGATGACTCGGTCGTCAAGCTACGGCCGGTCATCCCGGAGGAGCTCCCGGACGACGTGCGGGCCGCGGGGAGCTTCGGGGTCGAGGTGGATGCGATGCCGGGTGGATTCGTCTGCTCCGGCTCGTACAAGGGCGAGCTGAAGGCCGGTCGGGTGAAGGAGGCGATCGCCGGGGAGCGTCCCGTGCACAAGCTGTTCTCGGCGGAGCAGCGCGACTTCTATGACTCGCACTCGCCGGAGGGGCTCGGCCTCGACGATCTGAAGGCGCTCGGCCCCATCACCCTGTTGAAGCTCAAGTATTCGCCTGACGGCTACGACCGCAAGCTCGTTGCCGAGCTGTGGATGTACCCCGACGGCTCGCGGATCCTGGAGCTCTCGACGAAGTGCCGGCCGCAGGAAGCCTTTCAGGTGGCCGCCGAGACGCGGGCGTATCTGAGCGGTCGAGGCGTGGACCTCTCCGGTGAGCAGCAGACCAAGACCCGGACCGCGCTCGAGTACTTCGCAAGCGACTTGGAGACCCACGGAGGTGGCGCATGAGTGACATCGGACCAGTACAAATGGTCGCGATCGGCTTTCCGCCGGACGCGAAGTTCGAGGGCCGGATCATGGCCGAGCTCGCGGAGCTCGAGCGCTCGGAGACGATCAGGATCCTCGACCTGCTGTTCGTGATGAAGGATGGCGAATCCGGCGATCTCGTCGCGCTCGACTACCAGGGCGAGGACCTGGGGGCGATCATCGGCGCGCTGCTGGGGTTCCAGTTCGATGGGAATGGCGCGAGCTCGGACCCATCCGCGGACCAGAACGCCCATGCCTTCGGCCTCTCAACCGATCAGATCGAGTCGATGGGGGCCTCGCTCGAGCCCGGCCACTCGGCGGGCTTCCTGCTCGTGGAGCACCGGTGGGCGCTCAAGTTCAAGGACGCCGTGCGCGACGCGGGCGGCGTTCCGATCGGCGAGGGGTTCCTGACCCCGGAAGCGATCGCCCAGGTGGCGTCCGAGATCGCGGGCATGGCCGAGGCCATCAACGAGGTCGAGGCGGAGTAGGGCGGGCGCCTCGCTCGCTCCCTTGGAAGACAACGGAAAGGAGACGAGATGGGACTCGGTGAAGGCGGGCTCGGAGGCGGTGGCTTGATCGCGGCGCGAGCGGGGATGCGGATGCGAACGCGGCAGCAGTACCGGACGATGGCCCGCATGGAGCGCCGGCGCTCCTACGTCGCAGACCGAATGGGCGCGCGCCAGGACTTCGGTCGCGGCGAGCCGCCGCCCGAGCAAGCCCCAGCCGCACCAGCCCCGGCGCCGGCCGGGACGGACTACACCGCGGAGCTCGAGAAGCTCGCCAAGCTCCGGGACGAGGGCGTGATCAGCGCCGACGACTTCGAGGCCAAGAAGAAGCAGCTCCTCGGCATCTAGGGCGACGTGCGCGACGCGGCGACCCCCGCGACGCGGAGAAGGGGCCGCGATGAGCGGCCCTTCTCCGTGACCGCCTGCGCTTCGGCCCTCAGCTCTGGGCAGGTGCGGCAGGCTCCACGTCGCGGCGGCTGCGGATGGTGAGGCCCCCGGCGCCGATCAGGGCGACGAGCGCCACCGCGCCCCCGGCGCCGATCATCGCGTCGCCCCAGTCGAACCCGGTACCCGAGTGGACGACGGGCGGGGTCGGGCTGACGTTCGCCACGAAGGGAACGGCCTTCGATCCGTCCCGATGAAGGGTCGTGCCGGAGGTCTCGGCGGGGGTGGCCCCGGCATCGGTGCGCCCGGCCGCAACCGCCGGGAGCGCCATGGCCGCGGCGCTGAGCCCGACCACCAGCCCGGTGATCAGCTTGTGACGCCTGCCCCGGTTGGTCCTGATTCCTTGTGTTGCCATCTTGCGCTCCTTCCCTGCTCCTCGGTTCCGGTGCGACCGTAAGCGCACGGCGGCGGCGAGTGTGTGTCTGCAGTCACAACCACCCTGTGAGGATGGTCACGATCGGGAAACGGAGGGCGGCGCGGTGCCGTTGCGTTCCATCACGGCGTCGAGGCGCTCGCCGAGCTCCGATCGAAGCCCTCGATCGACAGCCTCGAGCGCCTCGCCGCTCGAGCGGTTGACGAGGTTGCCGCGTTCGTCGGGGTCGCGCTCGAGGTCGTAGAGCTCGTACTCGGTGGGGGACCTGCCGTCGGGGTCGAAGTAGAAGGCGAACTTGTGGCGAGCGGTCCGAACCGCCCGGATCCGGTTGGGCTGTCCGGGCACGTTCTGGAGCGCTGTGGCCGCCTGGTGATCGTCGTAGGTGAAGTGAACGTCCTCCTGAACGGACGGGGCGGGGTGGCGGTGCTCCGTGACGACTCCGAGATCGACCCCGGCCGCTTTCCGTAGCTCCACCTCGGGCGCAGCGCGCTCGGCGAGGACGGGGGCCAGGTCGCGTCCCTGAATGCCGCTCGCAACCGACCCCTCGAGCTCCGCTCGCGCGAGGCCTGCGATCGTCGGCACAAGGTCGATCAGCGAGGCCAGGGCGTCGGTCTCGGAGCGCTTCGGGAACAGGACCGGGTTGGAGATCACCAGGGGGATGTGGACCGTCTCCTCGTACGCGTTGAACGCCTTTTGGCGAAGGCCGCCGTGCGAGAGGCCCATCTCGCCGTGGTCGGCGCACCGGAAGATCACCGTCCGGGAGCGCAGCGAGCCCGCGTCGCTCGGGTCGCCGAGGGCGTCGAGCAGCCGCCCGATCTTCTCGTCCACGACCTGGTGAAGGTACGCGTAGAAGTTGACGTAGTCGAGCTTGGCCCGATCGCCGTTCAGCGGTCCCAGATAGGCGGCCATCCCCATGCGCATGAGCTCGTGAACACTCGGCTTGTTGCGCATGTCCTCGGCCAGGGTCGGCGGTAGCGCGACACCCAGATCGCGGAACTCCGAGCGCGTATACCCGCCGCCCAGGTACTGGGCGGGATACCCGAGCACGTCGTGGGGATTGACCAGCGACACCACGAGGCAGAACGGCTCCGGCAGGTCGGGGCGATGAAGCCACTGCTCGACCTGCCGCGTGTACACCTCGTCCCAGCCCTCGCCCAGGGGGCCGGCGTTGCCCGAGCCGAAGTGCTCGGCCTTGGCGTTCTCTCCGGCATCCGGCGGCTCCCAGTCGGCGAACCCGTAGTCGCGCCGCAGCCGTTCGGCATCCGAGGGCTCCCAGCCTCCGAGCAGTGAGCCGGTGCCCGAGGGATGGGTGAGGTGCCACTTGCCCTTGTAGGCGACCTCGTAGCCCGCGCTCCGGAGCAGCTGCGCGAGGTTGGGGGTCTCGGGTCGCAGCTCGGGCTCGTTGCCGGACCTCGGCCCCAGCTGGAGCAATCCGCGGCCGAACCCCCGGAGCGCCCGCCGCCGAGGGGCGCCGGGCTTTCGCAGGATGTCGGCGAGCGTCGCCGCCACTGCCGGCAGGTTGCGCGGGTCCGGGCGCAGGTCGGCCTGAGTGTGCGTCAGCGTCACCCCGTGCCGGGCGGGGTATTGGCTCGTCAGCAGCGTGGCGCGGCTGGGCGAGCACATCGACGTGTTGCAGAAGGCGTTCGAGAACACGAGGCCGGTCTCCGCGAGGCGGTGATCGTTGGGCGTCAGGTCGCGAAGCCAGCCGGGGTCATCCGGCCAGTGGCGCGGGTACCGCTGCTGGTCGGTGATCAGCAGGACGATGTTGGGAGCTCGCCCGGCGCCGTTGTCCCGCGGCGTTTGGGTCATGAGCGGGTGACGGCGGCGCCCTCGGCGAGCCGGGCCTCGCATTCGGCCTCGCGCGCGGGGCGCAGCGGAGCCCCCGAGACCGGGCACATGTAGTCGTCGGCGAGGCGCTCGGGGGTGTCCCCCTCCGGATCGGCCTCCGCCTGGAGCACGTCATCGCTGATCGTCAGCCAGGCCAGCACCCCACCGAGGGCGGACAGCCCGGCGCAGGCCGTCATCGCGACGTGGAAGCCGTCCGTCATCGCGGAGGGACTGTAGAAGGCATCGCCGGTGAGGCCCGCAACGAGCGGCAGGACCGCCACCGCGAGCAGCCCGCCCACCCGGGAGACGGCGTTGTTGATCCCCGAGGCGATCCCGGAGTGCCGGGCGTCGGCCGCGGCGAGCACCGTCGCGGTGACGGGCGCCACGACCAGCGTCAGCCCCAGACCGAAGACGATGACGGCGGGCAGCACGCTCGAAACGTAGCTGTCGCCCGGCTCGATCCGCGTCATGAGGAGCAGCCCGGCGGCGATCACCAGTGGCCCTATCGTCAGTGGGATCCTCGCTCCGATTCGCTGCGCCAGGGCCCCGGACCGCGCGGAGAGCAGGAGCATGAGCGCGGTCACCGGCAGGGACGCTGCGCCGGCAGCGATCGGCGAGTAGCCGAGCGAGATCTGCAGGAAGGCGACCAGCAGGAAGAAGACGCCCCCCAGTGCCGCGTACACGGTGAACGTGACCAGGTTCGCGGCGCTGAACTGCCGCGAGGCGAAGATGCCGAGCGGCATCATCGGGTTGGAACTGGTTCGCTCGACGAGCAGGAACGCGACCAGGGCGGCGACGCCGCCGGCCCCGGCGAGCACGACGGCTCCGGCCATGCCCTTGCCCGGGCCCTCGATCAGCGCGTAGGTGGTCCCCGCGAGCCCCAGCCCGGCCAGGACCGCGCCGCGATAGTCGAGTCGCCCGCTCGCGGTCGGGTCACGCGTCTCGGGGACGTGCCGGGTGGCCATCGCGGCGACCAGCAGGCCGAGGGGCAGGTTGATCAAGAAGATCGCGCGCCAGGACACCGCCTCGACCAGATAGCCGCCGAGGAGCGGGCCGATCGCCGTCGCCACTCCGCCGAGACCCGACCATGCGCCGATCGCCCGGGCCCGGTCCGAGGGGCGAAAGCTGGCCTCGATCATCGCCAGGCTGCCCGGGGTCAGAAGCGCCCCGCCGATCCCCTGGAGGAGCCGGGCGGCGACCAGCAGTCCGGCGCTCGGGGCGATGGCGCAGAGGAGCGACGCCCCCGTGAAGACGACGACGCCGAAGACGAAGATGCGCCGCCGCCCGTACCGGTCTCCCAGCGACCCGCCCAGCAGGATCAACGAGGCCAGGGTCAGCAGGTAGCCGTTCAGCACCCACTGGAGAGCGCTCGTCGAGGCGCCCAGGTCGCGGCCGATGTCCGGGAGGGCGACGTTGACGACGGTGCCGTCCAGGAACGCCATTCCCGAGCCGAGCACCGCAACGCCGAGCACCCAGCGGCCGGCGCCGCTCTCGAAGGCGATCACGTCTCGACGATACAGACGAACGTCCTAGCTGCCGTCGCGCAGCGAGATGATGCCGCCGCCAACCCCCAGGAACGCCGTGCCGTGCGGGCCGAGGGCGAGGCCCGAGTAGTTGTTGTTGAAGGCGAGGCCGGAGCCCGCGTACCGGCTCCAGGCGGTCCTCCCGGTCCGGAAGTCGATCGCGGTCCAGTAATAGCCTTCCGATCCGCTTGGGTCCGGCGGCCGCGCGTAGGCGTAGATGAGACCCGTCCGGGTCGACAGCTTGGGAACCACGGTCGGCGCGCGAACCTCGTGGTTGGTCCACACCTTCCGGCAGCCGCTGCCGTCCGACTCGACGTCGATTCGCGCAAACCCGGATCGGGTCACGGCGCCGCTGCTCGGCCCGAGTGGGTCCTGGTATCCGTAGTTGTTCTCGACGATGAGCGCGTTGCCCGAGCCGATCAACGAGTTCTCGGTCGCGCTCGCTCCCCGCCCGAACACGGGCACGGTGCAGGTGACCCGCCTCTGTCCCAGCGCCAGCCGCCTGGCGGTGCGGTAGACGACCACGTCCATTGGATCCGCGTTGTCGGTGATCGCGACGTATCCGCCGCGCATCACCGTCGGGGTCGTCCCGGAGCCGGCATCGATCTGACCCGGCTTGCGGACGTGGGAGTTCCGATAGCCGGCGCTCCACACCACGCGCGGGACGCCGTTTCTCCGTGCCTCGAGTCTGTACATCCGCTTGTCGGAGACGATGTAGGTGGCCTTCGGCCCCACCGCGAAGGAGTTCTCGATCTCCTCGCCCAGCGTGATCACCCTCGCCCTCCCGGTCCCGGGATCGAGGATGCCGACCTTGCCGCGCTGCTTTGAGACGAACCAGACCCTTCCCGCGAAGTCCGGCAGCGCCGAGGTGATCCGCTCGCTCGACGCGTCGAGCACCCCGGTCAGGTCGTAGTCATGCTCCACCGAGAGCTGGTGGCCTCCGTTCGACTCACCGATCACGAGAATGTGATCGGTCTTGGTCGGCACCCAGATTCGATCCTCCTCATCGAGGAAGAAGTAGGCCCCGCCCGTGACGTTCTGGTAGGCGGGGGTCCCGGGGAGATCCGGCGCCTGCGGGAGGTCGTGAGTGGCGAGGGTCGCCAGCGTCCTCGGGACGATCACCCGCGCCTGCGGTGGCGCGGCATTGGACCCGCAGACGGTGACGATCCTCCCCGCGCTGTCAAAAGCGAGCGACACGCAGATCGATGGGGGCTGCGACGCCGAGTTGGTCTGAAGCGATCGCCCGACCGGCCCCCTGCCGTGGTAGGTGTCCGTCATCCAGGTGTCGTTGTGGACGTTGCTACCCGGGTTGGCGGCCATGAAGGGGTTCTGGGGTGCGAACGTGACCTTGCCGGCGGGCAGCGGATTCGCGGTCACGGTCGAACCGCTGAACGACGGCAGGGAAGGTGCCGGCCCCGAGGATGCGATGGGGGCGGCGCCGGCCGTGCCGGCGCTCAACATGACGAGGGCGCCGGCGAGCGCGAATGCTCTGCCCATGGGGACAGCCTATAGCCTTATTTACAATATGTCAACTTGATATCATGTCAAGAGCCACGATGCCCGCCACGAGAGCCCGATCGCCCCGTCGCCTGCCGCCGCTCGCTCGCCGCGAGCAGCTGGTCGATGCCGCAACCGTCGAGATCGCTCGGCGGGGATTCGCCGACTTCTCGCTCGACGCCGTCGCGGCGAGGGCCGACGTCACGCGAAACCTGCTCTACCACTACTTCCCGCGCGGTCGGATCGACGTGTTCCTGGCGGCGTTGGACCGCGCCGGCCTTGAGCTCACGGAGGGTTGGGTGACCGCCGCCGAGCGGTCGCCGGAGGAGCGCTTCACCGAGAACTTCGATCGGGTCGCCGACCACGTGATGGCCCAAACGGATGCATGGCGTGTGTACCGGCAGGCCCAGGGGCTCGCGGACCGCGAGGTTCGGGCCGTGTTGCGCCGCTATCGCGACCTGGTCCTCGCCAACGTGTCCATGAATCAGCTCGGGAACACGGATCCGCAGCGGCCACTCGCCCGCGTCGGCCTCGCCGCGTATCTGGCGTACGTCGAAGCCGCCCTCGACGAGGCACTCGAGCTGGGCGTTGCGCGCGAGGAGGTGCGGGGACTGCTTGAACGGGTCCTCTCCGCGACAGTTGAGGCCTCGTCGCGCTAGGGACGAAGGCCGCGCGTTCTCGATCCCTCCACGACCTGTTGCCGGACCAGCTCGTGCGCGCGCTCGGCCCAGTCGCACAGGAGGGGGCGAGTATCGCGTGGGTCGATGATCTCCTCGATCCCAAAGTGCTCGGCGGTGCGGAACGGCGACCCCACCGCGTCGAGGCGCGCCTGGATCTCCGCCCGCAGGGCGTCCGAGTCCTCTGCCGCCTCGAGCTCCCGCCGGTAGGCCGCCTCCAGCCCGCCCGCGATCGGCAGCGAGCCCCAGCTTCCGGAGGGCCAGGCGTAGCGCAGGTTCAGCCTGGAGGCGTTCCCCGCCGCCGAGCCGGCGATCCCGTAGACCTTGCGCACCAGCACCGAGACCCACGGCACGGTCGCCTGGTAGACGGCGACGAAGGCCCGCGTCCCGCGGCGCATCGTGCCCGCGCGCTCCGCACCGGTGCCGATCACGAAGCCCGGCTGGTCGACCAGGTTGCAGACCGGCACCCGGAAGGTGTCGCAGAGATCGACGAAGCGAGTGAGCTTGTCCGAGGCATCCCCGGTCAGTCCGCCGCCGTAGACCTTGGGGTCCGAGGCGAGGACGCCGACAGGCCGTCCCGCAAGGAGCGCCAGCGCGGTGATCAACGGCCGGCCGAAGCGGCGGCCGAGCTCGAAGATCGAGTCGCGGTCGAAGACGAGCTCGAGGATGCGCCGCATGTCGTAGGGCTGGCGCTCGTCCCGCGGGACGATCGAGGCGAGCTCCTCCTCGCGTCGGTCCGCGGGATCGTTGGCGGGGACGCAGGGCGGCGCCTCCCAGACGCTCCCGGGTAGGTAGGAGAGGAACCGCCGCAGCTGCGCCAGCGCGTCCTCCTCGTCAGCTGCCTCGTTGTCGACCGCGCCGGCGGCGGTCTGGGCGCGCGCTCCCCCGAGCTCCTCCTTGTCCGGCGCCTCGCCCATCCCGGCCATGGCGACAACGGGGGGCCCCGCGACGAACAGCTGCGCGGTGCCCCGAACGATGACGCTGAAATGCGAGGCGACCACGCGCGCCGCGCCGAGGCCCGCGCATGGCCCGAGGGCGGCGGCCACCACCGGCACCGAGGAGAGGTTGTCGACGGCCACCTCCCACCCCGGGACTTCGGGCACGTAGGTGAAGCCGAGTTGCTCGAGCTGCTTCACGCTGCCGCCGCCCCCCGTGCCGTCGACCAGCCGGACGAGCGGGATCCGCAGCTCGTTGGCGAGCTGCTCCGCGTAGACCGCCTTACGGAAGATGGCGGCGTCCGCGGCGCCGCCCCGGACGGTGAAGTCGTCGCCCTGGACCGCGACCCGGCGGCCATCGATCCGCCCCCGGCCGATGACCACGTTGGCCGGGCGAAGGTCCTCGAGCTTGCCGGTGGCGTCGTAGGTGCCGACCCCGGCGATCGCGCCCGTCTCGTGGAACGTGTCGCGGTCGAGCAGCCGGTCGATCCGCTCACGGACCGTCAGTCGACCGCTCGCGTGTTGTCGCTCTACCCGCTCGGCGCCGCCGAGCTCTCGAGCGAGCTCCTCGCGGCGGCGAAGCTCATCGATCTCGGGCTCCCAGCCCACCCGCCGAGCATATTCGCGAGCCCGACGCTCAGGATCCCGGGTTGAAGCACCCGGAGAGAAAGTGCATCAGCGGTGGCGTCATGACGGTGTCGCCCGGCGCGCCGATCCTGGAGTTGACCTCCGCATGGCTGAGCGATGAGGCGTCGATCGTCGAGACACCGATACCGAGGCTGCGAAGGCGATCTACGTATGCCGTCTGGATCGACCGTCGCAGGGGCGTTCCGCGAACCACCGTGATCGTCCGGGGGATCTGCGCGCCCGCCTTCGCCAGCAGGGTTGCGGAGGTGTCCTGCTTGTAGGCGGCGTCATTGCCGAGCGCGTCCTTCCACTGCATGGCCTCGGCGCTGGCGTCCGGGACCCGAGTCTTGTCGAAGCCCGCGGTGTCGAGCGTTCCCGCGCATCGGACCGAGCCCAGGAACAGCGAGCGGTCCCGCAGCCAGCGCGCATTGGTGGTCACGTTGGCCACGATGTCAGCGCCCGCGGAGTGCCCCAGGACGGCTATTCGCCGCGGGTTGCCGCCCCAGGACGACACGTGGGCATGAGTCCACGCGATCGCCGCGGCCAGGTCGCGATAGTGATCGGGGTAGTGCGCGGAGCTCGGGATGCCCGTTCGGGTGAGGCGATAGTTGACGCTGATGAACACGTAGCCGTTGCCGTTGAAGAGCTTTCGCTTGGCGGCGATCTGGTTGGACTTGTCGCCGGTGTGGTAGCCGCCGCCGTGCACCCAGACGACCACCGGCGCACCGCTCGGCGGCCGGGGGCAGCTCGGGCTCAGCTTGTAGACGTCCAGGCTCGTCGCGTTGGCCGGAACGCCAGGGAGCCTCTCGTAGGCGATCGTGTGGGCGGCGGAGGTCCCGGTGCAGCTGGGGACGGCCGAGCCGGCGGTGGGAAGGAGGAGCGCGAGGGCCAGGCACGAGAGGATTCCCGCTGCCGCGACCCACTTCCGTGTCGGCGTGCTCCCCATCCGGCTCGTCGTACCAACACCGCGAATCCGCGGAAGTTGCGGGTACGTTTCGCGGATCCACTCCCTGCCGAGCGCCTGGCGGCTCCGCGCCCCCGTGCTTCCGGCCCTGCGCCGGGGCCTCCTCGCCGCGATCCCGGTTGGGATCGCGATGCTCGTCGACCTCGAGCTCGACACGCCCGTCAGCGGTGCGATCTCCGCCGGGGCGATGCTCGCCGGGTTTCTGGCTTTCGACGCCCCGGCGCGGACCCGCGCGGTCTGGCAGCTCCTATGCGCGCCGGCGATCGGCGCAGCCGGAGCGCTCGGGGCGCTGACCGGCGACCACGGCCTCCTCGCCGCCTTGACGATGGCCGGGTTCGCCTCGGTCGCCGGGATGTCGGTCGCCGTTTCGCCGCGGCTGGCGGTTGCGGGGCTGACCTGTGTGCTCGCGCTGCTTTTGGGCCAGGGCCTCGCGCTCACCCCCGCCCAGGCGCCTGAGGCGCTTCTCCTCGGCGGTGCCGGGGTGCTGCTGCAGGCCCTGGTCGCCGCCGCCGCTTGGGTCGGCGACCGCGTCATCGAGCCGATCGACCTCCGCGCCGGCGCCGCTCGGGCCCGGCGCGCCGTGACCGGGGCCCTGACCATGCGGTCGACGAGCCTGAGGCACGCGTTGCGCTGGGGCACCGCGCTCGGGCTCGGCGTCGGCCTCTACCACGTGGTCGACCTGGGGATGCACGGCTATTGGGTGCCGCTGACGATCCTGTTCGTCCTGAGACCCGAACCGGACGAGACGGTCCGGCGGATCGCCATGCGCGCGGCCGGGACGTTGGCCGGGCTGGCGATCGCCACGCCGCTGGCCGTCGTGATCGGTGGGTTCGACGTGCTGGAAGCCGTGGCGATCACGCTCGCCGCCGCGTTCTCCTTCGCCCTGCTGGCGATCGAGTACGCGTTGTTCACGGCCGCGATCACCACCTTCATCATCCTCTCGGCGCACGCGCTGGGGCAGGGCGCGGAACAGGCGGCCGGGCAGCGCGCGCTGTCCACGCTGATCGGGCTCGTGATCGTCGCGATCGCCGTCGCGCTCTGGGGGGGAAGGCGCGACGTCACGTAGCGATCATCGCCATCCCCCGTGGGGCTGTATGGTTTGCGCGCCAGAGCCGTTGGGGATCGGCAAGGACGCTGGGAGAGGAGAGGTACTGGATGGGACGCTGGGTGAGGGTTTTCGCGGGAATCGTCGCGGTCGTGGCGCTGGGCGCTCAGCCGGCAGCCGCCAAGGACTTCGCACAGACGGCGCGCAACATCATTCCGTCGGGGCAGATCGGGAGCGTCCCGCCCCCTCCGAACGCCGACGTGCAGGCCCAGATGTACGACGGCCTGACGCCGCTGTTCGACCACGTCACCAACGCGGACTTCAATCAGTACTTCAAGTCGGAGCGCTTCGGGATCGACACCGATGGGCCGGGGACGGTCGAGTCGGTTCCCCACCCGGGGGTGACCATCACCCGCGACCAGTTCGACGTTCCGCACGTCAACGCCACGACGTATGACGGCGGCATCTGGGCCGCCGGATGGATCGCGGCCGAGGACCGAGGCCTGCTCCTTCAGCAGGCGCGCTACAACGGACGCGTCGCCGCGATCGACGCCCCTGGGCTGAATGCGATCAGCCTGATCTCCGGCCTGCAGAACTTCCAGCCGAGCGCCCAGACGGAGGCGGAGCTCTCAAAGCAGACCCAGGTGCTCCAAAACGCGGGCCCGGAGGGGATGACGGTGCTCCACGACATCGACACCTTCGTCTCCGGCATCAACGACTACCTGGCGATTCACAGCCCGTCGACCGCCCCCTGGACGCGCAACGACGTCTACTCGCTGAACGCCGTCAAGGGCCAGTTCGTCGGCCAGGGCGGCGGGGACGAGTCACGCCGCTCCGAGTTCCTCGGCGGGCTCGAGCGTCGCCTCGGTCAGGTGCGGGGCAAGAGCGTCTTCGACGACCTTCGGCAGTTCCGCAACCCCGACAGCCCGACCACGGTCGACGGCACCTTCCACTACGGCTCGATCCCGGCGCATGCCACGGGCAGCGCCGTGCTCGACCCGGGCAGCTTCCACTCGACTCCGGCGGCCGCCAAGCAGGACATCCCGAAACGGGTGAGCTCCGAGCCGACTCGCGCGAGCAACACGCTGATGATCGACGCGAAGGCGTCGACGACCGGGCACCCGCTGATGGTCGGAGGGCCGCAGATCGGCTACTTCTACCCCGGATTCACCTACGAGATCGACATGCACGCGCCAGGCCTCGTGTGGCGGGGCGCCACGTCGGCCCCCTTCCCGGGCTATCTGCTGATCGGGCGCGGCACGGACTTCGCCACCACCCTGACCTCGTCGAGCGGCGACATCATCGACCAGTACGCGGAGACCCTGTGCGGCGGCAGCGAGAAGAAGTACCGCTACAAGGGCAGCTGCCGGACGATGCAGAACTTCAACGCCGGGACGCTGAACGGCGACCCCGTCAAGTTCCTGAAGACGGTGCATGGGCCGGTGATCGGCTACGCCACCATCAAGGGTCGCGAGGTGGCGATCTCCTACAAGCGTTCGAGCTACGGCAAGGACGTGCTGGACCAGCTCTTCTTCCACCGCCTTTCGACCGGGCAGGTCCACAGCCCGCACTCGTTCTTCAACGCGGCGTCGCTCACGCCCCAGACGTTCAACTCGTTCTACATCGACAGCAAGCACGTCGCCGAGTTCACGAGCGGCAGGCTCCCCATACGCCCCAAGGCCGTCGACCCGGGCCTGCCCACGGTGGGGACCGGCCAGTACGAGTGGCGTGGCTTCATCGGCCAGAACCAGCACATCCACGGCATCGATCCCTCCGACGGCACGATGACCAACTGGAACAACGTCGCCGCCCATGGCTTCGGCGCGGCGGACGACAATTGGGGCGGCAACGGCTCCGTCGCGCGCGTCGGCATGTTGGACCAGAACCTGGCCCGGCTCCGGAACTCGCATGGCAAGTGGAACCTGGCGTCGGTCGCCTCGGCGATGAACGCCGCGGCCACCCAGGACGTGCGAGCGGTCGACACGGTGCCGCTCCTGGTGAGCCTGCTGAAGGGCTCCTCGGCGCCCAACCAGCAGGCGGCCACGATGCTGAAGGTCCTGATGGGTTGGCGCCAACACGGCAGCAGCCGGCTCGACAGGAACCTGAACGGCAAGATCGACGACCCGGGTGCGGCGATCATGGACGCCGCGTGGCCGAAGATCGCGGACGCATTCATGAAGCCGGTGCTCGGCCCGCAGCTGGACGAGCTCAACTCGCTGTTCTCCCGGTTCGACCAGCCTCCGGGCGGGCAGTACGACGGCTGGTATCAGTACTTCGACCGCGACATCCGCGCGCAGCTCGGCAAGCACGTCGCGCAGCCCTTCCAGAACGAGTACTGCGGCCACGGCGACCTGCAACGCTGCAAGCAGGCCGTCTGGCAGGCGATCGCCGCCGCCGGCGCTCAGCTCACGGCCGACCAGGGCACGTCGAATCCGTACGCGTGGCGTGCGGACGCGAACGCGGAGCGAATCCACTTCGCCCCGGGGCTGCTCGCGACGACGATGCGCTACACCAACCGGCCGAGTGGGATCCAGCAGGTGATCTCGTTCAACGGGCACCGCTGATCGCGGGGCGGTGCACCGCCGCGAGCAGCGCGGCGTAGGAGCGGATCAGGAGGGCTCGTTCACGGGCGAGACGGAGGTCGTCGGGGTTGCAGCCCGCGACGACCCACTCGTCCGAGACGACCATGGCCTCGGCCCGCAGCTCCGCCGCCGCCTGGACGTCCGCGGGCTCGACCGCATAGCAGTACGCGTACAGGTCCCGAAGTGCCGCGACCAGCTCCGGAGCGGGCGTCGAGCCGTCGGCGTGCTGGGCCTCGCGGTGTGCGCGCCACCATTCCACCTCCAGCTCAGCGGCGTGTGCCGGGTCGAAACCGGAGTTGCCGCTCGCGATGAGCAGCCTGTAGAAGCTGGTCATCAGCGCGCGCGCCGCGGCCGGGTCGTTGTCCGTGGCCGGAGCCCATCTCTGGTTCGCCCGCAGAACCAGCCAGGCGCCGACGAGCGTCCTCGGCCAGGACATCCCGAAGGCGCTTCTGACCATGCCCACCGACGCGACGAGAAACGCGGCCCACTTTCGCCGGTAGTACGTCTCCCAGGCCCGGCACTCGTGGGTGCCGACGGCGCGGGGGTCGAAGGCGCGCATCGGCGGACTGTATTGAGGGCGCGGCGGCGGGCGAGACGGGCCGGCGGGACAGTCTGGCGCCGGCGCTAGCCTTCGCCGCGGTGAGCGCCTCGGGCCGAGTTCGCCCCTCGATGCAGACGGTCGCGTCGCGGCTCTAGACCGCTCGGGTCGAGGCGTTCAGCGACGGCGTGTTCGCGATCGCCGCCACGCTGCTGGTCCTCGACATCGGCGTGAAATCGGCAGACGGCGACCATCTCCTGCGCGCGCTCGGCGACCTCTGGCCGGCCTATCTGTCCTACCTGACCAGCTTCGCGGCGATCGGCCTGGTGTGGCTGCTCCACCACTGGATCGTGGGGAGCCTCAAGCACGTGGACACGAACCTCCTGCGCTGGAACCTGCTGCTTTTGTTGCTGGTGGCGTTCCTCCCGTTCCCCACCAGGCTGATGGCTCAGTTTCTCGGGGAGAGCGATCCGGAGAGGCTGGCGGTCGTCTTCTACGGCCTCTGCCTCCTGCTCACAAAGTCGGCTTTGGCGGGCATGTGGCACTACGCGGCCAGGCATCCCGTCCTCTTCAAGGACGACGTCTCGGGGGCAGAGATCGCGGCGGTCGGCCGGCTGGCGGCCCCGAACGTCGTGTTCATCCTCGTGGCCACGGCGGTGGCGGTAGTCCTCCCGGAGGTGGCCGCGGCGCTTTATTGCGTGATCGTCGTCGTCTCCCTTGCACGGTCGAGGTGACAGGGCACATCGGCACCACCCCGCCGTCGTGCTGGTAAGGTGGCCGTCGCCCTGGGAGAGATTGAGGTGCGGAGGAGACAGGCAGCGGTTGTGCGGTCCTTTGCGGCCATCGTCGGCGCGCTCGCCGCGTTGATCGCGGTCACCGGCTCCGCCAGCGCTGCTCCGCCGAAGCCCTTCGGCCACCCGTGCACCGCTCAGAACGGGGTGCGGTTCTGCCCGACCGTGGACTCCGCCCATCGCGTGGCGACATTCGACGGCGTCCCACTCGACGCCGACGTCACCCTGCCGGCGACCGGCAGCGGTCCCTTCCCGACGATCGTCATGCTCCACGGCTGGGGAGGCAGCAAGGCGGACTTCGAGTCCGCCTCGCCCGCCGGTCACTACAACAACAACTACTACGCCAAGCAGGGATACGCGGTGTTGAACTACACGGCCCGCGGGTGGGGCAACTCCTGTGGCGGCGGGCCCAGCGGCGACCACTCGGGTCCGTGCGGCAAGGGCTACATCCGCCTCGCGGATACTCGCTACGAGGCCCGGGACACGCAGTACCTGCTGGGCCTTTTGGCCGACCAGGGAATCACGAAGCCGCGGGCGATCGGGGTCACCGGGATCTCCTATGGCGGCGGGCAGAGCACGGAGCTGGCATTCCTGCACGACAAGATCCGAAGGCCCGACGGCACGCTCGCCCCGTGGCGCAGCCCCCATGGAAAGGCGATGGCGATCGCCGCCGCCTATCCGCGGTGGCCGTGGACGGACCTCGTGGATGCGCTGCTTCCCAACGGGCGCTTCCTCGACACCCAGGTCGCGCCCTTCAAGCAGAGCCTCAGCCCGGTCGGGGTGCCGATCCAGAGCTACGTCGGCGGGCTGTATGCGCTCGGCAAGATCGGCGGCTACTACTGCGGCGATGCGCCCGCCTCGACCCCCTGCACCAACGCCGACGCGGACATCAATCAGAACTTCGCCTACCTGCAGGCGGGACAGCCGCTGAGTCCGGCGGCGAAGGCGGCGCTCGACGAGGTCTATCGCGATCACGATGGGTACGCGCTCAGGTTCCTCCCGGGGCACTCGCGCCCGGCGCCGCTTCTGATCCAGAATGGATGGACCGACGACCTGTTCCCGCCCGAGCACGCGCTGCGCGTCTACAACTACGTTCGCTCTCAATACGGTCGGAGCTTCCCGGTGAACCTGCAGTTCGGTGACCTGGGACACAGCCGAGGCGCCAACAAGGCGGCGACGAACCTGTTCTTCACCGATCAGGGCGCCCGATTCTTCGCGGCCCGTCTGACGTCCGGGCCGGGCAAGGCTCCGGCTCCGGGGTCGGTCACCGCATTCACGCAGACCTGCCCGAAGACCACGCCGGACGGAGGGCCGTTCAGGGCGGCCAGCTGGCGCGCGATCCAGAAGGGCAAGTTCACCTTCGGGGCCCCCGCGACCAAGACGTTCACGTCCGCCGGGGGCGACGCCTCCGTGGCGGCGGCATTCGACCCCATCGGAGGAACCAGCGATTCCTGCAAGACGATCTCGAGGACGAGCGAGCCGAACGTCGCCACCTACCAGCGTGCGGTCACGAAGAGCTTCACCATGCTCGGGTTCCCGACCGTCACCGCGAACGTCGCGGCAACGGGGCAGTTCGGGCAGATCGACGCTCGACTCTGGGACATCTCGCCCAACGACGACACGCAGCGCCTGATCAGCCGCGGTGTCTACAGCCTGAAGTCGAACCAGTCCGGAAAGATCACCTTCCAGCTCCACGCCAACGGGTACCGATTCGCGCCTGGGCACATCGTTCAGCTGGAGCTGCTCGGCAAGGACTCGCCCTACTACCAGGCCGGGAACTTCCCGGTGAGCATCAACGTCTCGCAGCTCACCGTGAGCCTCCCGACCAAGGGCTAGCAGCGCGCGCGACCGGCCCAGCGCATGCATCGACCGCCCGCCATCGCAACCGTCGTGCTGCTCGGCGTCGGTCTGCTCGCCGGCTGTGGCAGCTCCTCCGACGATTCCAACGCTCCGACGACCGCGGCCAACTGCAAGCCCGATCAGCTTCAGACCGACACCCAGGGTCAGCTCACGGTGGCCACGGACAAGCCCGCCTATCCGCCCTACTTCGAGGATGACGACCCCACGAACGGCAAGGGGTTCGAGAGCGCCGTCGCCTACGCGATCGCGGACGAGCTGGGGTTCGAGAGCTCCCAGGTCAAATGGGTGACGGAGCCCTTCAACTCCTCCTATGCCCCGGGTCCCAAGGACTTCGACTTCGACGTCAACGAGATCTCGATCACGCCCGCGCGCCAGCAGCACGTCGACTTCTCCGCGCCCTACTACACCGCCAACCAGGCGGTGGTCGCCACGAAGGGCTCCGCCGCCGCCGGCGCAACCTCGCTCGCGGACCTTCAGGACGCCACGATCGGCGTCCAGATCGGAACCACGAGCCTCGACGCGGTTAACGCCCAGATCCAGCCGTCCACCGATCCGAAGATCTTCAACAATTCCAACGACGTCGTCACCGCCCTCAAGGAGGAGCAGGTGGACGCGGTCGTGGTCGACCTGCCGACCGCCCTCTATCTGACCGCGGCGCAGGTGCCCGAGGCGACGATCGTCGGCCAGTTCAGCGCCCCCGGCGGGGATCAATGGGGCGCGCTGTTGGCCAAGGGCTCGCCGCTGACGGGCTGCATCTCGCAGGCCATCGAAAGCCTTCGCTCCTCCGGCGAACTCGGCCAGATCCAGACCCGCTGGATGAGCCAGGCCGCCAAGGCGCCCGTCCTGCGCTGACCCGGGCGCCGTTCCGCTCCCGCCGGTCGCGCTGGGAGCATCCCGCGCGTGAGCGCGGACGCCGTCACGGTGGATCGCCGCGCGGCGCGCGAGGCGGCGAAGCGGCACAGCGCCCGGCGTGGCCAGGCGATCGCGGCGGTGTCGAGCGTCCTCGTGCTCGGCGGCCTGGCGGCGCTGGTCCTGACCAGTCCGGGCTGGCCCGCCGTCCGCGACACGTTCTTCTCCTGGAGCGCGTTCCGGGACGCGTTCCCTGACGTCCTCTCCGCCTTCTGGCTGGACGTAAAGCTCTTCTGCGTCGTCGAGGCGGTGGTGCTGGTCCTCGGCTTGGTCATCGCCCTCGTTCGCACGAGCCGCGCGCCGGCCCTGTTCCCGCTGCGCATGCTGGCCACGGTGTTCGTGGACCTCTTCCGGGGCATCCCCACGATCATCCTGGTCTACCTGGTGGGCTTCGGGATCCCGGCGCTCGAGCTGAGCGGCCTGCCCACGGACCCGATCGTGCTCGGGGGCATCGCGCTGACGCTGTCCTACGGCGGCTACGTGGCGGAGGTGTACCGGGCGGGGATTCGCTCCGTGCATCGCGGCCAGCGGGACGCCGCGCTCGCGATCGGGTTGACCGAAGCTCAGGCGCTCAGATACGTGATCCTGCCGCAGGCGGTGCGCCGCGTCGGCCCCCCGCTGCTGAACGACTTCATCGCGCTGCAAAAGGACGTCGCGCTCGTCTCGCTCCTCGGCGTCGGGGAGGCGTTCCAAGCCGCGCAGGTGATCACCGCCTCGACCTTCAACTACACGCCTCTGATGGCGGCGGCGCTGCTCTATCTCTGCGTCACGGTTCCGCTCGCCCGGCTGGTCGACCGGACCGGCCTCGGAGGCAGGACGCGCTGATGGGCGCGCCGGTACTCGAGCTGCGCGGCGTGACCAAGTCGTTCGGCGATCTGGAGGTCCTGCGGGGAATCGACCTCGCCGTCGCCGAGCACGAGGCCGTCGCGCTCATCGGCGCCTCCGGCTCGGGTAAGTCAACGCTCCTTCGGTGCATCGACCTGCTGGTCGAGATCGACGACGGCGACGTCTTCCTGGACGGGGAGGTGATCACCGATCCGTCGGTTGACCCGGTCGCGGTGCGGCGCCGGCTCGGCCTCGTCTTCCAGGCCTACAACCTCTTCCCGCACCTGACGGCGCTCCAGAACATCGTCCTCGGCGATGTGCGTGCTCACGGCGCCACGCGCGCCCAGGCCGAGGAGCGCGCGC
Source organism: Solirubrobacterales bacterium (assembly GCA_036558385.1). Lineage (GTDB taxonomy): Bacteria > Actinomycetota > Thermoleophilia > Solirubrobacterales > 70-9 > AC-56. The sequence continues at coordinate 1,571 of DATBFS010000063.1, read as the reverse complement.
GACGCCTGCTGGAGCGCTTCGGCCTGGAGGGTCGCGGCGACGACCACCCGGACGAGCTCTCCGGCGGCCAGCAGCAGCGCGTTGCGATCGCCCGCGTCTTCGCCGGTCGGCCCCGGGCGCTGCTCCTCGACGAGGTGACGAGCGCCCTCGACCCGGAGCTGGTCGGGGAGGTGCTCGACGCGGTGCGCGACCTGAAGGACGAGGGGGTGACCATGGTCATCGCGACGCACGAGATGGGCTTCGCCCGGGAGGTCGCCGACCGTGTCGGGTTCCTCCACGAGGGGAGAATCGTCGAGCTCGGCCCCGCGGAGCGCGTCCTCACGGAGCCCGAGCGGCCGGAGACGAAGCGCTTCCTGCGTCGGCTGCTGGAGGCGGGTCGCGCCTAGCCGTCGCCGGTCGACGTCAGCCGGATTCCACCTGCTGCTTCAGTCCCTCGGCCGCGCTCTTCGTCAAGAGCTCCTTGACCTTGCCCTCGATCGGCCCTCGCAGAAGGAGGCCCAGGACGCGGCCCGGGTCGGTGCGAAGGGCATAGGTCGCCCGCGTCCGCCCGGCCTCGAGCCCCTCGAAGGCCCAGGAGCCGGTGAGCCACTTGGTCTCACCCTTCTCCTGCTCCCAGCTCAGGCCCGCGGGCGGGTCGTAGGAGAAGCGGACCCACGAGCGGACCTTCTTGACCATCGCGTCCGAGAGCGTCTCGACGACGAGTGCGCGGCCCTGCTCGTCGCGCTCCAGGATCTCGACCTCCTCCAGCGTCCCCTGCCACTCGGGGGAGCGCTCCACGTCGGCCGCCACCTCGTAGCAGCGCTCGCGTGGAGCCTCGATCTCGACCGTCCAGCTCGCCTCCAGCGTGCCCATGACCTCAAGCCTACGTCCTCGCCCGCGGTCGCGAGGCGCCCGGTGGTGAGGCCACCCTGGCGCTTCGCGCCGCGATCCCCGACCTACGTGACGCCTTCCTCCCAGCGGGCGGTCAGGTTGTAGATGATCAACACGTCGAGCAGGATCACGATGAACGCCCACAGGGGGGCGTACGTGAAGACGCCGATCTGCGCGATCGCGTTCACGGTCGCGAAGAACACCGCCGTCCAGCGCGCCCACCCCTGGGCGGTGAAGAGCCCGAAGCTCGTTCCGATCAAGATCGCGCCCAGGATCAGGTGGATCCACCCCCAGGTGGTGAGGTCCGCGATGATCGCTCCACGGCCTCCCACGACGACCACCTGGTCGTTGAGGATCGCCGCGAGCCCGTAGAGGAAGTCCAGGAACCCCACCATCAGCAGGATGACGCCGGCGAACACGGCCCATCCGGTCGGTCCGGGATCCCTTCGGGTCACGTCGTTGGTAGCCACTGGTCTCTCCTTTCCCGTGCCTCGTCGGCGCTGAGGCACGACCACTGCTAGTTCGCGCCGCGGGGTCGGAGTCCTGGCGTGGCGGCGGTCTTGCGGTGCCTACTGCGAGCGGTGGAGCGCCGTGGGGATCGTCATCAGGAGGATCTTCAGGTCGAGCCAAAACGACCAGTTCTGGATGTACCAGTTGTCCCACTCGGCGCGGTCGGCGAGCGAGGTCCCGGGCCCGAGGCC
>DATBFS010000062.1:0-1569 GCA_036558385.1 Solirubrobacterales bacterium | reverse complement strand
ATGCCGGGCTCGCCCACCAGCAGCTGGAGCGAGCCACGGCCGGCGAGCGCCGCGTCGACCGCCTCGCGCAGCTTCTCCAGCTCGCGCTCGCGACCGACGAAGACGCCGCCGGCGAGGCTCTCGAGCGGGTTGGCCGGGCGGACCTCCGGAGCCTCGCTCGGCTCCTCCTCCAGCGCAGCGAGGATCAGCTCGCGCGCCTCGCGCGCGTTCGCGGGGCGGTCCTCCTGCCGCTTGGCGAGCAGGCCCATCACGGCCCGGTCGAGCGCCTCGGGGACGTCGTGGTTGTGCCGGGAGGGCGGCACGGGGTCGGCGTGCAGGTGCTGGCTGATGATCGAGACCGCGTCGTCGCCCGGGAAGGGAGGCTGGCCGGTGAGCATCTCGTAGAGGAGCGCGCCGAGTGAGTAGAGGTCGCTCCGGGGGCCGGAGGCCTGGCCGACGGCCTGCTCCGGGGGCAGGTAGGCGACGGTGCCGACCAGGGTCCCGCCGCTCACCCGGGAACGGGCCTCGGTCGTCGCCAGGCCGAAGTCGCCGAGCCGCGCGTGCCCGTCGTCGTCGATCCAGACGTTGGCCGGCTTCAGGTCGCGGTGGACGATGCCCCGCCCGTGCGCGTGCTCGAGGGCACGGCTGACGTCCGCGGCGATTTGGACGGCCCGCTCGACGTCGAGGTGGCCGCCCGCCGCCGCCAGCAGGCCCTGGACGTCGCCGCCGGGCATGTAGCTGCTGACGATGAACGGATTGCCCTCGTCCTCCCCCGTGTCGAGGACGGTGACGACGTGGGCGTGATCCCCGAGCTTGCGCATCGCATCGGCCTCGCGTCGCGCCCGGGCCTGGATCGCGGCGCCGACGCCGGCCGTGTCATAGAGCGAGACCGCGACCTCGGTGCCCGTGGTGGTGTCCTCGGAGAGGTAGACCCGCTTGCGGCCGCCCTCGCCGAGGAAGCGCCGCACGCGGTACCGGCCGGCAATCTCGCTCGGGACGTCGGCGGGAAGGGACTCCTCCACATCACGGGTCGCGCTGACGCGCGCCCTCGCATCTTCCTCGGCCGCCGGCACCTCTGCGATCAGCTCGGTCCCACAGTTGTCGCAAAACCGAGCGCCTTCGCGGTTTTCGTTGCCACAGGACGGACACCGCATGTCCGTACCTAGTAAACCAGCCGGGGTGCAGCCGCCTGTATCGGGAATCACCCCTAGGGGGTCGATCGGGCTAGGCGCGTGCGTGAGTAGCCCGACTCGACCCCCTCAGCACCCCTCTATTACTCTTTCCCGCGGCCAAACCGGCAGAGGACGCCGGTCGAGAGGGGACGAAGGGAGAAGGACGATGGAGGGACGCAGGACGCTTGGAGTCGCGGGACTGATCGCGGCGATCGCTCTGCTGGCGGCGGTCGTGATGTCACCGAGCGCGGGAGCGGTGTCGCCGAACCCGAATCCGTGGCTGCAGAAGCACTTCCTGGTGATGGCCCACCAGGGTGGCGAGGACGAGGCGCCCTCGAACACCATGTTCGCCCTCAAGTCTTCCCTTCGCGATCGCGGCGCCGACTCACTCGAGCTCGACGTCAACCTGGCGGCCGAC
>DATBFS010000061.1:0-12270 GCA_036558385.1 Solirubrobacterales bacterium | reverse complement strand
CCGGCTCCTACAACTCCACCTCCCCCAACCCGGTCACCAACCGCGAGTTCTCCCAGGCGCTCGCGCGAGTCCTCGGACGCCCCGCGTTCGTCACCGTCCCGAAGGCGGCGCTGCGACTGAGGTTCGGCGAGGAGCTCACAGAATCGTTGACCGGCGGGCAGCGGGCGATGCCGCGGCGGGCGCTCGACGCCGGGTTCGAGTTCAGCCACCCGGAGCTCGAGCCCGCGCTCCGGGGCCTGCTGGGCCGCTAGGGAGCGCGCAGCGAAGCGAAGAGCACGGGCCGGCCCGCACGAACGCGGTAGCCCGCCAGCCGGTTGAGCGTCGTGTTCCCGGCGTCGTCGATCGAGTACGTGCCAAGAACGGATCGCCGGTCCTGGGTGTCGAAGAAAGCGCTCACCACGGAGTCGCGCTGATCGCCCGACTCCCCCGCGCGCCGGATCGAGTCGAGGACGACGGCCATCGCCTCGTAGCCGTAGGCGGCATAGGGACCAGGGGCGCGACCGTACCGTTGGCGGAAGGCCCGGAGGAACCGCTTCCCCGACGACGGCAGCTGGGCGGGGTCCTGGGCGGCGGCGGTCAGGAAGACGCCCGGCTCGACGAGCGGGGCCGGACCTGGACAGCTCAGGCCGGGGATCCGATGCAGGAGCGGCGTGCCCATCAGCGCGTCCGAGGCGATCAGGGTCTGCGGTCCACACGGCGCGAGGTCGGGGCGCACCTCGGCGGGCGCGTCGTTCGCGGTGCCCCCGTAGTAGAGGAGCTCGGCGTCATGGCTGCGGGTCAAGCCCGTGGCGGCCGACCGGAACGACTCCACGAGCACGTCCCCGAACCGAGATCCGTCGGAGACGCCCGCCACGCGCTTGGCCCCGAGTCGCCTCGCCCAAGCCGCAGCGGCCTTCCCCTGCGCCTCATCACTCGGGATCACCCGCCCGAAGGTGCGCTCTCCCGTGGGTTGAACCTCCTCGGGGATCTGGTCGCCCGCGCCGAGGTACGGCTGGACCAGGTCGACCGCCGAGCTGGCGGGCGAGACCTGGAGGATGCGGGCCTCGTTGGTGACCGGCAGCGAGAACCGCGTCGCGCCGGACTCGAAGTCGCCGACGTAGGCGATGGCCGTGGAGTCCTGCGCCGCCCGGCGGGCGTTCGCGGCCGCCACCGCGCCGCTCCACCGCGCGCTCGGGCCGGGGCCGGCGGTGTCGTCCAGGTAGCGGGCGCGCACCGCGAGCTCCCCGACCTTGCCGTTGGCATTCGCGAGCGCCAGCCGGGCGCCGTCCGCGGCGTCGCGTCCTCCCCGGCTTCCGGGCCCGCGCAGCGGCATGCTGACGTAGACGGTCACGTGCTCGCCCGGCTGGATCCCCGCGCCCGGCGAGGCGCAGCCGGAGACGAGACCCGCGAGCGCCGCGGCCGCCGCGGCCGCCGCAAGGGCGCCCCGGCTGGCTCGGCCTACCCGAGGAACGGCGCCGCGACCTCGTAGTCCTCGTCCGGCACGGTGCGCAGGCTCTCAACCGCCTCGGCCAGAGGGACGAGCTCGATGTGAGTACCGCGAAGGGCCGGCATCGTCCCCCACCGGCCGTCGTGGGCGGCGTCGATCGCCGCCACTCCGAGCCGCGTCGCGAGAACTCGGTCGAACGCGGTCGGCGTGCCCCCGCGCTGGATGTGGCCGAGGACGACCGCCCGCGTCTCGAAGCCGGTGCGATCCTCGATCTCTCGCTCGAGGCGGTGGCCGATGCCCCCGAGGCGAACGTGGCCGAACTCGTCCAACTCGCCCTCGGCGACCTCCATCGTCCCCTCGCGCGGCAACGCGCCCTCGGCCACGACCACGATCGAGAAGTTTCGTCCGCGCGCGTGCCGGCGGCTGATCAGGCCGCAGACCTCGTCGATGTCGAAGGGGCGCTCGGGGATCAGGATCACGTCGCCGCCACCGGCGAGTCCGGAGTGGAGGGCGATCCACCCCGCGTGGCGTCCCATCACCTCGACCACCATGACCCGGTGATGGGACTCGGCGGTCGTGTGGAGCCGGTCGATCGCCTCGGTCGCCACCTGAAGCGCCGTGTCGAAGCCAAACGTGACGTCGGTCGCGGCGAGGTCGTTGTCGATCGTCTTCGGCACCCCGAGGACCGGAACGTCGTGCTCGCCGTGGAGGCGGGCGGCCGCGCCGAGCGTGTCCTCGCCGCCGATCGCGATCAGCCCGTCCATGCCGAGGCCCGCCATCGTCGACTTGACCCGCTCCGGCCCGTCATCGGACTTGAACGGGTTCGTGCGGGAGGTGCCGAGGATCGTGCCGCCGCGGGGGAGGATGCCTCGGGTCGACTCGACGGTGAGCTCCTCCTGCAGGTTCTCGATTGCCCCCCGCCATCCGTCCCGGAAGCCGACGATCTCGTGGCCGTGGACGTCGATCCCCTTGCGGACGATCGCGCGGATGGCGGCGTTCAGACCGGGGCAGTCGCCGCCTCCTGTCAGGACGCCGACTCGCACCGAAGGCTAGGGACGCAGACGCTCGATCAGCGGTTGCGAGACCCGCATGCCAATGCCGACCAGCAAGATCGCCAGGAAGATCAGGAAGCCCACCGCACCGCCGAGCGCGAACGCGTATGCCACGAGCATCGCGCTCAGGCCGACCACCGTGAAGACGAGGAGCTGCACAGGCGGCAATCTATCCCACGGCGCGACCGGTCTCGTCGATCGCGCTGCGAGCATCGCGGATGAACTCGCCAACCGCCTCCGACGCCCCGCGGCAGCCATCCCCCCCGGCGACCGCGCGGACCAGCCTCGTGCCGACGATCACCCCGTCCGCGATCCGCCCGACCGTCGCCGCCTGCTCTGGGGTGCCGATCCCGAAACCGACGGCGGCGGGCACGGACGCCTCGTCCCGGACGGCGCCAACGAGCTCGGCGATCCCGTCCGGGAGCCGGTCGCGCTCGCCGGTGACGCGGGTGTCGGAGACCACGTAGACGAAGCCCTTCGCCCGCCCGCAGATCCGGCGGCGCCGATCCGCGGGCGTGGTCGGGGCGACCAGCGGAATCAGCGCGATGCCCGCGGCTTCGAGCTCCCCGCCGATCTCCCCCGCTTCATCGACCGGCAGGTCGGGGACGATCGCGCCGGCCATTCCCGCGTCGGCGAGCAACCGCGCGAACGGCGCCGGCCCGCGCGCCCAGATCATGTTCGAGTAGACCATCGGCACGACCGGCACGCTGGCGGCGATTCGCTCGCCGATCGCCAGGACGCCCTCGAGCGTGGCGCCAGCCGCCAGGGCCGCGGTCGCGGCGGCGTGGATCACGGGGCCATCGGCCAGCGGGTCGGAGAACGGGACGCCCAGCTCCACCAAATCGCCGCCCGCCTCCACGTACGCGTCCGCCACCGCCCGGGAGGTCTCCGGATCCGGGAAGCCGCCCATCATGTACGGCATCAGGGCGGCCCGGCCCTCGGCGTGTGCGGCCTCGAAGGCGGCGGCGATCCTCTCGGCGCCCGAAACCGGGGCCTCAGCCATCCAACTCTCGGAGAGCGCTCAACGCCTCAGCCAGATCCTTGTCTCCGCGCCCACTGAGGCAGACCAGGTCATAGCCCTCGGCCGCATCCGGAACCTCGGCCGAGGGTTCGGCCGACGACAAGAGCCAGGCGATCGCGTGCGCGGGCTCCAGCGCCGGGATGATCCCCTCCAGCCGCGCGAGCTCCCGGAAGGCATGGAGCGCATCGGCATCGGTGACCGCCGCATAGTGGGCCCGCCCGCTGTCGCGCAGCTGCGCGTGCTCGGGGCCGACGCCCGGGTAGTCGAGACCGGCGGAGATCGAGTGGGCTTCCAGTATCTGCCCCTCGTCGTCGGCGAGCACCGACGACAGGGCGCCGTGCAGGATCCCCGCCCGCCCCGCGACCAGAGACGCCCCGTGCCGGGCGTCGAGCCCCTCGCCGCCCGCCTCGATCCCGATCAGCTCCACGCCCTCGTCCTCGACGAACGCATAGAAGGTCCCGATCGAGTTGGAGCCGCCCCCCACGCAGGCGATCACCCGCGCGGGCAGGCTCCCTTCGGCCGCCAGCGCCTGCTCCCGGGCCTCGTCTCCGATCACCCGCTGGAGGTCACGGACGAGGGCCGGATAGGGCGCCGGCCCCACGGCCGACCCGATGATGTAGTGCGTGGTGCGGACGTTGGTGACCCAGTCGCGGATCGCGGCGCTGACCGCCTCCTTGAGCGTTCGAGCCCCCGCATCCACCGGCGCGACCTCGGCGTCCAACAGGCGCATCCGCTCGACGTTCGGCGCCTGGCGCCGCATGTCCTCGACCCCCATGTACACCACGCACTCGAGCCCCAAGAGCGCGCAGGCCGTGGCGCTGGCCACGCCATGCTGGCCGGCACCGGTCTCGGCGATCACCCGTCGCTTGCCCATCCGTTGAGCCAGCAGCGCCTGGCCGACCGCGTTGTTGATCTTGTGGGCCCCGGTGTGGGCCAGGTCCTCGCGCTTCAGGTAGGTACGGCGTCCGAGCCGCTCGCTCAACCGTTCCGCGCGATAGAGCGGCGTTGGGCGCCCGACGTAGTCGCGCAGCATCGCCGCGAGCGCGTCCCGAAACCCCGAGTCGATTCGCGCCTCCGCCCACGCCGCCGAGAGCTCGTCCAGCGCGGGGACGAGCACCTCGGGAACGTAGCGCCCTCCGTACGGGCCGAAGCGCCCCTCGACCCCCTCTTTCTGTACGGCGGCCATCACGTGCCTCGGTCGAGCTCAACGCCGCTCACCGCCTCCTCACCCCCCGAGGCGACCCCGGACTGTGCGCGTTCAGCGAACTCCGTCATCAACTCGTGATCCTTGATCCCGGGGCTGGCCTCGACCCCGCTCGCCACGTCGACCGCGTACGGCCGCGAAGCCGCAATCGCCTCGGCGACGTTGGCGGGCGTCAGGCCCCCGGCGAGGATCAGCGGGACCGCCGACGCCCTGCCGGCCAGGAGCTCCCAGTCGAAGCTCTCCCCGGTTCCCCCGGCCTGGCCGGGTCGATAGGCGTCCAGTAGGTGAAGGTCGGTCCGGTACGCCTCGGCGGCCTGAATGTCGGCGCTGCTGCGAACGCGAAGCGCCTTGATCACCTTGCAGCCCGTGCGGCGCCCGGCCTCCCGGCAGAAGGCCGGGCCCTCGCCGCCGTGCAGCTGGATCATCGTCAGCGACTCGTTCTCCGCGGCGGCGGCCACGTCGTCCAGCGTGGGGTCCACGAAGACGCCCACGACCTCGAGCCGGCGCCGAAGCTCGGCGGCGATCTCCACCGCCGCATCCGGCTGGCAGTAGCGGGGGCTCTCGGGATGGTGGTTCAGCCCGATCGCCCAGGCGCCGAGGCGCACTGCCTGGCGCGCGTCCTCGAGATTGGTGATGCCGCAGAACTTGACCCGCATCCAGACAAGGTTACGGGGATACCTCAGACGCTCACGATCGGCAAGCGCCGCCCGGCTGGGCGGGTACCGGGGCGGGACAACGTGTCTCGCGGCGAGCTCGAGACGACGCGTGCGGCGTTTGCGACGCATAGCGTCGTCAACTGTCCACGCGTCCAGTCGGGGGCGGCGCGCGGCACCTTTTCCCCTTCCCACCCCCACTTGCCCTCGCGGGGGCGGTTGAAGCCCCCGCCACCCAGCCCAAGTCGGCGGGCGTGGCGCTCTACCGGCAGCCGGCTACGGCTTCGCGCTGGCGGGCTGGTCGCCGAGGGTCACGGTCACGGTCCGCTTCGCGGAGCCGTGAACCAGGGCGAGCTGTACCTGGTCGCCGGGGTGCTTCTGGCTGATCGCGTTGGCGACGTCGGTCATTCCGCTCACCGCCTGGCCATCGACCTCGGTGATCACGTCGCCGCCGGCGCGAACCCGCTGGCCGTCGATCGAGACCGTCGCGTTGCCGCCCTTGATCCCGGCCTTGTCGGCCGGACCGTTAGCGACCACGCTCTGTACGAGCGCGCCCTGGTCCACACCGAGGTTCAGCACGTCGGCGAGCTGAGGCGTCACGTCCGTCCCGCTGATCCCGAGGAAGGCGTGCTCGACCTTGCCGTTGGCGAGCAGCTGCTGGGCCACCTGACGCACGGTGTTGACGGGGACCGCGAAGCCGATCCCGACGTTGCCGCCGCCGTTGGGTGACTCGATCTGGGAGTTGATGCCGATCACCTGGCCGCGGGCGTTCAGCAGCGGCCCGCCGGAGTTGCCGGGGTTGATCGCGGCGTCGGTCTGGATGACGTTGTTGATCGTGAAGCCGTTGGGCGCCTTGATCTCACGCTGGAGGGCGGAGACGATTCCCGCGGTGGCGGTCCGATCGAGGCCGAAGGGATTGCCGATGGCGACCACGGGGTCGCCCACGTTGACCTGAGAGGAGTCGCCGAGCGCGAGCGGGTGAAGCTGATCGGACGGCACATCCACCTTGAGCAGCGCGACGTCGGTCGAGGGGTCCCTGCCCACGACCTGCGCGCTGACGGGCTCCGAGCCGTCCGTGCTCCCCAGCGTCACCTCGATCTTCTGGGCGCCCTCGACGACGTGGGCATTGGTAAGGATGTGACCCGAGTGGTCGATGACGAAACCGGAGCCGGTCGCCGTGCCGCCGCCGCCACCGCCGAAGGGGTCGAACGGGGTCGAGGGCTTCGGGGCTTGCTGAGACTGCACGAAGACCACGCCGGGTGCGTCCGAGCGGTAGATCTCGTTGACGGTCAGGCCCTTGCCGCTGCTCTGCTGGGCGGCGGGCTCGGGGAGGGGCGTGGGAGCGAGGGCCGCCGCGTCGCTTCCGTTGCTCTGCGCATCCACCCAACCGGCGGCGATCGCGATCCACCCGAGGATCCCGACCACCAGCCCGCCGACCACCGCGGCGCCGAAAGGGGTTCGTGCAACTCGTCTCGCCCTGCTCATCGCGATCGAGCATGGGCGATCTCGCTTAAGGCGTCCTAACGAGACCCTTCAGCGCCGCTAAGAATCCGCTCAGTCGCTCTCGGAGGCGCGCTCCAGGTAATGCTCGCGGGTCGCCTCCTCGTCGAGAGTGAGCTCCCGGATCACTGCCTCGGGATCCTCGGCACGCATCAACGTCTCCCCCATCAGGACCGCATCGACACCGATTCGCTCCAGCTCGTCCAGCTGCTCGCGGCGGGCGTAACCCGATTCCGAGACCACGGCCTTCCCGGCCGGGACGTCGGTGAGCAGCTCGATGGTCGTTTCGATGTCCACGTTGAAGTCGTCGAGGTTGCGGTTGTTGATCCCGATCACGTCGGCCCCGACGGCCAGGGCGCGCTCGAGGTCCGCCTCGTCGTGGACCTCGACCAGGCAGTCGAGGTCGAGCTCGCGGGCATTCACGTACAGCTCCTCCAGGCGCTGATCGTCGAGGCCGGCCACGATCAGGAGCACGGCGTCGGCGCCATTCGCGGCCGCCTCGTAGAGCTGGTAGGGGTCCACGATGAAGTCCTTGCGCAGGATGGGGAGATCCGACGCCTGCCGCGCGGCGCGCAGGTCCTCGATCGAGCCACCGAAGTGGCGCTCCTCCGTGAGGATCGAGAGCGCGGCGGCGCCGCCTCGTTCGTATGCGCTCACGGTTTCCTCGATCTCGGCGGCCGGGTTCAGGTCACCCACGCTCGGGGAGCGTCGCTTGAACTCGGCGATCAGCGACAGGCCCGGCCGCACCAGCGCTTCGTTGAATGGGCGCGCCCCCTCGCGGGCTCCCAGCCGGGCGCGAAGGGACTCGAGGGGGATCTCCTCCTGACGGCGGCGGGAGTCCTCCCGCGCCCCGGCAACCAGCTCCTCGAGCCAGGTCATACGTCGGACAGGCTAGATGATCGATCCCGCGGCGTCGTCCCCCGCCGGGGGGCCTCGACGCGATCAGCCATTCCCGGAGGACGCGAGCTTCGCGCTGGCCTCGACGAGCTTGGAGAGGACCTCGCGAGCGGCGCCGGAGTCGATCGACTCCCGGGCCCTCTCGACCGCGCTGCCGAGGTCGTCGGTGCTCCCGCCGACCATGATCGCGGCGCCCGCGTTCAGGAGCACGACGTCTCGTGCGGGGCCATCCTCGCCCGCCAACACCCGTTCGACGATCGCCGCGTTCTCCCGGGGCGCGCCGCCGGCGATCCGCTGCAGGTCCGTCAGCGCGATACCCAGCTCCTCGGGGCGCACGAACCACTCATCGGTGCTGCCGCGGGCGACCTCGATCACGCGGGTGCGGCCGGCGGTGCTGACCTCGTCGACTCCGTCAGCCGCGCGGACGACCAGGGCTCGCTCACAGCCCAGGCCGACGAGCGCCTCGGCGATCGTCTCCTGATAGTGGTCGTCGGAGACGCCGAGCAGCTGCCGGGTGGCTCCCGCAGGGTTGGTGAGGGGGCCCAGGAAGTTGAAGATCGTCCTGACCGCGAGCTCCTTTCGCACCGGCACCACGTGCTTCATCGCCGCGTGGTAGCGCGGGGCGAACATGAAGCCGAAGCCGATCTCCTCGATGCAGGTCGCCACCTCGTCCGGGCCGAGATCGATCGTGACGCCCAGCGCCTCAAGCAGGTCGGCGGATCCGCAGCGGCTGGTGCTCGATCGGTTGCCGTGCTTGGCCACCGCGCACCCGGCCCCGGCGGCCACGAGGGCCGCGGCCGTCGAGATGTTGAAGGTCGACGGGCCGCCCCCCGTGCCCGCCGTATCCACCAGGTCGTGGCGGCCTGCGTCGACCTCCGCCGAGAGCCGGCGCATCGTTCGCGCCAGGCCGACGAGCTCGGCCACGGTCTCGCCCTTCGCGCGGAGCGCGACCAGGAAGGCGGCCGTCTGCACCTCGCCGGCCTGCCCGGTCATGATCTCGTCTAGGACCGCGGATGCGTGATCCGCTGTCAGGTGGGTGCCGGAGCAGACCGAGTCGAGCGCGCGGGTGAGGACGTCGTTAGGCATCCAGGAAGTTCTTGAGGATGTCCTTGCCGCGCGGGGTGAGCACAGACTCGGGGTGAAATTGCACGCCCTCCGCCGGCAGCTCCCGGTGGCGAACCCCCATCACCACACCGTCCAGGCTCGCGCTCAGCTCGAGCTCGGCCGGCAGCTCGGGGTCGGCGACCAGGGAGTGGTACCGCCCAGCCCGGAGCGGGCTCTCGAGACCCCTGAGGACGCCCTTGCCGTCGTGCTCGATCTCGCCGTCCTTGCCGTGGATCGGCGCGCCGCGGATGGTCCGCCCCCCGAACGCCTCGACCAGCGACTGGTGACCCAGGCAGACCCCGAGCGTCGGGACCCCCTCCTCGGCGAATGCCCGGGCTGCCTCGATCGAGACGCCGGCGTCGCTCGGCGTGCACGGGCCGGGTGAGATCACCAGCCGATCGGGCCGGCGTTCAACCAGCTCCGCGACCGTGGCGCGGTCATTGCGGACCACGTCCGGATCCGCGCCGAGCTCCCCCAGGTACTGGACCAGGTTGTAGGTGAAGCTGTCGTAGTTGTCGATGACGAGGACCTTCATGGCCAATCCGGCTGGTTTGCCGCCAACTCGACCGCGCGGAAGACCGCCTTCGCCTTCTGCAGCGACTCGCGGTACTCGTAGTCGGGCTTTGCGTCCGCGACCGTGCCGCCGCCGGCCTGCACGTGCACGAGCCCGTCCTTCACGACCACGGTACGGATGTGGATCGCCGTGTCGAGGTCCCCGGTGAAGCCGAGATAGCCGATCGCCCCACCGTACGACCCGCGCTTGTGCGGCTCGAGCTCGTCGATGATCTGCATGGCGCGGACCTTCGGTGCGCCCGAGAGCGTGCCCGCCGGCAAGACGGCGCGCAGGGCGTCCATCGCCGTGACCTCCGGTCGAAGACGGCCGGAGACCTGGCTGACGATGTGGAGCACGTGGGAATAGGCCTCCACCACCATCAGCTCGTCCACCCGCACGGAGCCGTACTCGCAGACCCGCCCCAGGTCGTTACGGCCGAGGTCCACGAGCATCAGATGCTCGGCGCGCTCCTTGGGGTCGTCCAATAGCTCGGCGGCGCGGCGTCGATCTTCCTCCTCGCTGGCGCCCCGCGGGTAGGTCCCGGCGATCGGACGCGTCTCGACGGTGCGTCCCGTGACCTTGACCAGCGGCTCGGGAGACGCCCCCGCGAGCTGGAAGTCCCCGAAGTCGAGGAAGTACATGTAGGGCGAGGGGTTGACGGTGCGGAGGCCGCGGTAGATCGAGAACGCCTCCACGGGCGACTCCGCCGTGAAGCGCTGCGAGGGAACCACCTGGAAGGCGTCCCCGGCGTGGACGTAGTCGATGATCCGCCCAACGTTCGCCTCGAACGCCTCGCGGGTCATGTTGGAGGTGAACCGGGTCCCGTCGTCGTTGCCCGTCGGCGAGCCCGAGGGCTCCACGCTCCCGCTCGGGCGGGGTACGGGGCCGCGGAGTCGCTCGCGGGCGGCGGCGATCGTCTCCACCGCCCGGGCGTACGCGGACTCGACATCGGTCTCGTCGTCCAGGAAGGCGTAGGCGAGCAGGGTGAGCTCGTGACGCATGTGGTCGAAGACGACCAAGAGGTCGCTGACCATCAGCGCCATGTCCGGCAGGCCGATCGGGTCGGGGTTGGGCTCGCCCAGCGGCTCAACCGTTCGGACGAGGTCGTACCCGAAGAACCCGACCGCGCCCCCCGCGAACGGCGGCAGGTCGTCCACGGGAGGGACGCGATGCCTGCCGACGTACTCGCTCACGGCGCGGTAGGGGTCGGGCGCGTCGATCCGCCTCTGGGGTTCGCCGCCGAGGCGACCCGCGGGCCACTCGGAGAGGACGCCGTCGTCCCACCGCAGGATCGCCCGCGGGGAGAAGCCGAGGAACGAGTACCGACCGAGGCGGCCCTGCTCGGCGGACTCGAGGAGGAAGCAGGGCCCGCCGCTGCGAAGCTTGAGGAAGGCGGACACCGGCGTCTCGCAGTCGTCGACGAAGGACGTGCGCACCGGGATCGCGTTGCCGTCGCGGGCGAGCTCGCGCGCCCGTTCAAGGCTCGGGTCGGGGTCGAGCCCGGGCTCAGCGGCGACGGCCATTGAGCGTCTCCAGCACGGGCGCGATGGTGACGCCACGCGAGATCAGCAGGACCTGAAGGTGATAAAGGAGGTCCGCCGCCTCCGCGATCAGCCGCTCGTCCGACTCGGACGCCGCGGCCCGTGCCGCTTCCTCGGCCTCCTCGCGGACCTTGTCGCCGATCCGCGGCGGGTCGTCGATCAGCTCCGCCGTGTAGGAGCCGTCGGGCCGGTTGCGCTGGCGGTCGAGCAGGGTCAGCTCGAGGGCCGACAGCGCCTCGTGTGCGGCCGGGCGCGGCTCGCCCTCGACCGGCGGCGCCTCGGGGGCGGGGTCGGCGCTTCCGCCGAGGTCGCGGTAAAAGCACGAGCGTTGACCGGTGTGGCACGCCGGCCCGGCAGGCTCGACCAGGGCGACGAGGGCGTCGCCGTCGCAGTCAAAGCGCAGCTGCCGTACGCGCTGCACGTTGCCGGACGTCTCGCCCTTGTGCCAGATCTCCTCTCGAGAGCGGCTGTAGAAGTGCATGTCGCCGGTCTCACGGGTGAGGCGTAGGGCCTCCTCGTTCATGTAGGCGAGCGTCAGCACCTCGCCCGTCCACCAGTCCTGCATCACGCACGGGACGAGCCCCTGCTCGTCGAACCGAATCGCCTCGCCGGACTGCCCCACTGGAACGCTCATTTGCAGGAGTCTACGAGCGGGTCAGGGTGGAGCAAGTTGGCTGGTGACGGGAGCGAGCACCGGCGGGGGCCCCACGGGGCGAACCGTGTCTCCCGCGTCCGCTCTCCGGACAGTCCGGGACGCACTTCAGGTGCGGCGGAGCGGCCCACTGCACGGCCACAACGGGCCGGAGTGAAAACGTCACACGCGCGACCGATCGCCCCACGCGAGCGACGTTGACGACGCCATGCGTCGTCAACGTGACGCGCGGGCCCACTCCGGGGCGATTGCGACGTTATCCGGGCCTTTCCCACCCAACGACGTTCTCCGCCCTTCCCACCCAGCCCGCAACCCCAGCCTCGTCGCGTCTCTCGGCCTGCGGAAGCACCCGCCTCCACGGCAGCCGCCGGAGTTACTACTCGATCCCGATGCGGTCCAGCAGCGAGTCGTCGCGGCGCCAGTGCTCGCGCACCTTGACCCGGAGGTCGAGGAAGACGCGGGCGCCGAGCTCGCGCTCGAGCTCCCGGCGGGCGGCGGTGCCGAGCTCGCGGACCTTTCGCCCTCCCTTGCCGACGAGGATGCCCTTCTGCGAGGAGGTCTCGACCCAGAGCTCCGCCTCGACCTCCACCAGGCCGTCCTCGCGCCGCCTCACCTCGCCCACGACGACCTCGACGGCATGCGGAACCTCATCCCAGGTGCGACTCAG
>DATBFS010000060.1:0-15591 GCA_036558385.1 Solirubrobacterales bacterium | reverse complement strand
GGGCCCCCTGGGCTCGCCGATCGCGCACATCGGCGTCCAGCTCACCGACTCCGCCTACGTGGCGACCTCGATGCGGATCATGACCCGGATGGGCGACGGCGCCCTCGAGGTCCTCGGCTCCGACGGCGAGTTCGTTCCCTGCGTGCACTCCGTCGGCGCCCCGCTGGCCGAAGGGGAAGAGGACGTGCCGTGGCCGTGCGACGCCGAGAACAAGTACATCGTCCACTTCCCCGAGACGCGCGAGATCTGGTCCTACGGCTCGGGGTACGGCGGCAACGCGCTCCTGGGCAAGAAGTGCTTCGCGCTGCGGATCGCCTCGGCGATGGCCCGCGACGAGGGCTGGATGGCCGAGCACATGCTGATCCTCAAGCTGACCTCGCCGGAGGGGAAGGTCAAGTACGTCGCCGGCGCCTTCCCGTCGGCCTCGGGCAAGACGAATCTGGCGATGCTGATCCCGACGCTCGAGGGATGGACGGCCGAAACGGTGGGAGACGACATCGCGTGGATGAAGTTCGGCGAGGACGGGCGCCTCTACGCGGTCAACCCCGAGGCCGGGTTCTTCGGGGTCGCGCCGAACACGAGCCACAAGACGAACCCCAACGCGATGGAGACGATCGAGCGCAACACGATCTTCACCAACTGCGCGCGGACCGACGACGGCGACGTGTGGTGGGAGGGGATGACGGGCGAGCCGCCCGCCCACGCGATCGACTGGCACGGCGAGGACTGGACCCCCGAGTCCGATGATCCCGCAGCTCACCCCAACGCCCGGTTCACGGCCCACGCCTCCCAGTGCCCCTCGATCGCGCCCGAGTGGGAGGACCCCGACGGCGTCCCGATCGACGCCTTCCTGTTCGGCGGTCGCCGGGCGAGCACGGTGCCGCTGGTGACCGAGGCGTTCGGCTGGGAACACGGCGTGTTCCTCGGCGCCACGATGTCGGTCGAGACGACAGCGGCGGCCGCCGGGGAGGTGGGGAAGCTGCGCTTCGACCCGATGGCGATGTTGCCCTTCTGCGGCTACAACATGGCCGACTACTTCGGCCACTGGCTGCGGATCGGCGGCGAGCACGACGACGCGAGGCTGCCGCGGATCTTCCTCGTCAACTGGTTCCGCAAGGACGCCGATGGCGCGTTCATCTGGCCCGGCTTCGGCGAGAACAGCCGCGTGCTCGAGTGGATCTGTCGTCGCTGCGACGGCGAGGGGGAGACGGTGGAGACCCCCATCGGCCTCGTGCCCGCCGAGGGCGAGCTCGACACGGATGGGCTCGACATCTCGGCCGACGAGATCGCGGAGCTGCTTCACGTCGACGCGCACCTGGTCCACGAGCAGCTCCCGCAGGTCAAGGAGCACCTCGCGCGCTTTGGCGACCGGCTCCCGACGGAGCTACAGCAGCAGCTCGAGGCCCTCGAGCGCCGTGTCGGCGACGACTGAGGACGACCGGGCGCGGCCGCTCTATGAGCGGTTGGCGATCCCCCTGGTCTCCTCGCGGCCGGGGTCCTGGTTCTACGTCCACGTCGCGCCCCACCTCGATCGGGGGCTGCTGCGCCTGACCGGCGGGCGCGTGACCACCGCGGGTCGCGGTCGCGTGGGCTTCCTGATCGTCCGAGGCGCCCGCACCGGGGTGGAGCGCACCACCCCGCTGGTCTGGACTCCCGACGGCGACAAGGTGCTGCTGGTCGCCTCCAGGGGCGGCGACGTCAAGCACCCGGCCTGGTACCTGAACGCGCGCGCCAACCCCGACGTCAGGTTCTCGATCGACGGAGTCGAGCGCCCGTACCGGGCGCGGACCGCGACCGCCGAGGAGCGCGCCCGCCTCTGGGAGCTCGCGAACCGGCGCTATCCCGGGTACGCGGTGTACGCGCGCCGAGCGGGGGACCGCGAGATCCCGATCGTGGTGCTGGAGCCGGTCGAGACCGCAGCGACATCAAGCGCCGGCTCCGAAAGCCCGGTCTGACCAATCCCACGTCGGCGCCGGCTACGGCGGCGAGATGCGATATCGCGCGTTGGGTACGGTGACCGTGGGTGCATTTGCTCGAGCAATCCTCACGCCTGCCCGTCGCCGCCGCCCGAGTCTGGTCGCGCGCGGTCACGGAGGAGGGCATCAACGACGAGCTGCGGCCGCTCCTGCGGATGACGATGCCCCGCAGCCTGCGCGGCAAGACGATCGACGAGGTCGAGGTCGGGGTGCCGCTGGGGCGAAGCTGGATCCTCCTCGGCGGGTTGATCCCGGTCGACTACGACGATCTCAGCCTCGTGGAGCTGGAGCCCGGGCGGCGCTTCCTGGAGCGGTCGCGGATGCTCGCGTTCGCCGTCTGGCAGCACGAGCGGATCGTGGAGCCCGAGGCCGGTGACGCCTGCCGGGTCACCGACCGGCTCGGCTTCGAGCTTCGGTCAGCTGTCGTGTGGATCCCGGGCATGGCGTGGCTCGCCGAGGCGATCGTCGGCGCCCTGTTTCGCCATCGGCATCGGCGGCTGGCACGCCATCACTCGGGCGAGCAGCGTCGGGCTCAGGCGGACGAGCCTCAGAGCTCGTAGGCCTCGGCGAGCTCCGGGTCCTTGCGGGCGAGCATCTCGGCCAGGCTGACCATGACCTTGCACTGCTTCCAGGTCGCGTCGTCCTGCATCTTGCCGTCGATCATGTGGACGCCGCGCCCGTCGGGGATCGCCTCGAGCACCTTCTTGGCGAACCTGACCTCCTCCGGAGGGGGGCTGAAAACCCGCTTGGCGATCTCGATCTGCGCGGGGTGGAGCGACCATGCGCCCACGCACCCCAGCAGGAACGCGGCTCGGAATTGCGTCTCGCAGCCCTCGACGTCCTTGATGTCGCCGTAGGGGCCGTAGACGGGCAGGATCCCGGCTGACGTGCATGCATCGACCATCCGGGCGATCGAGTAGTGCCAAGGGTCCTGCTGCGCCGTCGCCCGCGGAGCGTCCGGGTTGTCGGGATCGGGATCCTCGATCACCCGGTACGCGGGGTGCCCGCCTCCCACCCGGGTCGTCTTCATGCGCCGGAAGGCGGCGAGGTCGGCGGGACCGAAGCTCATGCCCTGCATGCGCGGGCTCGCGTAGGCGATCTCCTCGACGTTGACGACGCCCGTCGAGGTCTCGAGGATCGCATGGATCAAAAGCGGCCGATCCAGCTTCGCCTTCGCCTCGAGCTGCGCAAGCATCCGGTCGACGTAGTGGATGTCCCAGGGCCCCTCGACCTTCGGGACCATGATCACGTCCAGCACCTCGCCGATCTCGGTCACCAGCTCGGTCAGGTCGTCGAGCACCCACGGGCTCTCCAGCGAGTTGACCCGGGTCCAGAGCGACGTGGCGCCGAAGTCGGTTTCCTTGGCGGCCTTGATCAGCCCCGCTCGCGCCGTCTCCTTGCGGTCGACCGGGATCGCGTCCTCGAGATTTCCGAGCAAGACATCGGTCTGCGTGGCGATGTCGCCGGCCTTGGCGGCCATCTTCTCGTTGGAGAAATCGAGGAAATGGATCATCCGCTGCGGCTTGACGGGGATCTCGCGCGGCGGTAAGGGCGCGTCGATCGCCAGTGGCTTGAAGAACTCTCTGGGTGGTCTCAATGCCTTCCTTTCTGGGTCCGGGCCGCGGCGCAGCCCGGCTACAGCGTAATTTCTGAGCGATGGCAGCGGCGATCCGTGAGGCGAGACCGGGGGAGGAGGGGGAGATCCTGGCGATGTATGAGTGGCTGTTCGCGCCGCCCGGGGTGAAGCCACCGCAATGGGATCCAGACAAGGCTCGGGGCCGGCTGGCGGAGGCGATCGTCTCACCGCGAAGCACCGTTTTCGTCGCCGAGGACGACCAAGCGCTGATCGCGTTCTGCACGGCTTATCTGGAGCTCGACTCGGTCCGGTTCGGGCAGCGCTGCTGGGTCGAGGACTTCGCGGTGGACCCAGAGCGACGCTCGCAGGGGGTCGGGGCGATTCTGCTGCGCGCCGCCAGGGAGTGGGCGCGGGAGGCCGGAGCGACCCACCTCGAGCTCGACTCTGGACTCGCCCGCACCGACGCTCACCGCTTCTATGAGCGCGAGGGCGGGTCTCGACAGTCCTACAGCTTCGCCTGGGAGCTCTAGCCGACCCCGCCCGCCCGCAGCGCCGCCTGCCGGTCGAGGTGGAACTCGACCCTGGACAGGCGGCCGTCGCGCATGAACCAGACCGCGCCGCCGGCGTTTGCGACCTCCGCCCGGCTGCCCCTCGGATGCGCGTACTGGCGGACCAGGGTCACGACCCGGTCGCCCGACTCGATCACGTCCTCGAGCTCCATCCGCCAGCGGTCGAAGGGGCTGAGCCAGTCCCCCCACGCCTCGATGAAGCCCTCGATGCCGTGAGCCTCCAAGGGAAAGCTCCGGTTCGGGCCGAACATGAGGCATTCGACGTCCGGGTGAGCGACCTCTCGCAGGACGTCCTCGATTTCGGCCCGCCGGCCCGCCGCCGCGTCCTCGGGCCCCAGCCCCTCGCCACCCGCGCGGACCGCCTCCATGAGCGGCGCCAAGATCTCCAGGTTCGAGGGGATTCGGGAAGTATCCCGAGACTCACTGCCGCGCGTCGCAGGTATCCTTCGCCCCTCGCGCCGGCCAGAGGACGTCTTCGCCGGCGCTTTCGCTTCCCACGACCGCAGGAGCCATGGCCGTAGCCACCGACACCTACACGGACAAGACCGACGAGCAGAAGGCCATCACCGAGATGGTCCGCCAGTTCGCCGACAACGAGATCATCCCGGTCGCCGAGGAGTACGACTCCGAGGACTCCTACCCAGAGCCGATCGTCGAGCAGATGAAGGAGCTGGGGCTCTTCGGGGTGACCATCCCCGAGGAGCACGGCGGGATGGGCCTGGACCTGACCACCTACGCGATGATCGTCGAGGAGCTCTCCCGAGGGTGGATCTCGATCTCGGGGGTCGTGAACACCCACTTCATCGGCTCGTACCTGCTGATGAAGTTCGGCACCGACGAGCAGAAGGAGCACTTCCTGCCGAAGATGGCCACCGGGGAGATCCGGGCGGCGTTCTCTCTGTCGGAGCCGGAGGTCGGCTCCGACGTGCAGGGAATCAAGTCCACCGCCAAGCGGGTGGGCGACGGTGAATGGGAGATCAGCGGCCAGAAGATGTGGGTCACCAACGGCCTGCTGTCCGGCGTCGTCTTCGTGCTCGTCAAGACCGACACCAAGGCCGATCCGCCGTACAAGGGCATGACGTGCTTCATCTGCGAGAAGGAGCCGGGCGCAGCGGAGATGCCGGGCCTTCGGATTCCCCCGAAGATCAAGAAGATGGGCTACAAGGGCGTCGAGTCCACCGAGCTGGCCTTCGACGGCTTCAAGGTGGCGAAGGACCGCATCCTCGGCGGGCCGGAGGGCGTCGGCCAGGGCTTCGTGCAGATGATGGACGCGCTCGAGGTGGGCCGGGTCAACGTCGCCGCCCGCGGCGTGGGCGTCGCGCAGCGGGCTCTCGAGCTCGCTCTCCGGTACAGCCAGGAGCGCAAGGCCTTCGGCCGGCCGATCGCCCGGCACCAGGCGATCACCTTCAAGCTCGCGGAGATGGGCACCCGCCTCGAGGCGGCACGGCTGCTCACCCTGAAGGCCGCGAGGATGAAGGACGCGGGTGAGCGCTCGGACCTCGAGGCCGGGATGGCGAAGCTGTTCGCCTCCGAGGCCGCCAGGGCGAACGCCGAGGAGGCGTTGAGGATCCACGGGGGATACGGGTACTCGAAGGAGTATGAGATCGAGCGGATCTACCGCGACGCGCCGTTGCTATTGATCGGCGAGGGGACTTCCGAGATCCAGAAGATGGTGATCGGGAGGAAGCTCCTCGAGCGCAACCCGGTCTGATGCCCGCCTCGCGCCCGGGTTGGCCACGGCTGCGGCGGCGTCGCTGATGCCGAGGCCCCAGGAGCTGATCGCCGTCGCCGTGCGAAACCTCGAGCGCGAGATTCCGGCGTTGGCCAGGCTGAAGATCGTCGTCCGGCTCGAGCTGCGCGGGCGCGGCGACGTCCAGGTCTTCCGGGTGCGGCTGCCGGCGCCCGAGGTGACCAAGGGCGAGCCCGACGACGCCCGGCTCGAGGTGGCAATGTCGCGGTCGGTCTTCAACCGGCTCGCCGAGAAGGGCCATGTGGCCGACTGGCGCGAGGCCTACGACCATGGCGACGTCAAGGCGGCGGGCGACCCCGAGGTCCGCAAGCTGATCGGCACCGTCATCGAGCGCCACCTGGCGCGGTCCCAACTCAGAAAAGCCCGCTAGCACCGCTTCCCCCGGTGGCCGGTTTGGCCAGCCCGGTGCCTTCGCCTGCGCCGGATTGCTCCTTGACAGAACCAGGTAAGGGATATAGGACTCAGTGAGGCGTCAGTTCGACGCGGTTCCACGCGGAGGAGGGCTGATGGGGCGTCGAGGGATCTTTACGGCGGCTGCCGCGGCCGCTTGTCTCGCGGTGGGCGCGAGCGCGGCGACGGGGGCGCCGGACCGGTCGAGCTTCAGCCGCTCCAACCTTCGCGCCCGGACGTCTTTGCCTCGCGACTTCGTGCCGGCGGCGCTCCGCGCGCGACAAGGCCTCGGACGCTATTTCGTCGTCATGCGGGGCGCCTCGGTCGCCCAGAAGCAGCGCGCGAGCGGCTCGCTGTCGGGGAGGGCTCAGCGCCGGGCCGCGGACGAGGCGCTCGCGAGCCAGAAGGCCGCGATCGGCGAGGCGCGCTCGATGGGCGGGCGGATCGTCTATCGCTACAAGGATCTCGTCAACGGCTTCTCGGCCAACCTCTCGCCGGGCGCCGCGGCGGCGCTCGGTCGGCGCTCCGACGTCGAGTCCCTGGAGCCGGTGTCAATCGTCCACAAGGTGTCCGAGCGAGGGATCGCGTCCGGCGGGGCGGGTCAGAGCGTCTCGTTCATTCGCGCGCCAAGGGTGTGGCGGAAGTTCGGAGCGCAGGGCCAGGGGATCACGGTGGCCGACGTCGACACGGGGATCGACTACACGCACAAGAACTTCGGAGGCCCCGGAACCAAGGCCGCCTACGACCACAACAACCCGAACTTCATCGAGCCCGGCACCTTCCCCACCAAGAAGGTGATCGCCGGTTACGACCTGGTGGGGTCCAACTACGAGGTCCTCGACGACGATCCCGACAACGACGTCCCGCGTCCCGACCCGGACCCGCTGGATCGCGACGGGCACGGCTCGCACACGGCGGGGAGCTGCTGCGGGGACGGGGTGCCCGGCAAGGTCGGCAAGGGCGTGGCCCCGAAGGCGAAGCTCTACGCGATCAAGGTCTGGGACGTTGGCGACTCGACCGCCGACGTCCTCGTGGCGGGCTTCGAACGCGCCATGGACCCCAACGACGACGGGAGCATGAAGGACGCCGCTGACGTCCTCACCTTCTCCGGCGGCGTCGACTACGGCTCGCAGAACTCCGTCGAGGCGCAGGCCGCCCAGCGTGTCGTGAGCCTGGGGACGGCATTCGTGGCCGCGGCGGGCAACGCCGGCAACCAGCCCACCGGGGGCTCCGCCTACATCGCGGGGACGCCCGCGAACGCGCCCGGCGTGGTCTCGGTCGCCGCGTCGATCAGCCAGTTCAAGGCGCAGGCGATCTCGGTCGACAGCCCGGCGACCTCGCTTCCCGACAACGGCCTGATGGTGCATCAGGACTGGTCCGGGCCATTCGACTCCGACGTCACGGACCTGGTGATCGACGCTCGTGACTTCGATCCGCCGGCTGATCCGGCCAACCCGAGCCCGACGGACCAGGAGCTGTGCAGCCCGACCGGGGGCAGCTTCGACGGCCACGTCGCGCTGATCTACAAGGCTTCGGCGGACGATGGCGACTGCACCGCGGACCACAAGGTGGCGAGCGCCGAACAGATGGGCGCCAGCGCGGTGATCCTCTGGAACGGCTTCGGCGGGCTGCCGTCCCAGCTCGCCCCGGACACCCCGCCCACCCCGGTCGGCATCCCGGCGCTCATGCTGAGCACTAGCGATTCGGAGGAGCTCGCGGACACGATCAGCCCCGACGCCGCGAGCGGCAGCTTCAACACGGTCGACGTAACGGCCACCCTCCACGCCTCGACCTCGGCCTTCCCCGAGTTCCAAGACGCGATGACCGACTTCACCTCGGAGGGCCCGGCGCGACTGACGAGCGACCTGAAGCCGGACATCTCGGCGCCCGGCTCGGACATCCTCTCGACGGCGGTGGGCACCGGCAACAGGGGCGTTCGGGAGTCCGGCACCTCCATGGCCACGCCGCATGTCGCCGGGGTCGCCGCGTTGCTGCGCCAGATCCACCCCGGGTGGTCGGTGGCGCGGATCAAGGCGGTGATGATGGACGAGGCGACACGGAAGCTCAACAACAACGACCTCAGCTCCCCGGTGCCGGCCACCGTGATGGGAGCCGGACGGGTCCGCGCCGACAAAGCCGCCGAGGCGGGCTCGATCGCCAACCCGGGAAGCCTCTCGTTCGGGCTCCGTCACGCATCCGGCGCCGACTCCGTGGTCAGGCGGTTCAAGGTCACCAACACCGGTCACAGGCTTCACCGCTACTCGGTCAGCGCCAGCGTCCGCTACGCGGACTACGACCCGCGTGTGACCGCCGTATCGCTGTCGCTCAACGGCCGCTCCTACGGGGCCATCCGAAGCTTCCGCCTGAAGCCGCGCCATTCGCGAACCGTCCGAGTCAAGCTGACCATCCATCCATCGCGGATCACGGTCGCCGACCAAGAGGACGGTTGGTACTACTTCAACCCGGGCATGGACGGGACCATCAAGGTCAGCCAGCGAAAGCACGGCAAGGACACGCTCAAGGTCGCCTGGCACACCGAGCCGCTGGCTGCCTCCCGTGACCGCCTGTCGAAGAAGAGGCTCGACCTGAGCGCAGGCCCCGACACGATGACGCTGAAGCCGGGCGGCGCCGGACTCGACTACGCGGACCTCTACGAGCTGGGCGCCACGGACCCGGTCAAGAGCACCGGGGAGGAGGATGTCACGGCGATCGGGGCGCGCTCGTTCACCGGCAGCGACGTTCAGGACGGGCATGCGCACGGGGTCCCCGGCGGGAGCGATGCACTCGGGGAGATCGGCTGGCAGGACTTCCTCACCAACGAGGACACGCCCGAGGAGCCGGTCGAGTTCGGCGTCCAGACCGCGTTTGTGCACAACACGACCGAGACCGAGGAGGTCGACGTCTTGGTGGACGCGGGTGCGGACGGCGTGTTCGCCGACTCGGACCTGAAGGCCGACTACGAGATCGTCAAGCAGGCGGCCTCGGGCGGCCAGGTGTGCGTGTTCGACCTCTCGCTGCCCGACCCGTTCGACCACTGCGCGGCGAGCTACTTCCCGGACTACACGAACTACGACGGGAATCTCTTCGGACTGGTGGTAGACGCCCGCCGGATCGGGCTGACGAACGCGGATCCGGAGCTCTCCTACCAGGTGACCGCCTGCACGGGCGCCCTCTCCGGGGACGTACCCAGCCCGATCTGCGACACGGCCGGCGACTTCGACTCCGACACCGGGACCTATTTGGCGAGGCTGGACGCTGCGCACCCGGCGCTCGACACCTCGCCCCAGGTCTGCCGGGGCTTCTGGGCGGGCGGCGCGTGCAACGCCACACACCCGATCCGGGTCGATCGCGGCTCCGCGGGCCCCAGCGAGGATCCGAGCCTCCTGGCGCTCTTCCCGAACAACGCGCCGGCCCGAGAGCCAACGGTCGTGAAGACGAGCCACTGACGGTCGCCGACCCGATGCCGCCGACCGAGCCTGACCGGCCGACCGGCGAGGCGGGCATCTTCATCACCAGGGTCGAGCCGGCGCGGGATGGGCCGCGACTGGCCGTCAAGGACATCCTCGACACGGCGGGAGTTCGCACCACCTACGGATCGGCGATCTTCGCCGACCACGTCCCCGATCGAGACGCCGAGTCGGTTCGACGGCTCGAGGCCGCGGGGTACGTGCTGGTCGGCAAGGCGAACTTGCACGAGTTCGCGTTCGGCATGACCTCGGAGAACCCGCACTACGGCACCGTGCCCAACCCGCTGGCGGCCGGGCGGATCGCGGGTGGCTCGAGCGGCGGATCGGCGGCGGCGCTGGCGGCGGGCCTGGCGGACGCCGCGCTCGGCTCCGACACCGCGGGCTCGATCAGGGCCCCGGCGGCGTGCTGCGGCATCGTGGGGTTCAAGCCCACCTTCGGGCTCGTCCCGGTGGAGGGCTGCTTTCCGCTCGCCCCGAGCTTCGACCACGTCGGGCCGATGGCCCGATCGGTGTCGGCGTGCGCGGAGATGATGGCCGCCCTCGCGCCGGAGATGGACCCCGTGCCGGAGCTCGCGCCGGAGGACGTGGAGGTCGGCGTGGGGTGGACGGCGGAGGCCGAGCCGCTCGTGCGGTCCCGCGTTACCGACGCCGCGGCAACCTTTCCGCGCCGCCGCGAGATCGCCCTTCCGGCGATGCCGCCGGGCGTCGCCGACGTCCGCATGCGCGAGACCGCCCAAACCCACGCCGAGCTGTTCGCGGAGCACCGGGACCTCTACGGCGAGGACGTGGCGGCGAAGCTCGACCGCTGTCTGCGGGTCACCGACGCCGAGTATGAGGCGGGTCGGCGTGCCAGGGAGCGCTACCGGGAGCGGTTCGCCGAGCTGACGCGGGGGGTCGACGTCCTGCTCACCCCGACCGAGCCGATGGTCGCGCCACCCGTGGGGGTCGGCGACCTCGCTCTGCGGGATCGCCTCACGCGCTTCACCTACCCCTTCGACGCCATCGGGGCTCCAGCGCTGGCGATCCCGTGCGGTCCGGCCGAGGAGGGCCTGCCGGCGTCCGCCCAGCTCGCCGGGCGCCCGGGGGCCGATGCGCTGGTGCTGGGCGTCGGGGCGCTGCTCGAACGGGCACTCGGGCATACTGGCCAGCCCTGATCCACGAGCACAGAAGCGAAGGAGCATGAGCGACACCGAGACCACCGAGCACGAGCTGATCACCGACCAGCGTGGGCGCGAGGCGTCCGGCGCCCATCCCTACGGGCGCTATCTGGAGGAGTTCGAGGTCGGGGCCGTCTACAGGCACTGGCCGGCCAAGACGATCACCGAGGCCGAGGATCATCTGTTCTGCCTCCTGACCATGAACCACCATCCGCTGCACGTCAACGACGTGTACGCGCATCAGTCTCAACAGGGAAGGAACGTGGTCGCCGGCCCGTATGTGTACTCCCTGGTCTTCGGCATGACGGTGGCCGACGTGTCCGGCAAGGCAATCGCCAATCTGGCGACCGACGACCTCAGCCATCCCTCCCCGGTCTTCCACGGCGACACCCTGTTCGCCGAGTCCGAGGTCCTCGAGGTGCGCCCCTCCGGGTCGAAGCCGGATCGGGGAGTCGTTCGGGTCCACACCCGCGCCTTCAATCAGGACGGCACCCTGGTCGCCGAGTTCAAGCGCGCGGTCCTGGTGCCGCGCAGCCCGGAGGCGATCGCCGCCGACGAGGGGTAGCCCGCGGGCGTGAAGGTCCTTGCCCTGAGCACAGCCGCGGTTGCGCTCGCCGTCCTGGTGCCGGCCTCGGCGTCGGCACACGGCCCTGCCGGAGGGTGCCCCGCGCCCAAGACCAGTCCGATGGCGCGCCCGGCGCCGCCGCTTCGCTTCGGGATCACCCCCGCCGGCGAGGCGGGGGCGATCGGACCGCCGGTCCCGCTGACGCCCATCGACATGCCGAAGACGCTCGACGCGCTGGCCCGACTGCGAGCACGCGGCGCGCCGTTCGTTCTCCGGCTGAACCGCTTCTTCTGGTCCGAGGGCCAGCGGGGAATCCGGCGGTTCGCGAAGCTGGCTCGGCGGTACGTGCGGCGGGGGTACCGGGTGGAGCTCCAGCTTCGCTATCACCCGAGGGCGGCGCAGGAAGGGGACATCCGCGCCTGGGTCCGGTTCGTGAGGGAGGTGGTCAGGCGCTTCGGCCCGAACCACGGCGTGATCGGGCTCCAGGTCACGAACGAGGTCAACCTCTACCCGGTCGCCCCCGACGCCTCCGACAGTTCGTTTGCCCGCGCGCGCGACGCGCTGATTCGCGGCGTGGAGGCCGCCCATCGCACGGCGAGGCGCCGAGGCTTTCGCCAGCTTCGGATCGGCTTCAACTGGTTCTACCGGACCGACCCCGCCAACGAGGCGGGCTTCTGGGCCTATCTCCGCGACAAGGGAGGCCGTCGCTTCGCTCGTGCGGTCGACTGGGTCGGGCTCGACGCCTATCCCGGCACCGTGTTCCCGCCGGTCCCCACTCCGGTCGGAAGCGGCTTTCGCGACGCCATGGTGCAGGCGCTGGACGAGCTTCGACGCTGCTACATGCCGATCGCGAGGCTCGGGATGCGGGTTCCCATCCACGTCGAGGAGAACGGCTGGCCGACCGGCCCCGGGCGCACGGAGCGCGAGCAGGTCGTTGCGGCTCGCCAGATGGTGGGCGCCGTGAACGACCTACGGCGAATCGACCACGTCACCGACTATCGCTGGTTCGACCTTCGAGACCACAACACCTCGTCGCCCAACTTCCAGCAGCACTACGGGCTGCTCCGCGACGACTACACCCGCAAGCGTGCCTTCGGCGTTTACCGGCGGCTGGTCAAGCGCCTCAGCCGATAGTGCCGCCCGCCCGCTAGAAAAGCTCGGCGACCGCCTCGAGGGCTCCGTCGAAGTCGGTGCCGGAGATGGCGCCGATGCATGGCGAGGTGGTGCCCGCGCTCCGGTAGCGCTCGACGGCAGCGCGGACCTCTGCCGCCGAACCGATTCCTCCGAGGGCGGCGAGCATCTCGTCCGAGAGCCCCGCCTGGGCGCGTTCCATGTCGCCGGCCTTCACGCCATCGTCGAACGCCGCCAGGTCGTCGCCGAACCCGGAGCGCTCGAGCATGTTGCGGTAGAAGGGAAGGGAGGCGTACGGCACGAGCTCGGAGCGCTGCCGGGCGCGGGCTTCGTCGGGCGCATCGGTGAGCCCGACGGGTACGGCCGCGACGATGTCGAACCCGTCAAGCGACTTGCCGGCGCGTTCGCGGCCCTCGCTCACCGCCGGCACGACGACGTCGCGGATGTAGTCGGGGTTGCACAGCCAGAGCATCACGCCGTCTCCGATCTCCCCCGCGAGGCGCAGCATGTTGGGCGACAGCCCGGCGATGTAGATCGGCAGGTCGGGCCGGGGCGCGTAGCCCATGAACTGGAAGGCCGTATTGAAGAACGCCCCCTTCGGCGGTGGCTCGCCCGTCAGGATCGCCCGGACGATCTCCGCATACTCGCGCATCTGCGTCACGGGCTTGGAGATCTTGGAGTCGAACCAGTTCTCGACCGTCAGCTGGTGAGAGACCCCGAGCCCCAGCACCATGCGGCCGCCTGAGAGCTCGTCCAGGGTCGCCGCTGTCTGCGCCATCGCAACGGGAGTGCGGGAGAAGATCGGCACCACGCCCGTGCCGAGCCGGGCGCGCTCGCTGGCCGAGGCGTAGGCGGCCAGCAGGGTCATGGCGTCCCGCCCGGCGATCTGGGTCACGTACACGCTCTCGAAGCCGAGTTCGTCCGCCCTGCGGACCCGCTCGAGCGCCGTGTCGAGCGAGCGGCCGGCTGAGATGAAGGCGCCGACTCCGGGCATCGCGCTCGGGGTTATATCGTCGCCGGCGTGCAAGGTGCGGCCGATCCGAGCGATTACTACCGCGAGATCTACGCGAGAGGGCTCGCCGGCGAGAAGCCGGGCCTGCCGGTCGCGTTGGAGGAGCTCGAGCGTCGCGCCACCGAGACCATGGAGCCGAGGGCGGCCGCCTACGTCGGGGCCGGGGCCGGCGCCGAGGACACGATGCGCGAGAACGTCGAGGCCTTTCGCCGCTGGCGGATCGTGCCGCGCATGCTGCGCGACGTGGCGAAGCGGGACCTCGCCACGACCGTGCTCGGCAGCGAGCTGCCGGCGCCGGTGCTCCTCGCGCCCATCGGCGTGCACACCATCGTCCACCCCGAAGGTGAGCTGGCCACGGCCCGGGCGGCCGCGAACCTCGGGGTCACGCTGATCGTCAGCACCGCCGCCGCCCACACGCTCGAGGAGATCGCCGAGGCGGGAGGGGAGGCGCCGCGCTGGTACCAGCTCTATTGGCCCAACGACCCCGAGATCGCCGAGAGCATGGTCCGTCGCGCCGAGACGGCGGGCTATGGGGCGATCGTGGTGACGCTCGACACGTTCATCCCCGGGTGGAAGCCCCGCGACCTCCAGGAGGCCTGGCTGCCGTTCCTCGAGGGAGTGGGGAATGCCAATTTCCTCCAGGACCCGGTCTTCAGGGCCCAGCTCGAAAGGCCGCCCGAGGAGGATCTCGGCGCCGCGATCGGCCACTACCTGGCCATCTACGTGAACCCCTCCCTGAGCTGGGACGACGTCGCCAGGCTCAGGGAGTG
Organism: Solirubrobacterales bacterium; assembly: GCA_036558385.1. Taxonomy (GTDB): domain Bacteria; phylum Actinomycetota; class Thermoleophilia; order Solirubrobacterales; family 70-9; genus AC-56. The sequence goes on along the minus strand of DATBFS010000060.1, from coordinate 1,228 downwards.
GACCTCGCTGCCGGTCCTGGTCAAGGGGATCTTGCATCCCGACGACGCGCGCGAGGCGCGGGAGCGGGGGATCGACGGCGTGGCGGTCTCAAACCACGGCGGCCGCCAGGTGGACGGGGCGATCGCGTCGCTCGACGCTCTGCCGCCGGTCGCCGAGGCGGTGGGCGACGAGCTGACGGTCCTGCTGGACAGCGGCGTTCGCTCGGGTGCCGACGTATTGAAGGCCCTCGCCCTCGGCGCTGACGCGGTGCTGCTCGGCCGTCCGTACCTATGGGGGCTGGCGCTCGGCGGCCAGGACGGGGTGGAGACCGTGTTGCGGATGCTCCTGGCCGACCTGGACCTGACGATGGCCCTGAGCGGCTACACGCGCCCCGACGAGCTCGACCGCTCGGCCCTGGGTCGCGCTTCGAGTTGATCGGCGCGCCTGCCTACCTTCGTATCCCGGCGGCCTCGAGCCCCTTCTCTCGATCCAGGTAGGCCTCGAGGCGAAGGAATCGCCCGTCCCGGAGCGTCCATACGTCCACGCCTTCGGTTCGAATCTCCGCACCACCGTCCTTCAGGCGACCGTGATGCCGGGTCGTCACCGCCACCCGGTCCGGCTCGAGGTCGTAGAACTCATCGCCCGCGATCGTGTAGCTCTCCCACGGCGCGAGCCAGTCGCGCATGAGCCTCACGTAGCCGTCGAGTCCCTGCTCCACGAGCCGATTGCCCTCGACGACGGCGTGGAATTCGTACTCGGGGTCGTATCGCGGCCGCCAATCGGCCAGCTCCATCTCGGTCGCCTCGGCATCGAAGAACCCGGTGTATTCCCGGCCCTCCGCGTAGATGCGCCTCACCAGGTCCACGTTCTCCCTTGACATCCGCCCGCCCAGTATCTCGCGCTGGCTCGGTCGGGCCGCTAGTGGTGGGCGAGATGCTCCGCGTCCGGCCATGTCCCGTCCCCGGGCATGTCCAGGCGGGCGGTCATCGACCGGCGCCAATCCGGCGTCGGCGTGGGCTCGCCCCAGTAGTCGGTGACCCGGACCGCTCGCCCGTCCTCGAGCTCGCCCATCGTCACGTTGCGGTAGGGGCGCCCGTCGCCGTTTATCGCATGTCCACTCGACCACCGGCCGCCGTGTTACGAGCGCCAGCGCTCAGTCGGCGAACTGGCTTCCCGGGGATCAGGCGTGCGCTACGACCTCGCGCACCTCGGTGCTGTCGACCGTGACCACGTCGGGGGCCATCGACC
>DATBFS010000059.1:0-13320 GCA_036558385.1 Solirubrobacterales bacterium | reverse complement strand
TGGCGGAGATGGAGGAGGGCTTCATCGAGGACCCGCAGGAGCGGATGGCGAAGGAGAAGGGGCTCACGTACGTCAAGCTCGGCGGGAACGTGGGCATCCTCGGAAACGGCGCGGGGCTCTGCATGTCGACGCTCGACGTGGTGGCCCAGGCGGGCGGCAAGCCCGCGAACTTCCTGGACGCCGGCGGCGGCTCCAAGGCGGAGACGATCGTCGACGCGCTCGAGGTCATCACCTCGGACCGGAACGTCAGCGCGATCCTGTTCAACATCTTCGGTGGGATCACCCGCTGCGACGAGATCGCGAAGGGGATCGTCGAGGCCTCCGCCAAGACCGACATCGAGGTCCCGCTGGTGGTCCGCCTCGACGGCACCAACTCCGCGGAGGGCCTCGGGATCCTCGCCGACGCCGACCTCTCGAACCTCCACGTCGAAAAGACCATGCTCGGCGCGGCGCAGCGGGTCGTGGAGCTCGCGCACGTCTGATGGCGATCATCGTCAACGAAGAGACCAAGCTCGTGATCAGCGGCCTGACGGGTCGCGAGGGCACGTTTCACGGGCTGCGCAACCGCGACTACGGCACCGAGGTGGTCGCCGGGGTGACCCCCGGGAAGGGCGGGCAGGATGTGGAGGGCATCCCCGTCTTCGACACGATCGCCGAGGCGGTCTCGGAGCGCGGCGCGAACACGTCGATGATCTTCGTCCCGGCGCGCTTCGCCGCAGCGGCAATGAGCGAGGCGATCCAGGCCGGTGTGCACACGGTGATCGCGATCACCGAGGGAATCCCGGTCTACGACATGCTGCGCGTCTACTGGCAGGCCAAGGAGGCCGGCGTCCGGCTGATCGGCCCCAACTGCCCCGGCGCGTTGTCACCCGGGAAGTCGAACGTCGGGATCATCCCCGCCCAGTTCTTCGATCCGGGCTCGATCGGCGTCGTCTCGAAGTCGGGCACCCTCACCTACAAGATCGGCAACGAGCTCAAGCAGGCCGGGGCCGGCAATTCCTCGATCGTCGGGATCGGCGGCGATCCGATCATCGGCTCGGACTTCATCGACATCCTGGCCCTCTTCGAGCAGGATCCGGAGACCGAGCTGATCGTCATGGTGGGCGAGATCGGCGGGGACGCCGAGGAGCGCGCCGCCGACTTCATCGCCGAGCAGGTGTCCAAGCCCGTGGTCGCCTACATCGCCGGGTTCACCGCTCCACCGGGCAAGCAGATGGGCCACGCCGGGGCGATCATCTCGGGCTCTTCGGGCACCGCCGAGGCCAAGAAGGAGGCGCTCGAGGCGCGCGGCGTTGAGGTGGGCCGCTCCCCGACGGAGGCCGCCAGGCTCGCCGTCGAGGCGGTGGGCGCGCGGGCGTAGGGCCCGACGCCGGAAACGGGCTGGGCGAGCCCCGGTCGTCGGTTGTCGGATAACTCGGCCATAGGCCGAGTAAGGCGACAACGAACCCGGCGAGCCCCGGTTTGCCCCGCCTATACTCGCCTCGCCATGGCCGATGAGGTGATCAGCTTCGCCCGCGGCGCCCCGAGCGCCGACATCCTGCCCGCGGAAGCGGTGCGCGAGGCCGCCCAGCGAGCGCTCGCCGACGATTGGCAGCGTGCCCTGTCGTACGGGACCGGCGCGGGCCACGCCGGGCTCCGGGAATGGGTCGCCGAGCGCCACGGCGTCGACCCCTCTCGGGTGATGATCACGAACGGTTCGCTGGAAGCCGGCGCGATGCTTTTCCAGCACCTGGCCGGCCCCGGAGATCGGGTGATCGTCGAGCAGCCCTCCTATGACCGAACCTTGCTCCTGCTCGAGCGGATCGGCGCCGAGCGGATCGGCGTGCCCCTCGAGACCGACGGGATCGACGTCGAGGAGCTCGAGCGGGCGATGGGGGAGTTCCCGACCGGCCTGGTGCACGTGATCCCCAACTTCCACAACCCTGCGGGGTGCACGCTCGCCGAGGCGAAGCGCCGGCGGGTGGTCGAGCTCGCCGCACAGCACGGCACCTGGCTGTTCGAGGACGACCCCTACCGCGAGCTGCCGTTCGAGGGCGACCCTCCGCCGACGATGCTCTCGCTCGACGGCGCCGATCGCGTGATCCACGCGTCGTCGTTCTCGAAGACGGTCAGCCCCGGTGTGCGCGTCGGCTACCTCGTCGGCCCCGACGAGACGATCAAGAGCCTGGCCAGGTGGGCCAACGAGACCTACATCTCGCCGAACATGCTTGCCGAATCGGTCGTCTGGGAGCTCTGCCGCTCCGGCGCCCTCGACGAGAACATCGCGTTCGTCAAGGGGGCGCTGCGCGCGCGCCGCGACGCGCTGGTCGACGCGCTCACCGAGAAGCTGCCCGAGGCGGAGTTCGTCGTCCCGGGTGGCGGCTATTTCCTGTGGCTGACGCTCGGCGACGACGTCGACACCGTCGAGCTGCTGGCCGCGGCCCTCGAGGAGAAGGTGGCCTTCGTCGCCGGCCCCGACTTCATGCTCGAGGGCGGGAGCTCCAGCCTGCGGCTGTCGTTCGCCAGCGTCCCAGAGGAGCAGATCCCGGACGGCGTCGCGCGAATCGCGCGGGCGCTGGAGCGGGTGCGCGCGGCCAGCCCCGCCTGAGAGGCCGGGCAGGGGCGGATCGCGCCCGGGAACTTTTTACCTCGGCGTTACACGTCGCTTACGAGTTGCCCCTAGCCTGCGCGGCGCAAGTGAGCAAGCGAGGCGAGAAGCCCAGGAGGTGAGGCAACGATGACCCCCATCACGATGGTTGAGGGAGCCCGGAAGCTGGACGCGGTGAGCGAGCGCAACCTGGTGGAGCGTCGGTTCTCCGCCCTGGCTGCGGCGGTGCGAGAGCACGAGGCATCGGTGCGGCGCCGCGAGTACGCGATGCGCCCCCAGGACCAGTCCCTGTACCGGCGTCTCCGGCAGATCTGCGGCGAGGTCTGAGGCGAGCGGACCTAGCGGCCGTAGCGATCCGAGCTGAGCACGAGCTGCTCGGGTAGCGGCGGCCGGGGAGCCGGCGACGGGTCGGCTCGAACCGAGACCGTCTCGGCGACGCTCCGCGAGACGACGTGCTGGCCATCCTCGGAGCTCAGCACGACCTCGTCGGGGCTGGAGCTCTCCAGGGTTCCGTCGAGCCCGGGATGGAGGCCCGCCGCCTTCAGGTAGTGGAGGATCTCCTCCGCCTCGTTCTCGAAGCGCAGCACGTGGACGGTGGCCCCCGACTCGACGTCGGCGAGGAGAGCCCCATGCTCGCGCGCCCCCTCGACGAGGGGGTGCCCGTGGGGGCAGGTCTTCGCGTCGCCGATCGCGGCGAGCATCCGCTCCTCCAGCACCGGCGACATCGCGTGTTCGAGCCGCTCGGCCTCCTCGTGGACCTCGTCCCATGGGACCCCGAGGACGTCGGTCAGGAAGCGCTCGATCAGGCGGTGCCGGCGGACGATCGCCTGCGCGTGCTCGCGGCCCTCGGCGGTGAAGGCCAGCGACTTGTCCGAGAGCCGTTCCACGTAGCCGTCGCTCTCGAGGCGCCCGATCATCTCGTGGACGGTCGGGGCGGAGAGCTGCATCGCCCGGGCGATGTTCGCGCCCGTGATGGGAAGCCCCGCCTCCTCGAGCCAGAACATGATCTGGAGGTACTCCTCCTCTGCGACCGTCGCGTGCTCGTGGCCCATGCCCGCGAGTCTAGTGAAGGGATGGTTCGCCGCTTGGACGCCGGCGGGCGCACTTCTATAGGTTGGCGCGGCCGTGACCACGGTCCGCGAAGCAGCGTACGAGCTCTTTCGAGCTCACGGGATGACGACGATGTTCGGCAACCCGGGCTCCACCGAGCTGCCGATGCTTCACGGCTTCCCGGACGACTTCACGTACGTGCTCGGGCTCCAGGAGGCCGTCGTGGTGGGGATGGCGGACGGGTACGCGCAGGCGTCCGGGCAGCCGACGCTCGTCAACCTCCACACCGCCCCGGGGGTGGGCAACGCGATGGGGGCGATCTTCAACGCCCAGGCCAACAAGTCGCCCCTCGTGATCACCGCCGGCCAGCAGGTGCGGGCCATGATCACGCTCCAGGCCAATCTCACCAACCGGGACGCGACGCGGCTGCCGCATCCGTTCGTGAAGTGGAGCTACGAGCCGCCTCGCGCGGCCGACGTTCCGGCCGCCCTGGGACGGGCCACGCATCTGGCGACGCTCCCCCCGCGCGGTCCCGTCTTCGTCTCGATCCCGATGGACGACTGGGGGGCCGAGGTCGACGATGGCGACGCCAAGCATGCGATCGAGCGCTCCGTGGTGGGCCGCGCGGCCCCGGATCCAGAGGTGATCCGATCGCTCGCCGGGCGCCTTGACGCGGCCGAGAACCCGACCCTCGTCGTCGGTCCGGACGTCGACGCCGGCGGCGCCTTCCAGGCAGCGGTCTCCCTGGCCGAGCGCCAACGGCTGCCGGTCTGGGCCACCCCAGCACCCGGGGGAGGGCGGATCGGCTTCCCGGAGGGCCACGCCAACTTCCGAGGGACCCTGCCGCCCGCCATCGGTCCGTTGGGCGAGATGCTGGCGGGCCACGACCTGGTGCTGGTGGTCGGGAGCTCGGCCTTCCCCTACTACCCCTACATCCCGGGGCCTCTCCTGGCCGAGGGCACTGCCCTGGTCCAGATCACGAGCGATCCCGACGAGGCCGCGCGGGCTCCGATGGGCGACGCGATCGTCGCGGACCCTCGGCTGGCGCTGGAGGCGCTCCTCGCGGAGGTCCCCGAGTCCGGCCGCGCGGCACCCGAGCCGCTCGGCGCTCCGGAGGCGCCGCCGGAGTCCGACCCCCTGAGCCCCTCGACCGTCCACGCGACGCTTGGGGACGTCTTCCCGGAGGACGGCATCGTGGTGCTCGAGTCTCCCTCCAGCACGATGGCCCTCCGCAACCAGCTGCGGCTCTCTGCGCCCGGCAGCTACTACTTCGGCGCCGGCGGCGGCCTCGGCTTCGGGCTCGCCGCGGCGGTCGGCGTCCAGCTCGCGGAGCCGAGCCGCCCCGTGGTGTGCGTGCTGGGGGAAGGGTCCGTGCAGTACGCGGTGACGGCGTTTTGGTCCGCGGTCGCCTACCGGGTGCCGGTGACCTTCCTCGTGCTGCGAAACGAGGAGTACTCGATCTTGAAGTGGTTCGCCGACGTCGAGCAGGTGAGCGGGGCGCCGGGCCTCGACCTGCCGGCGCTCGACTCGGCGGGGATCGCCTCGGGCTATGGCCTGGACTCCCGCCGGGTGACGGGAAGCGCGGAGCTCGCCGAGGCGCTGGTGGAGGCCATCCCAGCCTCAGAGCCGCGCTTGATCGAGGTTGGCGTGACCCCCGGCATGGCGCTCTTTTGAGATGACCCGGCCCTCGTCGACCTGATGGCGCTGCTCGAGCCCCAGGTCCAGCGAATCGCCCCCGAGGCTCAAGAGCCGGCGGCCGACCGGGCGCCCGACTGGGTCGCCGCGGGCAGTCCACAGCCGCTTTGCTCCGAGCTCGAGTCGCTGCTCGGCGCCGACCGGGTCCTGGCCCGCCCCACGGATCTCGTCCGCTACGCATCCGACGCGAGCCCCTATCGCCTGTTCCCGAGGGCGGTGGTCATGGCGCGGGGCGCGGGGGACCTGTCGAAGCTCCTCGGATACGCGCGGCGGAGCGGAACGCCGCTCACCTTTCGCGCCGGCGGCACGAGCCTGAACGGCCAGGGGCAGACCGACGGCATCCTCGTCGACGTCAGGCGCCACTTCGCCGGGGTTGTGGTCGAGGCCGAGGGGGCGCGTGCGCGCGTAGGCCCGGGTACGACGCTCGGGCACGTGAATCGCGTGCTCTCGGGCCACGGGCGAAAGCTCGGCCCTGACCCGGCGAGCACGGACTTCGCGACCGTCGGCGGGGTGATCGCCAACAACTCCGGCGGCATGCGCTGCGGCGTCGTCCACGACTCCTACTCGACCGTCCGGGCGCTGAAGCTGTTGCTTGCCTCGGGCACCCTGATCGACACCGAGGCGCCGGACGCCGAGGCCAGGTTCGCGGAGTCCGAGCCCGAGCTCGCCACGGGCCTCGGGGAAATTCGGGCCGAGATCCTCGCCGACCAGGAGCTGGCGGACCGCATCCGGCGGAAGTTCCAGATCAAGAACACGACCGGGTACAGGCTGTGCGCGTTCCTGGACGCGGAGACGCCGCTGGAGATCTTCCGTCGTCTCGTCGTCGGGTCGGAGGGCACCCTGGCCTTCGTCTCGGAGGCGGTCTTCGAGACCGTGCCCCTCCTCCCGGAGACGCTCACCGCCTGGGTCCACTTCGCCGACATCGCGGCCGCCGCCGAGCCGGTGCCGGACCTGGTCGCGGCCGGGGCGAGCGCGGTCGAGCTCATGGTCGCCCCGGCCCTGATCGCCGCCGCGCACTCGCTCCCGGGGACCCCCGAGTACTGGCGCGAGCTTGCGCCTGAGTCGGCGGCGCTCCTGGTCGAGTTCCGCTCCGACGACGAGGAGGACCTCGAGGCCATGGAGGCGAGCGCAACGGACGCCTTGGGCGGCCGCGAGCTGCTGCGCCGGCCGGAGTTCACCCGGGACGCCGAGCTGACCGAGGTGTTCTGGCGCGTCCGCGAGGGGATGCATGGCATCGTCGGGCGCCTGCGCCCCCAGGGGACGGCGCTCATCATCGAGGACGTCTGCGTCCCGCCGGAGCGGATCGCCGAGTCCGCGGCCGACATCCAGGCCCTGCTCGGCGCGCATGGCTTCCTCACGGGGGTGGCAGGCCACGCCTCCGCGGGCAACCTCCACTTCATGCTGACGCCGAAGTTCTCGGAGGCGGCGGAGCGCGAGCGCTACGAGGCGTTCATGACGGAGCTGGTGGACCTGATCGTCGACAAGTACGACGGCTCGTTGAAGGCCGAGCACGGGACGGGGATCAACATGGCGCCCTACGTCGAGCGTGAGTGGGGGCCCCAGGCGGCCGGGCTGATGTGGCGGGTGAAGGAGCTCGCCGACCCGGACGGGGTGCTCGCCCCGGGGGTCGTCCTCAACCGCGATCCCGGCATCCATCTACGCAACCTGAAGACCGCTCCCCCGATCGAGGAGGTGGCAGACACCTGCGTGGAGTGCGGGTTCTGTGAGCCGGTCTGCCCGAGCCGGCTCCTGACCACCACGCCCCGCCAGCGGATCGTGCTTCGCCGCGAGATGGCGCGCCAGCCCGCCGGCTCGCCGCTCCAGCGTGCTCTCTTGGACGAGTACGAGTACGACGGGATCGAGACCTGCGCCGCGGACGGCACCTGCATGCTCGCGTGCCCGGTTGGGATCGACACGGGGAAGCTCGTCAAGGGCTTCCGGGAGGCCGAGCACGGGCCGAGGGCCGAGCGGCTCGCGCTCGGCGCGGCCAAGCGCTGGCGGACCGTCGAGCAATCGGCTCGAGCTGGCCTGCGGGCCGGAGGGGCGGTTTCACGCGTGATCGGCGATGCGCCGATTCGAGGCGCCTCGCGGGCGGCCAGGAGCCTCGTGGGCGCGGAGCTCGCGCCGGAGTGGGGGCCGTCGATGCCGAAGGCCGCCCCGCCGGCGCCTCCGAGAACGGCACGCGAGGGGGCCGCCGCGGTCTACCTCCCCGCCTGCATCAACCGCATCTTCGGGGTCTCGCGAGCCGAGTCGCATGCGATGACCCTTCCGGAGGCGCTGGTCCGGGCCTCGGAGCGGGCCGGGCTCCCGGTGTGGATCCCGCCGGACGCCGCCGGCTCATGCTGCGGCACGCCCTGGGCCTCGAAGGGCTACCGCGAGGGGCACCGCTGGATGGCGAACCGGATCGTGGAGCTGCTGTGGCGCTGGTCGGACGAGGGAGCGCTGCCGACGGTCGTCGACGCGAGCTCCTGCACCCACGCCCTGCTCGATGAGGTCCCGCCGAGCCTGAGCGACGCCAACCGCGAGCGCCACGGCCGGCTCGAGGTGATCGACGCGGTCTCCTGGGCGCGCGACCGGCTGATGCCGCGGCTCGCGGTCCGCCGCAAGCTGGGCTCCGTCGCGCTCCATCCCACCTGCGGCGGACGCCACATGGGCTTGGACCGCCAGCTCCGCGCCCTCGCGCGGGCGCTCGCCGACGAGGTCCACATCCCGCCCTCGGCGACATGCTGCGGCTTCGCCGGAGACCGTGGCTTCCTGCACCCCGAGCTCACGGAGGCGGCGACGCTCGAGGAGGCGGCGGAGATCAGCTCCCGGAGCTTCGACGCGTACCTGTCGAGCAACCGAACCTGCGAGATCGGCCTCGAGCGGGCGACCGGAAGGCCCTACGCCCACGTCGTCCAGGCGCTGGAGGAGCTGACGCGCTGAGGGCGCGACGACGTTCGCTCAGGAGCGCTCGGCCAGGGTGGAGACGACCGCCTCGTAGACGCCGTCGCCGTTGCGGCCCTCGGTGACGGTCACGTTGGGCCGGCCGGCGATCGCCTCGCGCAGGGTGGGATCGCGCTCCGGGCCGTTGGCGACCACGAAGAAGCGGCCCACGGACTCGCACGCGTCGAGGTCCTCCAGCGAGTCGCCGATGCCGATGCAGTCGGTGCGCGCGTACCCGCGGGCGCGCATGTGGAAGCCGACCGCCTTGGCCTTGCTCGCCCCACCCGGCACGAGGTGGTAGGCGTGAGCGGGGCCGTCGATGCCCTCCATCGAGCGGACGATCGCGCCGTTGTCGAGGAAGCGCAGGTCGGAGTGCCCCCGCTCGGCGAGCAGCGCGTTCGCCTCGTCGACGTCCACCAGCCCCCTGAACAGATGAGAGAGCTGACGCTCCCTGTGCCAGGGCCGATGCCACTCGAGCCGCGCCCCAAACCGATCGAAGAGGAGGTCGGGGATCCCGGCGCCGAGCATCTTCTCGGCCGGGGTGCCTTCGTCGTCGGGAAGCCAGTCCCCGGTGAGGAGCGTCCGCTCGCCCTCGATGACCACGCCGCAGCCGGCCTCATAGATGTAGGACGTCTGACCCAGGAGGCGGGCGTCCGCCATCACCTGCGCCTCGCGGCGGCCGGACATGATCACCACCTCGACCCCGGCCCGGTGGCAGGCCTCGAGCATCCGCGCCTGGCGTAGGGAGAAGTTCCCGTCCGCGTCCCGGAACAGCGAGCCGCGGTGCCCGAGCAGGGTCCCGTCGAGGTCCGTATAGACGCAGCGCAGGGGCACGGCCGCGCACCGTACACGGAGCCGGGCGCCCCGATGATCGCCCTCGCGCCCGACCACTAACGTAGGCCGGGATGACCGTCTGGCGGCTCGCCGACCGGGTGCTCGAGTTTCCGCCGCCGCTCGCCGCGGGGATCGTCAACGCGAGCCCGGATTCGTTCTTCGAGGGCTCGCGCAGCGCGACACCCCAGGACGCGGTGGGGCACGGCATGGCGCTGGCGTCGGCCGGCTTCGACCTGCTCGACGTCGGCGCCGTTCCGGCCGCCAGCGGACCGCCGGTCTCGGCGGAGGAGGAGGCGGCGCGCCTGATCCCGGTCGTGGAGGCCCTGACGCGTGACGCCGGGCTGCCGATGAGCGTCGACACCTTCCAGCCCGAGGTGGCCCGCCGGGCGCTCGACGCGGGCGCGGCCGCGATCAACGACATCTCGGGCGGGGGCCCCGAGATGTGGGAGCTCGTCGGCGAGCGGGGCTGCGGCTACGTCCTCATGCACATCGAGGGGCCGCCCCGGTCGGACCGCGAGCCTTCGGGGCACGCCGATCCAATCGGCCACCTCCTCCGCTGGTTCTCGGAGCGGCTCGAGGCCGCGCTCGGACACGGGGTCGCCGCGGAGCAGGTGGCGCTCGATCCCGGGCTCGACTTCGACCTCTCGGTCGAGGACGACCTCCGGATCCTCGCCGGGCTGGCCGAGCTCCGCGCTCTCGGCCGCCCCCTGTTCATCGCCCTGTCCCGCAAGGACTTCCTCGGCGCCGTGCTCGCCGGCTCGTGGGAGGGCCGGGCGCCCGCGGTCGACCGCGAGTGGGCCACCGCCGCGGCCACCGCGCTCGCGGTCATCGAGGGCGCCGACGTCCTCCGCCTCCACGATCGAAGCGCGCTCGACGCCCTGCGGGTTGCCGCCGCGATCGACGGCGTCGGCCGGAAGGCTCCCGAACCCGCGCCGCCCCCCCGTGGCTAGCGCCGTCGGCAGGGTCTCGGCGTCCGCCGGCTGGGACCGCGCGATCGAGCCGGGACGCCTCGACGGTCGCCTGGTGGCCGAGGGCCTCGAGGGGGCCCGGCCGCCCGACACCGTCGCGATCCCGTCCTCCCTGGCTCCCGACCTCGCGTCCGCCCTTCGCGCCAGCGGCGTCGATGCCCTCTACTCGCATCAGCTCGAGGCGCTCGAGGCAACGGCGGCGGGGAACGTGGTGGTCACCAGCGGCACCGCGTCCGGCAAGTCGCTCTCGTTTAACCTCCCCGTGCTCGACGATCTCGCGCGGGGTCAGGGGGCGAGGGCCCTCTACCTGTACCCGACCAAGGCGCTGGCCCAGGACCAGGCGCGAAAGCTCTCGGAGCTCGACCTGGGCGTCCTGCGCCACGCGATCTACGACGGGGACACCCCGCGGGAGGACAGGCCGGGGATCCGCCGGAGCTCGAACCTGATCCTCACGAACCCGGACATGCTCCAGGTGGGCGTCCTTCCCCACCACAAGAGCTGGGGGGACTTCCTGGCCAACCTCGGATGGGTGGTCGTCGACGAGGCCCACACCTATCGCGGCGTGTTCGGCTCGCACGTCGCCAACGTGCTGCGCCGCCTGCGCCGGCTGGCGGCCCGCTATGGGAGCGCGCCGAGATTCGTGTTGGCGTCAGCGACGATCGCCAATCCCCTGGACCTTGCGGAGCGGCTGGTCGGCGAGCCGTTTCGGCTCGTCGATTCCGATGGCGCGCCGCGCGCCCGGAGGCGGATCGCGATGTGGAACCCGCCCCTGATCGACACCCGTTCGATGACCCGCCGCTCGGTGCTCTCCGAGGCTGCTGAGTTGCTCGCGGACCTCGTCGGGGAGGGGCTTCGCACGATCTGCTTCCTGCGGAGTCGCCGCGGGATCGAGCTGATCCAGCGCTTCACGAGGATGCGGCTGGAGGAGCTCGGCCGGGATGAGCTGGCGGCGCGGATCGCTCCGTATCGCGCGGGCTACACGCCGGCTCAAAGGCGGGAGATCGAGGCGCGCCTCGCCGAGGGCGACCTGCTGGCCGTGGTGGCCACGGACGCCCTCGAGCTCGGCATCGACATCGGCCACCTGGACGCGGCGATCTGCGTGACCTTCCCGGGCACGGTCGCGAGCCTGCGCCAGATGTGGGGGCGCGCCGGGCGGCGCAGCGAGGGCCTCGCCGTCTACGTCGCCGGCGCCGATGCCCTCGACCAGTTCTTCTGCCGCCACCCGGAGGAGTTCCTGGAGCGGCCGGTCGAGGCCGCCATTCTGGACCACGAAAACGACCGCATCCAGCTCGCACACCTGCTGGCGGCCGCGTATGAGCTTCCACTCTCGGAATCCGACGAGGCGATCTTCGGCGATCGCTGGCGCGATCGGGCCGAGGCGCTCGTCTCCGCCGGCGAGCTGCGGCGCGGGCGGGGGGAGCGCTACCTGCCCCGATCGCCCCGCTTCCCCGCAGGGGACATCTCGCTGCGCTCGGCGTCCGCCGACTCGGTCGCCATCGTCGACGCGGCCTCGGGGGAGCTGGTGGGCGCGGTCGAGGCCGAGCGGGCGTTCACGACGGTTCATCCGGGGGCCGTCTACCTGCACCTGGGGCGCTCATACGAGGTTCGTGAGCTCGACCTCGAGGCGCGGCGGGCGATCGTCGAGGCGTTCGACGACGACTGGTACACGCAGCCGAGGAGCGAGACGGAGGTGTTCGTGGAGCGGGTGGTGGCCGCCGGGAAGGGCCCGGTCGCCGACGGTCCCGGGATCGAGCTCTCCTTCGGGGAGGTCTCGGTCACCCAACAGGTGATCGCATTTCAGCGCAAGAGGCTCTCGGATCACGAGGTGATCGACATGGTCGCGCTGGACCTGCCGGAGACCAACTTCCCGACCCAGGCGCTGTGGTACGTGATCGGCGACGAGCTGGCGGGACCGGCCGCGCTTCCCCCCGAGGTCCTGCTCGGGGCGCTCCACGCCACCGAGCACGGGCAGATCGCGGTGCTGCCCCTGCTCGCCATGTGCGACCGCTGGGACATCGGAGGGCTCTCGACCAACGTCCACTTCCAGACGGGTAGGCCCACGATCTTCATCTACGACGGCCATCCCGGGGGAGTGGGAATCGCGAGACGGGGGTTCGACCTCTTCGGGCGGCTGGTGGCCGACGCCGCGAAGCTGATCGGCGAGTGTCCGTGCTCGGACGGCTGCCCCTCCTGCGTCCAGAGCCCCAAGTGCGGCAATCTCAACGAGCCGCTCCACAAGCAGGGCGCCCTGGAGCTGATGACCGGGATGCTCGCGGGCGCGCGTGAGGCGGACTGAGCGGGGGCGCCTTGGCAAGGGGGGTGCAGATCGCCGTGATCGGGAAGGGATCGCCCGACTCAGAGCTCGCCCCGATCGCCGAGGAGGTGGGCCGGCGCCTGGCCGAGGCGGAAGCGGTCGTGGTGTGCGGCGGCCTCGCCGGCGTGATGGAGGCGGCGGCACGGGGCGCGTCGGCGGCCGGAGGGACCGTGATCGGGGTGATCCCGTCGAGCCAGGCCGAGGACGCGAATCGGCACTGCACCCATGTGATCGCGACCGGGATCGGCCACGCCCGCAACCTCGCCGTCGTGTCCTCCGGCGACGCCGTGATCGCGATCGGCGGCGAGTGGGGGACGCTCTCGGAGATCGCCTACGCCCGCGAGCTGGGACGGGCGGTCGTGGCGATCGAAAGCTGGCAGCTCAGCGCCGCGGGGATCATGAGCGGCGGGCTCGGGATCGAGGTCGCCCCCGACCCCGCCACGGCGGTGAAGCTGGCGCTCGAGCGGGCCGGCTGACCTCACGTGACCTGAGTCGGGCGGCGGCGCCAGCCCCCAGCCGGGCCGATCGCGAGCGGATTCGTCGCTAGCCTTTGCGCCCGCGGGCGAGGTAGCTCAGTTGGTAGAGCACACGACTGAAAATCGTGGTGTCGGCAGTTCGATTCTGCCCCTCGCCATCGCATTGGCAAGCGGAAAGCGGCTCCCTCCGGGGAGCCGCATCGCTCTCGGGGTCAACGCCTGGGTCAACGCCCCGCGCGGAAAGCGTCGTCGGCGTCCTCAACGGACCGGACCGACTCCCGGGACCGCTTGTCGATCACCGACCGCATCCGTTCGGCCTCTGCCTCGAGCTGCTCGAGGGTGAAGGCGTCGGCGATCTGCTCGAAACGTGTCCAGGCACTGCTAGCCGAGGCCCAGAGCGTCGCCGGCCGCCCCCGCCCTGACCTCGAAGCCCGGGAGCGACGGACTACGCCCCACCGTTCAAGGTCCCGC
>DATBFS010000058.1:0-23076 GCA_036558385.1 Solirubrobacterales bacterium | reverse complement strand
CCCCGACAACCCTGGTCCGCGAGCGGGCGCCCTATCTTGTGCAACTGACTGCTTCGGTGATCGAGCTGGTCCCAGGAGGATGACCATGACCGAACCCAGAATCGGAACCCAGGAGGAGTGGCAGGCCGAGCGCGAAGAGCTGCTGAAGGAGGAGAAGGAGCTCACGCGTCGCAGCGACGAGCTCGCTCGCAAGCGTCGAGAGCTGCCGTGGGTGCCCGTCGAGAAGGACTACAGGTTCGAGACGGAGGGTGGGACCAAGGCCCTTGCCGAGCTCTTCGACGGCCGCACGCAGCTGCTCGTCTACCACTTCATGTTCGGGCCCTCCTACGACGCCGGCTGCACCGTCTGCTCCTCGATCGCCGACAGCCTCAGCCCGCAGGTGGCCCACCTCAAGGCCCGTGACGTGACCCTGGTCTGCTCCTCACGGGCACCGCTGGAGAAGCTCCTCGCCTACCGGGAGCGGATGGGCTGGGGCTTCGACTGGGTCTCCACCGTGGGCACTGACTTCCACCGCGACCTTGGCTTCTTCCACACCGAGGAGGAGGTGAAGCCCTTCCTCGAGGGCGAGATCCCGCCGATCGTGAAGCGGATGGCGGCGGCGTCGGGGACCGATCCGGCGGGCTACGTCGCGGAGGGACCGGGCCTGAGCGCTTACGCGCTGTCCGATGGGACCGTGTACCGGGCCTACGTGACCACCGCGCGCGGCCTCGAGCCCGCGATGGCCTACTACGGTCTGCTCGACCGCACCCCGAAGGGCCGCCACGAGGAGGGCGAGTCGGAGTTCTGGCTTCGGCGCCACGACGAGTACGGGGACGCCCTCTGACCGGGCGTGCGTCGGCTCACAGCGGGGCCTTGCCGCAACGCCGGAAGTAGGGAAGCTTCGCCAACGGCGCTTGGACGAGTGCAGCGCGCCGGCCCGCGTACCGGTTCCCGTCGGAGTCCACCCAGCAACCCTGAGGGAAGTACACGCGGCGAGAGGTGGCGCCTTCCTGGACGACAGGGGCGACAAGGAGGTCGGGACCGAGCAGCCATTCCTGGTCGGCTCCGCGGGCCCGTACGTCGGACGGGTCGGCGAGCCACAGCGGGCGCGTCGGCGGCAGGCCCGTCGCCTCGGCCCGCCGCCACAGGCGTTCGATCAAGGGGGCCGCGCGCAGGTGCAGATGGGAGAGGCGCCGGTAGATCCTCGTCGTCTCGGCATCGAAATCCCATGGCGCGTGGGTGCCGGTCGGTCCGGCTCCATGGAGGCGGAAGATCGGGCTCAGGGCGGCCCATTCGGCCCAGCGGATGAACAGCTCCTTGGTCGTCGGTGGCGTGGTGAGGTCGAAGTAGCCGCCGATGTCGGTGCCGAATCCGTAGGCGCCGCCGATCGCACGATTGAGCATGTCCGGGGTCGACGAGGCGAGTCCGGACGAGCGGGTCCAATCCGTCGTCTCGTCGCCCGGGAAGTTGCCTCCCTCATAGGCTGCGCTCCCGGGGCGGCCGCTGTACCCGGCGCGGGTGAAGAACCAGAGATGGCGATCGGGATGGTTCCGCTCGTAACGGTCGATCTCCGCCCGGGTCGCCTTCGCATAGAGCGTCAGGTAGCGGTTGTGCATCCTCGCTCCGCTTTCGCCGTCGTGGAAGCGCATCCCAGGGACCACCTCCTCGCCGAAGTCCTGCATGAAGCCGTCGGCGCCGAGATCGAACACGGCGCGGACCTGGCGCTGCCAGTAGCGCACGGCGGCCGGATCGGTGAAGTCGATCAGGGCGATGCTCTGCCCGGTCGTGCTGGTGGTCAGGTACGGCGTTCCGTTCGCGTGGGTCACGGCGAGCCCCCGCTCGACCTGGGCGGAGTCCGGCTCCAGCCACGGCCGCAGGTAGACCAGCGGATGGATATGTCGACGTCGCAGCGTGCCGATCACGTCCGCCTGCACCGGGGGGCTCGTGAAGGAGTGGAGGGCGAGCCCGTGGTTGTTCCCTCCGGGGAACCCCCAGCCCTCGATCCTGTAGGCGCGAATCGGAATCCGGTGACGGCGCAGGTTCCGAAGGTCGGCCTTGAGGTTGGCTTCGTAGTCGGCCTGCGTCTCGCCGAAGTTCTTGACCAGACGGTCCATCATCGGGCCCAGGGCCCAGCGCGGCGGCGGGGGCTGGCGCCCACTGAGACTGGTCAGGGTGCGGATCGCCTGGCGGGCGGCGCCGGGCGCCACGACGTATCGGAGATCCGGCGCGGAGGCGCTCACGTTCCAGCGTGCCGGCCCGTCGGCGTCGAGCTTGAACCGGGCGAGTTGAGGTTGGTCAAGGAGGAAGCCGTAGCGGCGCGAGGAGACGAACTGTCCCTGCGGGTAATAGGCCGCCGGTGGACCGTTCGGGTAGAGGGAGGTCCCGTTGCCGCCCGAGCCCCAGCCCGTCGTCCCGTCGATGTTCTCCTCGTTGACGAAGCTGGAGAAGACCTTGCCTCGCTGGTCGAGATCGATGTGGCGACCCCCGAAGCCGAAGAAGCCCTCGTCGGGGCTGGAGCGGAAGGAGTCGCCGATCGTCGCGACATCCGCGCCCGGGCGGGGGACGACGTGAACCGAGATCGCGCAGCAGCGAAGCGGCGCCACGTGGACCACGAGCCGGCGACCGCTCGGATCGGTGGTGGAGACCGTCAGCACCACGCCGGAACCCGCCCGACGCGCGCCGATCACCCGCCTGGCGGCGTACTGGACCCCGCTGCGTTGGCCACTCCTCAGGTTGCCGCCGAAGAGGCCGCCGTCGTACTGCATCAGGGCCTCGGTGCCGACGAGGAAGCTGAGCGGCGAGTAGAGCGTCGTGGTCGACTGGTTGTCGAGGCCGGGCTCGATCGGGTCGGCGGTGGGCGGCGTGATCAGCCTGCCGCTCGGCGCCTCCGGGACCTCCCGCAGCACCGTTCCGCCGCTGGGCCCGGAGAAGGTGAGCCGGAACGGATCCCGATGCACCACGGCCTCGGCGTGGGGAGCGCTGACCACGATCCGCCCGGCTGCGATCCGCGCCGGCTGGCCGGCCGCTCCCGCCCAAGCGCTGAACACGAGGGACGCCACCAGCGCCACCCCGATCGCCGCCGCCCGGTAGCTCATCCGACCATGTTCCCCCATGCCGGCCCACAGATGAGCAGATCGGGCCGACGGGAGGTCGTCGCGCGGGTTCCCGGTTGACAACGGCTCCCGCGCCTTCCTACGATGCTCCGCTCGATGTCCTCCGGAATCCGGCACGGCGTGTTGGTCGTCACCGTCGGCGTCACCGCCCTGTTCGCCCAGGGCCTCGCGCCGGCCCTCGCGGCAACGCCCCCGCCGAAGTTGCCGCCGGCCACCTACCAGACGGTGTCGAAGCAGGTCCTGGTGCCGATGGACGACGGCGTGCGCCTCGCCGCGACCGTGACCTTTCCCTCGCGAAACGGAACAAGTCCCGCGCCGGGGCGATTCCCCGTCGTCCTCGAGATGACCCCCTACGGTCGCGAGGGCATCTGCGGCTGCACCCCCGGCGCCGACTTCGCGGCGCGGGGCATGATCGGGGCGGTCGTCGACGTGCGGGGGACCGGCGGCAGCGAGGGATCGCTCAAGGACAACTACTTCTCGCCCCGCGAGCAACGAGACGGATACGACCTCGTCCAGTACTTCGGGACTCGCGGCTACTCGACCGGCAGGGTAGGGATGACGGGCGGCTCCTACCTCGGGATCACCCAGTACCTGGCCGCCGAGCGCCAGCCGTCACACCTGGCCGTCATCACCCCGACCGTGGCGCTGTCCGACCTCTATCGCGAGGGCTACACGCACGACGGCATCCCGAACTTCTTCTTCGATGCCCAGTACCTCGGGGTCCAGCAGCCCGCCGGCTACACGGGGCTGAACACTCAACCGGCCATGCTCGGGGAGACGCCCGGGGCGAAGGTCCAGCAGGCAAGCGGCGGCGCCAACGTGCCGTTCGACTACCTGTCTCGACCGAACGACGGGCCGTTCTACCGTCAGCGCTCCCCGCTCTACCACGCCAACCGGATCAAGGTCCCCACGCTGATCCTCGACGGCTGGCACGACGGGTTCGTCTTCGGCGCCAACGAGATGTATCGGGCGCTGTCGCGGCGCTCCGGAGTCGAGACCCGGCTCTACGTGGACCCCTGCACCCACAAGGGCTGCGGAACGCCCTTCGACCCCGAGACCAACCCACCGAACCTCGAGAACAACGAGGCGGTGGCGTTCGAGTTCCTCAAGAAGTACCTCGTGCCGGGCTCTCACGTGCCGCAGAGGCCCCGGGTTCGCCTCTACGTCCAGGGGCGCAATCAATGGATGAACGATTCGCGGTGGCCGCCGCGGAGCTCCGGCGTCCGCAAGCTCTACCTGGGCCCCGCGGGGCTCCGCGGCACCCCCGTGCAGAGCACCAGCACTCAGAGCTACCTGACCAATCCCGCGGACGGGCTGAGCATGAGCTTCAACCAGTACGGGACGGTGGCCATCAGCCCCTACATCCCGCTCGACCAGCGGCTCGCCGAGGAGGCGGGGCTGACCTGGCGCACCTCGGCCCTCTCGCGCCCGCTGACGCTGAGCGGCGAGGGCGCCCTGCACCTCGTCGCTGCCTCGTCGGCCGACAACACCGACTGGTTCGCGAAGCTCTCCGACGTGGCTCCCGACGGCAGCGAGGCGATCATCACGGAAGGGTTCCTCCGCGCCTCGCACCGCAAGCTCGACCCGGCCCGCACCCGGGCCACCAGGCCGTGGCACACGAACACCGGCCCAACGCCCATCCAACCCGGCCGCAACTACGCGTACGACCTGGCGATCTGGCCGACCGCCTACCAGCTCAAGGCGGGGCACCGGCTCCAGCTGCGGCTCACCTCCTACGACTTCCCGACCCACCTTCCGGGGACGCTGCGCGTCGATCCCAACCACCCCGGCAAGCTCTCATTCGATCCGCTGCCGCCGGCCAGGAACACCGTGCGCCTGGGCGGCTCCAACCCGAGCTATCTGCGGATCACGGCGCTCGGCGACGCGGCGTCGAAATAGTCAGCGGGCCGTACGCGTCCCGGCACCCACGGCCGGGCAGGATCAGTGACGCGTCTTCGACTCGCAGCCGACGACCGCTGAGCTCGGGTCCTTCGGGAGCAGGTCGAGGTCGGCCTTGTCGAAGGCCGCGCTGCCGCAGTCGATCCTCGAGTCGGAGAGCAGGTCACGCGCCTTCAGTTGATCGTTTCCCCCCATCCCCTTGAGCGCGTCCGCCCCCAGCGACCCGGTGAGGGTGTCGTTGGCGGAGCCGCCGGTCAACAGGTCACCTCCGGTCCCCCCGTATTGCGAGCTCCTGACGGCGGTCGAGTTGATCACCCGGTCGATCTGGTCTCCGCCGGTGACGAGGATCCGCGTGATCCCCGAGGCGCCGCAGTTGGCCGCGTTGTCACCGCTCTGGGTACAGCCCGCGCCCGAGTGGACCCCGGACCCGGTGTAGGCGCCCGATGCCAGATCGGTGACCCGGAGGGTCGAGCCGGAGGGCTGGGTGATCTGGATGTTGTCCTTGGCACCGGTCGCGGCGGCCACGGTGAGCGTCGATCCGGAGACGCCGACGGCCGCTGTCTCGACGGTGAACGTACGGGACGCCG
Source organism: Solirubrobacterales bacterium (assembly GCA_036558385.1). Taxonomy (GTDB): domain Bacteria; phylum Actinomycetota; class Thermoleophilia; order Solirubrobacterales; family 70-9; genus AC-56. The sequence continues at coordinate 17,498 of DATBFS010000058.1, read as the reverse complement.
GCGTCGGGTCGAGGGCCCCGGCCGCGTCCTTCGCGCGGACCGAGAAGGTATGAGAGCCGTCGGCGAGGCGGGACGTGGCCTTCGGCGACCCGCAGGGGGCGTAGGAGCCGGCATCCACCTTGCACTCGAAGCCCGTCCCGGGCTGGGAGGCGAAGGAGAAGGTCGGCGTCGGGTCGTTGGTCCGGGAGCCGGGGCCGGCGGTGATCGTCGTGGTCGGCTCGGTGCCGACCCGCATCATCCTCGCAACCGACGGAACGCCGTTCGCGTCGACCACGAAGAGCATGTAGATCCCGGGGGGCGCGACGTTGGCGTTTGCCGGGGCGGTGGCGTTGATCGTCCCGCCGTTGGCGGTGAACGAGAGCGGGACGTAGCGCTGCTCCATGTTCACGGAATGGGTGACGGCCCCGAGCCGGACCAGTGCGACCTTGCCGATCGAAGCCGCGTTCGGGACGGAGACGGCAAACGGCGCGCCGTAGGTCGTGTCGTCGGCCCCGGAGGTGATCTGCGGACGGGGGGCGAGCTCATTCGAGCCGTCCTTCTTGAACAGGTAGGGCGGGCTGAACACCTCTGCGTTCTTGGCCAGGTAGCCCACCTCGTCGCAGGTCCCGCAGACGCCCCCGCCGCCCGACAGGACGCGCCCATCCGGCAAGAGCAGCGCGGTCGAGTGGTACTGGCGGGTCACCTGCATCGACGCCAGCGTCTGCCATTGACCGGTCGCCGGATCCCAGAGCTCCGCCGGGTAGACCCCGTGGTCCAGGTCCACGAGCGGAGCCCCGGACGAATTCCCGCCGGTCGCGAGCACGGACCCATCGGCGAGCACCGTGAGGTTGTGCTGCCGGCGCCCGTAGGCCATCGCCGCCGTCGCCGAGACCTGCGGGGTCGCCGCGTTCAGGTCGATGACGCGGGCGTTCTTGCTCGAGTTCCCTCCGCCTGCGACCAGGATCTTGCCCACGTCGAACATGGCGTGGCTGCCGTAGTCGCGGTTCTGTGTGTCCCGCTGGCCGAAGCTCTGCCAGGAGCCTCCCCCGGCCGTGTCGAGGCTCCGCATCGTCTGGTCCGGGCCCGAGTAGAAGGCGCGACCGTCCGGCGCCACGTCCATCCATGGATAGAGCGGCAGGTCGAGCGAGGCCGTGGTGAGGGCACGCAGGGAGCCATTCGTCTCGCGCACCTCCGGCGTGTCGGGCCCGCCCTCGGTGATCAGCATCTCCCCGTTGCGGAGCGGGGTCACGCTCGGATACCACCGCTCAGCCGCCATGTTCGGCCCGAGGCTCCACGTGTTGGTGTCCGGATTGAAGACGTGCGTCTGGACGATGCCGTCGAGTTGGTCGTTCTTGTTGCCGCCCGCGACGAACACGGACCCGTCCATGAGGTGGGCGAGTCCGCTGCAGAAGATGTTGTAACCCGTGGTCACGGTGACCGGCGTCTGCGCGCCGGTGGCCGGATCCCACAGCGTCGCGCGGGTGTGGTCGTGGACCGGGTAGCTCTCCGTTGCGTGATCGCCCACCGAGTCGTACGCGAGCACCTTCCCGTTCTCGAGCAGCGCCGTGTTGATGGCCACGACCGGCCAGTCGACGACAGGCCCCCACTGGCCCACCTGGCCCTCGTCGCCGTTCACCGTCGCGGCCGCCGTTTCAGCGTCCTCCGCGGTCGCCGCGCTGGTGCGGCGCTCGAGCTGCCGCTCCTCCGCTCGGGTGTGTACGACGGAGTCCTCCTCGACGTGGCCCTGGACGGTGTTCGTGGCCTCGTCGTGAGCCAGGGCGCCAGGCGTCACCGTGGCGAGAATCGAGAATGCGATCGCCATCGACAGCGCGATGCTCCTGGACACGACACCCCCCTCTCGCTCCCCGCCGGTTCGGGCCCTCCGGGCCTGCCTGGCGAAGCTACACCCGGCGGCGGGGGCGGTCAACGACCCCCTAATGAAACTAGGTAGCCTGGCGCACCGATTCGGCGGCGCCGCACATGGCGAGGAGGCCCGCGAGCTCGGCCCCCATCCCCTCCACGATCGTCTGGACGTCCGGAGTCTGCTCGCGGTCCGCGGTGATGCCGATGTCGATCGAGTCGCGGTAACTCATCACGGTGATGTTGAGCCCCGTGCCATCGGTGATGATCGAGAGCGGGTAGAGGGCCTCGAGGCGGGCGCCGGCGCTGTAGATGTCCATCGGCGGGCCGGGGACGTTGGAGATGATCACGTTGAAGAGCGGGCGCACCATCTGCCGGGCAGCCAGCTCGAACAGGACCCGGGCCGCCCGGGTGTGGACGGCGGGCGGGACGAAGGTGCTCACGTCGCGGAGCGCCTTCGCCGGCAGCGCCTGGTGGCGGTCCTTGGCCACTGAGAGCTTCTCGTGGGCGAAGGCGATTCGCTCGGCGGGATCGTCGAGATGGGTCGGGATCGGCACGATCATGATCGAGATCTGGTTGCCGAAGGTGCCGCGCTCCTCGTCGGTTCGCACCGACACCGGGATCTGGGCCAAAAGCGGCTCGTCCGGCAGCTCGTCGCGCTGAAGCAGTTGATCGCGGAGAGCGCCGGCGACGAGCGCGACGACCACGTCGTTCACCTTCGCGCCGAAGTGGTTCTTGACGCGCTTGACGTCGGGGAGCGAGATCGAGCCGATGCCGAAGGTCCGGTGCGGGGACACCCGCCCTCCATAGGGCCCGCGCGGGGCCCGCATGGCGGGCCGCTCGATGACGTGGGCGTGCGGATCGCGACTCACCGTGAGCCGGAGCCGAGCCAGGGCGCGGCTCACGGGCTCGGTCCCCGGCAGCCCCAGAAGGGAGGGGACGACGTCCACATGCGGCAGGAGCCGGGCGAACCGGCCGGCGACCATGAACGGGAACCGAGGAATCGCGGTCACCCCGCGGATCAACATCGTTCTCGCGTCCGGCGCCTCCACGGGCGGCGGGCCGTCGGCGGGCACCTCGACCTCGCGCGGCTCGGGCGTCAGGTCGTAGAGCATCGTCAAGATCTCCCCGCCGGACATCCCGTCGACCGCGGCGTGGTGGATCTTCGTGACGAGGGCCACGCGCCCCTCCGCGAGCCCGTGGATGAGGTAGAGCTCCCAGAGCGGGCGCGAGCGATCGAGGCGGCGGGAGTAGATGCGCGCGGTCTGCTCGGCGAGCTGCTCCATGCTGCCGGGCTCAGGAAGCGCTATCTCGCGGCAGTGGTAGCCGAGGTCGAAGTGCTCGTCCGGGACCCAGTAGGGCCAGTCGAGGCCGAACGGAACCTCGGCCAGGCGTGAGGTGAACGGCGGGATCATGTGGAGGCGCTCGGCCAGCAGACGCCGGACGTCCTCGATCGTCACGGCGCCATCCGGTGCCGTTGACGGGTCCAGGATTGCCAACGACCCCACGTGGCCGTAGTTCCGGTCCGTCTCGAGCGCCAGAAACTGCGCGTCCAAGGCCGAAAGCTGCCGCATCGTCCGCTCCGATCCGACCCTACAGGCTCGTGAGCTTGTTCGGCGCGGTCTCCGCGACCGGCATCGGGCTGCGCCCACCGGATGCCCGCTCGGCGGCCTCGACCAGTTGATCCCGAAAGTCCGGGTGGGCGACCGCCGCCAGAGCGAGGCCGCGCTGGTGGACGGTCTTGCCCATCAACTCGGCCGTTCCGTACTCGGTGACGATGACGTCCACCTGATGGCGCGGGGTGGTGATCACCGCGCCCGCCGGGAACCACGGCACGATCCGGGAGACCACCTCGCCGCCGACCGTGGCGGTGCTGGGCAGGCAGATCAGCGAGTGCCCCTGCAGGGAGAGGCCGGGTCCGGAGACGAAGTCCTCGTGGCCTCCCACCCCCGAGTACTGCTGGCCCGCGATCGTGTCGGCCACGACCTGACCCTGGACGTCCACGGAGATGGCGGCGTTCATGCTCACCATGCGCTCGTGACGTGCCATCAGCTCCGGGGTGTTGACGACCTCGACGGGGACGAACGCGACCTCGTCGTTGCCGTCGAGCCACTCGTAGAGCTCCTCCGAGCCGGCCGCGAACGTCGTCAGCGACTTACCGGCGTGCAAGACCTTGTCGTTGTCGATCTTCCGGGCCTGGTGGAGCCGCATGAGCCCGGTCGTGAACATCTCGGTGTGGACCCCGTATCCGCCACCCAGGCCCTCCGCCAGGAGGCCGGCGACCGTCGAAGGCACCACCCCGATCCCGGTCTGAAGCACGGCGCCATCGGGAATCAGAGCGCGCGCGTGCTCGGCGATGGCGCGCTCGACGTCCGAGGGGGCCTGGTCCTCGAGCACGATCGGGGCCTCGTCGGACTCGATGAGGAGGTCGACGTCGTCCACGTGGACGCGGTGCGGGTAGTCGGGCGCCAGGCCCATCGTGCGCGGGTAGCGGTCGGAGGCCTCGACGACGAGCAGTCGCTCCGGATCCGCCGCGGCCGCTCCGAGCGCCGGGATGATCCCGCCCGCGTGCAGCGACAGGCTGCAGAACCCGTCGGCGTCCGGCGGCGAAGCAGGCACCGCCATGATCCGCGGCGGAGTCGCCGCAAACAGGGGCGCAAAGCGACGGAAGTCGGCCGGGGCGAAGGAGATGTTCGCTCCCCCGTCCCGCAGCGCGCGCTCCATGGGCCCGTAGAAGCCGGAGAGGTAATGGACGTTCGGATGCCGGTAGACGTCGCTCCAGACCGTGAGCAGCCCGCCGTACAGCCGAAGGTCCTGCCAGTCCTCACGCTCCGAGAGCGCCTTCAGGAAGGCCGCCGGCTGTCCGGTCGCGATCCCGAACCCGATCGTGTCGGTGACCTGCACGCGCGCGACCGCTTGGGCGGCCGTGACCTGGGTGGCCATCAGCGTGCTTGAGTCCGCACTCCGCGGGGCCGGGTGAGCATCTGCGGGCGCTACTCGGTCCCGCGCCACGTGAGCCAGGCGAACAGGCCCTGGATGGGCAGGCGCGCGTACAGAAGCGCCGGCTTGATGCGCGGGAACCTGTCCGGCCGAAGCGCCATGTGGACGTTGGCCCAGTAGACGGCCAGGAGCGTCGCCATGAGCCACCAGCGGGCGGCGGGGCGCGTGCGGTCCGGCAGCACGGCCAGCCCACCGACGAGCTCGGCCGCACCCGAGGCGACGTTGACCTCGCTTCGCCGGTCCTCGAACGGCGGCGGCACGATCGCCTCGTAGAACTTCGGGGCCCGGAAGTGATTCAGGCCGTTCGCGATCCAGAATGCCGCCGCCGCGTACCGCCAGCCTCGTGAAGCTCCCATCGCCGGGGAAGGCTAAATCCTGGCGGCGCTCCGAGGCGCGCGCCCGGCGATGGAGCCGCGGTCACCAGGGCCTGGACGGCAGCGCCCCGGACTTCCGGGCCGGGACGACGGCCCAAGACAGCCGGCCCAGCGTCAACGCGCCGAGCATCAGGCCAAAGTCGCGCAGGGCGATGTCATAGTACTGGGGCGGGTTCTTGGTCAACAGGTTGATCACGATGCCGCCGAGCCACGCCGCGACGACGAAGGCCCCGATCCGGGGGGCGATCAGCACGAGGATGCCGGCGAGGATCTCGATGCCGCCGACGAAGTACATGAACTCCTGGCCGCTGCCCGGCATGATGTTGTTGACCCATCCGGCGAGGTAGTCCGGCCACTGGACCGACCAGTTGAAGAACTTGTCGAGGCCGAAGAGGATCGGCGCGATGGTGAATCCGATCCGCAGGAGCCAGAACGCCTGGTGCGCGGCCGCGCCGAGGTTGTCGGACCCCGAGACGGGACGGCCGTTCGTCGGTCCGGCGGCTTCGGCCCGTTGTGGGGTGTCGAGAGTCGTGCTTGCCATCTGTGCCCTCCTGACTTCTGTTTTCGCGAGCCCTCATGGACCTGTGAGGGCTCTCTGTCGAGGGCTTAGCGTCGGGCCGGCGCGAGTTCCTTACCTCGCCGCTTCCTCGGCGACCAGGGCACGCAGGCTGAGGTAGTCCTCCCGACAGGCCGGACACCCCTCGAGGTGCGCTCGCATGCCCCCGATCGCCTCGTCGGCCGGCTCTCCCGCGAGCTCGAGCTCGACGTAGCGGTCGAGCTCGTCGAAGCACTGCTCGCAGCCGAGCTCGGGCTCGGCCGGGCCCAGCACGCGGCGCAGAGCCGCGTTCTCAGGCCGTTCGGCACTCTCACTCATCGCCGTCCTCCTCTCGTACCGGGCCGATCGCATGGCCGTCCGTCTCGAGCCTGCGCCGCAGCTTGCGACGCGCGTCGTGCAGGGTCTTGTAGAGCGCCCCGCGGGTGGTCGCGAGCCGCTCGGCGAGGACGTCGATCGGAACCTCGTTGAGGGCCAAGGCCACGAGGACCTCGCGCTGATGAGGTGTCAGCTCCACTTCGATGGCCTCCCCCACCGCCCCCAGGAGCTCGCGCCGCTCGGCATCGGCGTGCGGCGATGGCTTTCCATCGCCGATCCGCGTCCAGTGATCCGGCTCGAGCGGGATCTCGCGGCCCTGCCAGGCGAGCCGGCGGAGCTTGACCGCCGCCTCGAGGAGGCCGAACTTGTACGCCCAGGTGGTGAAGCGGCTCTGACCGCGGAAGTCCTCGAGCTTGCGAAGCACGGCGACCAGGGCGTCGTCGGCACTCTGGAGTGCCACGTCGTCGAGATCGCCTCCGCGCAGGTGGGGGAGCATCCGCCGACGCCTGCCGACCTCAAAACGCGTCGCGCGCAGGAGCAGCTCGTGAAGCCGTGCGAGCGCGCGTTCCCTCGTCTCCCCGTCCGCCCGCAGATCCGCAATCCAGGCGCGGGATTCCTGGTCCGGGCCGATGAGGCTCCGCTGTTCCGTCGGGTTCGGCATCGTGGTTGGCCGAAGGGGCCCGCCCTCCCGGACCGTAACACCGCCGCGGTCACTCAACGTGCTCACGGCTCCCTGTCGAGCGGCGCCGTGATCCGCCAGGCGAGCCGCGGAGGACAGCCGCGATCCACGAGCTCGAGCAGCATGTGAAGGTCGACCCCGCGGCCCGCCGCGATCCGCGCCGCCAGCTCTCGATCGAACCCGGCTGACAGCAGCCGTTCCAGTCGCCAGGCGACGCGTGCGCGCTCCTCGCCGCTGTCGATCACCGGTTGGGCTGACAAACGCCCCACGTGGGGTTTGCGACTCTCCGGGAGAGGTTCTTACGTGCCCGTGACCACCCGATGGCATGGGCTGGTCGGTCAGGTAAGAAACCGCCCCCGACCGACGCTTATGGACCGTGGCCACCCCAGAGGCCGAGATAGTCGAACTGGACGCGGGCGCTCCGCCCCGAGGCGCGGCGGACCCGCGGGCATCGATCGATCGCGACGCGGCCGAGCGGGCGGCGCGGCGCTTCCTGCTCGCCCTCGGGGCGGACCTCACGCGCGAGGGGCTTCGCGAGACGCCACGGAGGATGGCCGAGTCGTTCGCCGAGCTCCTCAGCTCGGCCCCGTTCACGCCGACGACCTTCGCCAACGAGGGCTACGACGAGCTGGTCGTGGCCCGCGACATCCCGTTTCACTCGCTCTGTGAGCATCACCTGCTTCCGTTCCACGGCGTCGCCCATGTCGCGTACCTGCCTGGGGACCGGATCATCGGCCTCTCGAAGCTCGGCCGGGTCGTCGAGTGCCACGCGCGCCGGCTCCAGGTCCAAGAGCGCCTGACCACCGAGGTGGCCGATTGGCTCAGAGACCACCTCGCCCCCAAGGGGGTCGGCGTGGTGATCGAGGCGGAGCACCTGTGCATGTCGCTGCGGGGCGTGCAGAAGCCCGGTGCCCGCACGGTCACCTCGGCGCTTCATGGCCTCGTCCGAGACGATTCGCGAACGCGGAGTGAGTTCCTCGCCCTGGCGGGGCTTCGCGCCTGACCAAAAGGGAGACGCTCATGGACTCAGATCGAACGTTCATCATCGTCGGCGCGGGCTTCGCCGGGGCCAAGGCCGCCGAGACCCTTCGCGCGGAGGGCTTCGAGGGGCGGATCGCCTTGATCGGAGCGGAGCCCGAGCGCCCGTACGAGCGCCCGCCACTCTCCAAGGACTACCTCCGCGGCGAGGCCGAGGCAAAGCCGTACGTGCACGAAGAGGCCTTCTACGCGGACAACCGGATCGAGCTTCGACCGCGCACCCGCGTCGAGTCGATCGAGCTCTCCGCCGCCGAGGTCGTGCTCGAGACCGGCGAGCGGCTCGGCTATGAGCGCCTGCTGTTGGCCACGGGCGCCGAGCCGCGCAGGGTGAGCGTCCCCGGTGCGGACCTCGATGGGGTCATGTACCTGCGGACGATCGCCGACTCCGAGGCGATCCGCGACCGGATCGGGGCCGGAAGCAAGCTGGTCACGATCGGCGCCGGGTGGATCGGCGCGGAGGTCGCCGCCTCGGCCCGCCAGAAGGGGTGCGAGGTGACGGCGATCGAGCGGGCCTCGCTTCCCCTCGAGCGCGTCCTCGGGCCCGAGCTCGGCGCCATCTACCGCGACATTCACGTCGATCACGGAGTGAAAATGCTCACCGACACCGCCCTCGAGGCCTTCGAGGGCGAAGCCACGCTCGAGGCCGTCCGCACCGCCGACGGCAAGCGGATCGACGCCGACCTCGTCGTGGTGGGCGTCGGCGTTGCTCCCAGAACCGGGCTCGCGGAGGCTGCGGGGATCGAGGTCGACAACGGGGTCGTCGTCGACGACCGGCTGCGGACGAGCGCGGCCGACGTCTTTGCCGCGGGCGACCTCGCCAATGCGGACCATCCCCTGTTCGGCCGGCGGATTCGGGTCGAGCACTGGGCGAATGCGCTCAACCAGGGGCCCGCCGCGGCCCGGAACATGCTCGGCGCGGACCGGCCCTACGACGCGGTCCCGTACTTCTTCTCCGACCAGTACGACGTTGGCATGGAGTACGCGGGCTACGCCACCGAATGGGACGAGGTCGTCTTCCGCGGCGCACCGAAGGAACGCGAGTTCATCGCCTTCTGGCTGAAGGACGGCCGGGTCCTCGCCGGGATGAACGTCAACCTCTGGGACGTGACCGACGACATCCAGGCGTTGGTCCGCTCGCAACAGCGGATCGAGCGGGATCGCCTCGCCGACCCCGACGTCCCGCTGAGCGACCTCGTTCCAGCCGGGTCCCGGGCCGCCGGTACCTGACGCCTGCGCGGTCGATCCGCTCAACAAACGCGCCCAGGGCGCCGATCAGGGTCGTATGGGTCACCACACCGAGCGTGAACTGCGAGCGATCATCGATACCCAGACGGAGATCGCGGTCAGTGAGCTGGACCTGAACGCGAGGATGCAGCTGATCGCCGAGCGAGCCCAGGAGCTCACGCGCTCGACCGCGGGATTGATCGAGCTCGTCGAGGGAGACGACATGGTCTACGCCGTCACCACCGGAGAGGCCGCCCCCTACCTGGGGACGAGGCTGAAGATCGACTCGAGCCTGTCGGGGCTCTGCGTCACGGAGGGGCGTGTGCTTCGCAGCGACGACACCGACGATGACGCTCGGGTCGACGCCGAAGCCTGCCGCAAGGTGAAGGCCGCCTCGCTGATCTGCGTTCCACTCGTCCACCAGGGAGAGACACTCGGGGTCCTGAAGGTCTACTCGCCCGAGGCCCACCACTTCGATGCCGGCGACGTCGAGACGCTCGAGCTGCTCAGCCAAATCATCGCGGCCCAGCTGTCCCACCCGAGCCTCTACGAGCTCGAGGCTCACGACAGCCGGCGTGACGGGCTCACTGCGCTGCCCAACCGCCGCGCCTTCGAGGAGCGATTGGCGGTCGAGGTTGCCCGCTCGAGCCGCTACGAGCATCCGTTCTCGCTCTGCCTGCTGGACCTCGACGGCTTCAAGGACGTCAACGACCAGCTCGGTCATGCCGCCGGCGACGAGGTCCTTCGCTCGGTCGCCAGGATCCTCGACGAATCGCGCCTCACCGACGACTGCTTTCGAGTCGGCGGCGACGAGTTCGCGATCGTGATGCCGGAGACGACGGCGAAGGAGGCGGCCGTTGCCGCGGGCCGAATCGCCCAGCAGGTGCGCGAGGCGAAGCTCGGCGGTGCCGCGATCGGCGTCTCGTTCGGCGTCGCCGGCATCACGGACGCCGATCCTGCGACCTTGCTCGCCGCCGCCGACGCGAAGCTGTTGGCGGCCAAGGAACGGCTCTACGGCCGCCGCAAGCGCTGAGTTCTGCCGAGGCCCCACCGAGGTAGCGTGAGGTCGTCATGGCGACCTTCTGTCTGCTCCACGGGAGCTGGCACGACGGTGCATCGTGGGATGGGCTCCGGGTTCCCTTGCGCCGGCGGGGCCACCAGGCGGTCGCGCCCGATCTGCCGATTGACGATCCGGCCACCGGCTGGAGCGAACGAGCCCGGCCCGCGGAACGGGCTCTCGAGGGCGCCGCCGGACCGCTCGTGATCGTCGCGCACTCCGGTGCGTCTGGGTACGGAGCGCTCGTCGCAGCATGGCTTGACGATCCGCTGCTCGTCTATCTCTGTCCGAGGCTCGTCCCGTTTGCCTCCCATCCCAGTGCGCCCAACGCCTTCAGGCCGGGCTTTCCCTTTCCGCCGCCTCGCTCCGACGGCGCCACTGTCTGGGACCGCGAGGCAGCGATCAAAGCCATGTATCCGCGCCTGCCTCGAGCTGCGGCCGAGGAACTGGCGGACCGTCTTCGTCCCACCGCACCTCCGGTTGGCGAATATCCGCTGCCGGGCCACCCGGACGTCGCCACGGCGCTCGTCTACGCGCGAGAGGACGAGCTCTTCGAGCCGAGCTGGGAGAGGTTCATGAGTCGCGAGCTCCTGGGCGTGGACCCGATCGAGATCCCCACGGGTCACTTCCCCATGGTCGAGGATCCGGAGGGCCTCGCGGGCGTGCTCGATCGCTTGGCGCGCGAGCACGCGCAGCGGCCCTAGATCGGCTTGACGGCCACCTCGGCCTCGATGCCCGACTCCGGGCTGACGAGGATCGCTCCCTCGCCCGTCGCGTAGGCCTCCTCACCGTGCTGGACGACGTCCATGCCGAGCGCCTCCTGGCGCTCGGTCGCCCGCAGGGGCATCACCAAGGCGATGGCGCGAAGGAGCAGGTAGGTGACGCCGAACGCATACGCGGGCGTCACGGCCGCCGCGATCGCCTGGTCGCCGAGCTGGGCAGCGTTGCCGTAGAAGAGGCCGTCCGAGACGCCGTTCCACGCGATCTGGGCGACGAAGCCGATGAAGAGGATCCCGACGAAGCCGGCGATGCCGTGCGCGGCGAGCACGTCGAGCGTCTCGTCCACCCGCGTGCGCGGTCGGTAGACCACCACGGCGTAGCACGGCACCGCACCGGCGGCACCGAGCAGCATCGCCCATGCCGGGCTGATGAACCCGCCGGCCGGGGTGATCAACACGCAGCCCACGATGATCGCGGTCGCCGCGCCGATCGCGGTCACCCTCCGTCCCCGGACGAGGTCGAGGATGAACCAGACGACCAGGCTGCAGGCGGGTGTGAGCAGAGTGTTGGTGAACGCCAGCACGCTGTTGTTGCCGGTCGAGAACCCGCTGCCGCCGTTGAAGCCGAACCACCCGAACCACAGCAGGCCCGCCCCCAGCAGGACGTAGACGGCGTTGTGAGGCAGGAGCGCCTGGCGCCCATAGTCCTTTCGCTCGCGAACCACGAGCGCAGCGGCCAGTGCCGAGAAGCCCGCTCCCATCTCCACCGGGACCCCGCCCGCGAAGTCGAGCGTCCCGTTCGCCGCCAGCCAGCCGCCGCCGAAGGCCCAGTGGGCGAGGACCGCGTAGACCAGGATGGACCACAGCGCCGCGAAGACGAGAAAGGCCCCGAACCGCATCCGCTCGACCACGGCGCCCGACACCAGCGCGACCGTGATGATGCAGAAGGTCGCCTGGAAGGCCATGAAGACGAGCGCCGGGATGGTCGTTCCCTCGCGCGGCTCGAATCCGACGTCGTGGAGCGCGACGTGATGCAGCCCGCCGATCAGCGACGCGTCGCCATCGAAGGCGAGCGAGTAGCCGAGGAGCGCCCACGTCACCGCGGCCACCGCGATCGCCCCGATGCTCATCATGAACGTGTTCAGCGTGTTCTTCGATCGCACCAGGCCGGCGTAGAAAAGCCCGAGAGCGGGCGTCATCATCAGCACCAGCGCGGTCGCGACGAGCATCCAGGCCGTGTCGCCCGTATCGACTCCTGCCACGGCGAGCGAAACGGGCAAGCCCGTCACTCCCCCACCGGCGTCACGGCGCCGACGTCGGTCTCCCCGGTGCGAATCCTGACCGCGCGCTCGAGCGGGACGACGAAGATCTTGCCGTCGCCCACCTCGCCGGTTCGCGCCCCGCCGCAGAGCGCGTCGATGGTCGGCTGGACGAAGGAGTCCGAAACGGCGATCTCGAACCGGACCTTCTCCGACATCCCCACCTTGACGGTGGTCCCTCGATAGGTCTCGACCCGGTCGAGCTCACCGCCGTGGCCCTGCACCCGGCTGATCGAAACGCCCCTGACCTCGGCGCGGTACAGGGCCTCCAACACGTCATTCGCCTTTTCCGGGCGGACGATCCCGATCACGAGCTTCACCGACGTGCCCTCCTCTCGAGCGCGGAGAGAGTAACGGCGCCCCTGGACGGCTTCTCGGGCCCCTAGGGGTGTGCGGTTGGGCCCCACCCGGAGCCCACCGCCATGCGGGCGGCGCTCATCGACGCGGCGCGGTTGTATGACTCGTACAGGAGGACTGACCGCGAGGCATTGGTCGAGCAGACCCGTTGGAACAGCCCGTAGGCCGTCCCCTGCGACAGGGTCGCGCCGGGGTTCTCGGGGTCGGGCTGCGTCGCCGCTGCCGCAAGGGTGTTGACGATCGTCAGCCGCTTGCCGGCCCCGGACGTCTGCCAGGTGGCGCAGGTGGCCGTGCCGAGGAGCGCCGTGCCCCTCGAGGCCACAGCCGGACCGCCGGGGGCGGGTGCGCCGGGGCGCTCGCCCAGATAGGCGGCGATCGAGACGACGAGAAGGAGGCCCGCCGCGGCGAGCGCGGCCCCGCGAGCCCTCGGCCCGATCGCCGGCAGCCTCCAGCCACTTTCCCGCGGCCTGGCGAGCGGGCCTTCCACCCCGCGCCACGCGACTGGCAATGCGCCCTCGGCGCGCGGAGGCCTCATGGTCGATTGGCGTAACCGGCGCAGCTGATCGTGCTGCTGATCAACTGACACGACGGGCCGGACAGCCGGTCGGCCGCGACGATCCGCCGCGCCTGGCTCTTCTGAGCTTGCCTGTATCGCGCCGCCGCGGCCGTGCCGGGCCTCGGGGGCGCCGTATACCACTCACAGCTCTCGTCGCCGATCGCGGCGTTCGAGCAATAGGCGAGCACCGCTTCCTTGTCGGGGTTTCCGGTGCCGGCGCTCGTGGCGCAGTCCTCGGGGAGGAAGTGGGGAACCGACATGTTGTGCTGCGGGAATCGCTGCGGATCGCCGGTCCAGCTCGCGTTGGTGCCATCGGGGCCGGCGTTGGCGAACCAGCAGTTGCCGGTGTCGCCTGGGAACTCGTCCCACCAGAAGTCGACCCCGTTTCGCTTGACCTGACCTCCCGGCGCCAGCCCCATGGTGTTGCCGTGGAATGAGTTGTCATACGAGGTCGAGGAGGCGTTCGAAGGTGTGCAGCTGTCCGATCCCGGCGGGCAGCTCAGCGCGTCCGGCACGGCGAGCAGCATCGTGCCCCGCCGCCAGTTGTCGTAGATCCGGTTGCCGCGGACGACGTCGTCGTTGCCGCCGGCGATGATGATCCCCGTCCCCAGGGGCACGCCGACGGCGGACTCCACCTTGCGGCTCTCGGGATAGCCCTGCGGATAGTGGTAGTCGTTGAAGTTGTTCGAGTAGATCCGGTTCCTTTCGAACACGGACGAGTTCTGGGGGAAACCGGGGTGCCCGCCGGCGAAGAACGAGTCGGTCGCGATCCCGGTGGTGTTGTCGTAGAAGTTGTTGCCCACCACGTGGGTCGCGTTGCCCATCGTCCCGGAATAGCCGAGGTTGTTGTGATGGAGGTCGCAGTGGGTGATCTTCTGGTTCAGCCGCGGCTGGGGGTAGAAGGAGGTGTCGCGCGGGTCCGGGGCGTTTGGCGCGGTGTCGTCGCCGGTGTCGGGGGCGCCGCCCGGGTAGACGGCCGAGTCGCCGTTGCCGACGCCCTCGCAGTTCTGGGTCAGGCCGTGATCGTCCGCGAACGTGAGCTGTCCGTACTCGCCCGCGTAGAAGAACTTGACCCGGTCGAGCAGGTACCCGTCGGTCTCGAGCACGTACAGGTCGTGCTCCTTCGCGTGGCGCATGGTCATGTTCTTCAGCACGAAACCGTCGGCGCGGTCGACCTTCAGCGCCACGTCCTTCTTCGAGCCCACCCCACTCGGGCCACCGTTGCCGGCCGCCACCTTGCCCGAGTCGATCACCACGTCCTCGGGCTTCGCGCCGGATCCCTGGAGCTGAAGGTTGCACCTGACACACGGGCCGAGGTCGGGGATGCCGTGACGATCCGCCCGAGGCGGCGGCGGTGCGCCGGCGGCGGGCCGCCGGCCGAGTACGTTGACGAGGGCCTGGTCATTCGGGCAGTTCCATTGGTAGCGGTAGGAGAGGCCGATCGGTCCCCCGCCGCCGAAGTCGGTGTCCGTGAGGTACCTCTGGCACCGCGGATCATTGGTGGGCTGCTTGCGCGAGTGGCCTTCGATGTAGGTCCCGGGCATGACCACGATGAAGTCGTTGTTGTGCGCAGCGGAGACGGCTCGCTGAATCGAGTGGTAGACGCATCGCCGGGCGAAGGTCTGATTGAGCGCCAGGAGGTGGTCGGCGGCGGCCTTGCTCAGCCTGTGTGGCTGCGTGGTCGGCCGCAGCCTGTAACCGGTCGTCTCTGCCGCGTGAATGGAGCTCCGAGCGCGCTGGAGCGAGTTCGACTGGCACACGATCCGCGTCTTGCCGGGCAGGGACTGGTTGAGCGCGGAACTGAGCGTCCGGGCCGTGGGCACCCGTCCGCCGGCCGCGGGGTGGACCTGCCGATCCGGCTTCGGGTCTGGCCAGTACGCGGGCCGCTCGATGTGGGCGGCGGCCAGCGCGGGCAGGCCCAGCACGACGATCGCCGCCGCGATCGCGGGCGCGATTCGCAATCCCATCCCTCTCTGTCTGCGAGTGCCGGTCATCCGGGGGCCAGCCGACGGCGGCCAACCTAACAGCGCCACTGGTCCGACGCGCCGGTTCCATCGCCAGGCCCACTCCCTGCGGGGCGCAGGTGCGAGCTAGGAGACGACGCAGCCCGCGCTCGGCGTGCCGGACGCCGGGAACGCCGCGGCCAGCGCGTCGGCGGTCAGCCGGGCGCGCGCCGCGTAGCCCTCGGACGTGTAGTGGATCCCGTCCGGGATGAACCAGCCGTCGCGGGCCGCCGACGCCCAGTCGTAGACCTTCATGTTGGAGTACCTGGAGCAGGCGTCGAGCAGGGCGCCGTTCCAGCGCTCCATGTTGCCCTCCGAGTAGGGCCCGCCCGCGAGCAGCGACTTGGCGGTCACCCACATCACGGGCTGGTCGCCGATCGCGGACATCATCCGCTGGATCCGGGTGTCCACGTCCACCGAGGAACCCACGTAGACGTCGGCGGTGTCGTTGGTGCCGAGCGCGAGCACCCAGCAGCCGTCGAACCCGTCGCTGACCAGCTGGCGGGCGACCTCGTAGGCGTTCGTCCCGCCCGGCAGTGTCTCGACGATCGACGTCGCGCCCGTGATCTCCAGGTGTTGCCTGGTTGCCCCGACCCCCGCGAGGCGGGCGCTCAGGCGGTCGGCTCGACGGGGGAGGTAGTCGGTCGAGATCATGCCCTCCGAGGTCGAATCGCCGATGTACGCAACCGCGCGGCACGAGGTGCGCGCGGAGGAAGCGCCAACTGGATCCGGCACGCTGGACCCGCCCGCCGGGCCGCCGCTGGCGGACGACGGCGGGAGCTCCGCGGCCCCGGTTCCCACGCTGATCGAAGCCGCGAGGGAGCTGAAGTGGGTCGGGGGCGCCACCCCGGCCAGCCCGAGGCTCGCGAGCACCAGTACGAACGCCGTCGCGGCCAAGGCAGCCCAGCCTCGGAGGGGAAGTGGGCGCGGCCGCCACCTGCGGGACCTGACCCGGGCCCAGAGCCGGCCGAGGGCCCCGTGGCGGATCGGCTCCTCGACGAATCGCCACGACAGCGCCGCGAGCGTGAAGCTGGCGCCCACCTGGAGGATGGCCCGAAGGGCGTCCACTCCGCGGTAGGGGGCGGGCGTCGTCAAGACGATGATCGGGAACTGCCACAGATAGATCCCGTAGGAGCGCACCCCGATCCACCGGAGGGGTCGCCACCCGAGCGCGCGACCCAGCATGGTCGCGGGGTGCACCAGGGCGGTGATCACCATCACGGTGGCCACCGACAGGAGCACCATCCCGCCCTGGTAGAGGAAGGACGAGTAGTCGTTCGTGCGCCAGATCAGGATCGCGATCGCGGTCAAGCCGACGACCCCCATGCCGTCGAGGATCTGCCGGGCTCCCACGGTCACGTTGGTGGTCAGGGACCGGCTGGGCCAGACCATGGCCAAAGCCGCCCCGAAGAGGAGGCCGAAGGCCCGGGTATCGGTCCCGTCGTAGACCCTCGAGGTGTCGAATCCGGGGTGATAGAGGAGGGCCATCGTCAAGGCCGACGCGATCGCGAGCGCCAGGGTGGCCCCGGCGAGCCTTGGGCGGATCGGGAGCGGACCGCTGGGCTCGGGGACGAGCTTCAGGCCGAGGAGCAGGAGCCAGGGCCAGAACAGATAGAACTGCTCCTCGATCGCCAGCGACCACAGGTGACCAAGGGGGGACGGCGGGCCGAAGCGCGCGAAATACGGGACGTGCTGGTAGATCATCCACCAGTTGCTGAAGTAGCCGGCGGCCGCCCACACCGCCCCCCTCAGGTCCGCGAGCTGCGACGGCTGGGCCAGCGTCACCCACGCCATCACGACCACCAACATGACGAACAGCGCCGGCAGCAGGCGCCGAGCCCTCCGCAGCCAGAAGTTGGCGAGTCGCAGGCCCCCTGTCGACCACTGCCCGAGCAGCAGGTCGGTGATCAGGTAACCGCTCAGGGTGAAGAAGACCCCCACGCCGAGGAGTCCCCCGGGCGCCCAGCCGAGGCCCAGGTGGTAGGCGATCACCGCCAGCACCGCGATGGCTCGCAGCCCGTCAAGCCCCGGCATATAGCGCTGGCCGCGACCGAGAGGCCTAGGCATGTCGCCGTCCCTCCGGGGCGAGCGGGTTGAAGCTTGTGGCGGACATAGGGTCTGCTGCGGCTATCCGCTCCGGATTAGGATGCCTGATGATGGATGGGGCGCGCAGGGCGGGGCGCAGAACTGGGCGTTACGGTCCACGCCTGCTGCCGTCGCTCCTCGTAGCGGCGGCGATCGCCGCGGCGTGGGGGCTCGCCGGTCCGGGCGGCTCGGTCGCCCAGCAACCGGCGGCCACCTCCGAGCGGCCGAACGTGGTCGTGATCGAGACCGACGACCAGACGCTCGAGTCGATGAAGGTGATGCAAAACGTCAACTCGCTGATCGGCGCCCGGGGGGCCACCTTCACGAACAGCTTCGTCAACTACTCCCTGTGCTGTCCGTCTCGCGCCACGTTCTTG
>DATBFS010000057.1:0-19986 GCA_036558385.1 Solirubrobacterales bacterium | reverse complement strand
CCCTCAGGGCGGCGTCCTTGACCCGATACTCGCCGCGAACCTGCTTCACGATCAGCTCGGAGTCGCCCACGAGCTCGATCTCCTCGGCGCCCAGCGCGCCGGCGCACTCCTGTTCCGCCCGCCTCGCTCACTATGCATTTCCCTCCTGCACCGAACGGGACACGACGGCTCTCCATAGGGATTTCCCCGCCGCACAGTCCCATGGCCCCACTTCCGAGGAAGTGAGGGTCGTAGCTGTAGGATCCATCCCGCAGGGATCGTGGCTCGCCGAATGAGAGGCCGAAAGGACAGAGAGGGGCTCGCAGTGGCATCGAACACCCTGGCTCATCGGGGAATCGTGGCCCTGTCCTTCGCCGCCGTGCTTCTCCTTTTCGCGGGCACTGCGCTCGCGGCGACCGGGGGGCTCACCCAGCCCTCTGGGGCGGGCGGCTGCGTCAGCGACACCGGATTGGGGCCGTGCGCCGATGGGCACGGGCTGGCCGGTGCGAACGTCGTGGCGGTCAGCCCCGATGGAGAGAACGTGTACGTGGCCTCCTACAACAACAACGGGGTGGCGCGCCTCAACCGCAACACGACCACCGGAGCGCTTACCCAGCCGAGCGGGCCCGCAGGGTGCATCAGCCAGATCGGGGCGGGACCGTGCGCCGACGGCCATGCGCTCTCCGGCGTCCAATCGGTGGCGGTGAGCCCGGACGGAGGGAACGTCTACGCGGCCACCTACAGCAACGCCGTGGTGCGGCTCAATCGCAACACGACCACGGGGGCGCTAACCCAACCCGCCGGGGCCGCGGGCTGCATAAGTCAGACGGGGGTGGGGCCGTGCGCCGACGGCCACGGGCTCAAGAGCCCGGTCTCGGTGATGGTGAGCTCAGACGGCAAGAGCGTCTATGTCGCCTCGCCCGGGGGCGACGACGTGGCGCGGTTCAACCGCAATACGACCACAGGCGCCCTCAGTCAGCCCGCTGGGACCGCCGGCTGCGTGAGCGAAACGGGGGCAGGGCCGTGCGCTGACGGGCACGCTCTATCGAGCCCGGTCGATCTGACCGGGAGCCCGGACGGGAAAAGCGTCTACGTAGCCTCGACCCCGAGCAACGCCGCGGTGCGACTCGACCGCAACACGACCACGGGCGCCTTAACTGAGCCGAGCGGGACGGATGGCTGCATCAGCCAGACGGGGGCGGGAGGATGCGTGATGGCACCTCAGCTGAGTCAGTTCGGCAGTCCGATCCTGAACCCGGGCTTCACCAGCCCCAGCTCGGTGGCCAGCAGCGCGGACGGAAAGAGCGTGTACGTTGCCAGCGACAGCGGCGGCGTCGCGCGCCTCAACCGCAACACAACCACGGGCGCGGTGACCCAGCCTGCCAATGCTGCAGGGTGCATCCTTCAAGACGCCGCGAGTAACGGAATACCTTGCGCGGACGCACACGGGCTCAGGAACCCGGCGTCGGCGGCGGTTAGCCCGGACGGCAAGAACGTCTATGTGACCTCGGCGGGGAGCGACGGCGTGGCCCGCCTGAACAGGAATACGACCACCGGCGCCCTTACCCAGCCCGCCGGGACCGGCGGATGCACAAACGAGACCGGGTCCAATGACTGCGCGGACGGCCACGCGCTCAGGGACCCGACCTCGGTCGCTGTGAGCGCGGACGGAAAGAGCGTCTACCTGGCCTCGTTCTTGAGCGACGCCGTGGCGCGCTTCAACAGGACCCCCTAGCCCAACTCCGTAGGAGGGCGC
This sequence comes from Solirubrobacterales bacterium, assembly GCA_036558385.1. Taxonomy (GTDB): domain Bacteria; phylum Actinomycetota; class Thermoleophilia; order Solirubrobacterales; family 70-9; genus AC-56. Next base: position 18,251 of record DATBFS010000057.1, on the reverse strand, counting down.
CGACATGGCGAAGGCTAGGACCCTGGTGGGTCTCTGCGCTTAATCGAGCCCGGACGTTGCTCATCTCAAGCCGAGACTCATACCCTTGAGGAGATCGTGTTGCAGGGCCACGGACAAATCGCGGAGGGTTCGGCCCGCGGCCACAACTCCCAGTAGCGGTGAGGTGCAGCGCGCGTCCGCGGTGGTAACGGGGACTCAACCGTAGTGGGACAGGCCGGAACCGAATCCCGCCTGTCCGAAGTGGCTGAGTTGAAGCCCTGACGGGCGACGTCGCTTGATCGGACCCTGGAGTGGCATCAGACCCCCATGCGGCGCGGGCAGAGCCAGTCCCGGATCAACTCCCCGAGACACCGTCCACCCTCAATCCGCTTACTAGAGGCCGCCCTGCGCAAATCGAGAACAAAGCGGAGAGGAAGGACGGGTGGCCAAGGGGCGGGTGGAGCGGAGGATCGGATGGATCCGCTTGGGGTTTGAGCTTGGGCGTTGGAGGCCGGGATGTCGGACGAACGGCTTGGTGGCGCGACTTAGGAGGCGAGAGCACTAGCGAGCTGAGCGAGGGCACACGTGAAGCGCGACAGAGAGCTTGTGAGCTGGATCGCCAGGTTGGGGACGGTCGAGGTGCGCCACATTCAGGAGTGCTTTGCGGGCTCCCGCTCAGTCGCCTACGACCTAATGGCTCGATGCCAGCGAGCCAGGCTCCTCGAACACTTGAGCCTCATCCACGGCGAGCCGGCGCTGATCCGGGCAACCAGGGACGGGATCGCCTTCGCGGGAGCATTGACATGCTCGGGCCGCTGGCCGGTGACCTGGTCCAGTGACGGCTGCTCACTGGTGGCGCGTTCGAGCGTGTCTTCCCCAACAGCCGCGGCACCACCCTAGACCCATATCGACTACGGCAATTGGCGAGCGCGGATCTGGCGCGGCACTAACCGCAAACTCGGGGCGGCCCCCGCCAATACTCGGGTCTACGACCTGCGCCACTACGTTCGTTTCCCTCCTTCTTCGCGATCCGGCCTACTCGCGGGTGGAGGTGGCCGCCCAGGCACGGCACTCGCTGCAGGTTCAGGACCGGACCTATGCCCACGTGATCGCGGAGCTTCGCGGCGAGGGAAGCGCCGAGAACGAGATCCGCCGTGCCCGAATCGAGGTCTTCGGCCAGGGCACAGCCGAGGCAGTGGGTCAGGTGAGGTGAATCGGGGTGTACCCCAGATGTACCTTGAGACCATCGAGGCCCGGTGCCCCGGTGGGCCCGAGCACCGCGTAAGCCGCTTGCCTACGCGGCGAAGCGGCTGATGGGATTCGAACCCACGACCTTCTGCATGGCAAGCAGACGCTCTAGCCAACTGAGCTACAGCCGCGCGAACGGCGGATTCTAGCCGCCGGGCGCCGGCCTCAGGCCGTTAACCGGACACTCGGATTTCGGTCAGCCCGCGGCGTCGAGGGTCTCGTTGACCAGCCGGTCGGCGTGCTCGTTGTCCTCCCGGCGAACGTGGCGGATCGACCAGCGGTCGAAGTGCTCGAGCTCCGTCCCCACGCGGTCGTGAAGCTCCCTCAGGGCGGCGTCCTTGACCCGATACTCGCCGCGAACCTGCTTCACGATCAGCTCGGAGTCGCCCACGAGCTCGATCTCCTCGGCGCCCAGCGCCCGGGCGCACTCGATCCCCAGCAGGAGCGCCCGGTACTCGGCGACGTTGTTCGTCGCCGGGCCGATCACCTCCGAGCGCTCCTCGACGACCTCGCCGCTCGGGTCCGTGACCACCGCGGCGATCGCCGCCGGGCCGGGGTTGCCACGCGCCCCGCCGTCGACGTTGACCACCAGTCGGCGGGCGCTCAAGCTTCTGTGCCGGATGCCTGCCTGCGCTGGCCGCCGGAGCGCAGCCGTAGGCTGCCGTCGTCGCCGACGGCCGCGTTCCAGGCGCGGGCCTCGTCGTTCAACTCCGAGACCTCATTGCCCTTCGCGACCTCGCGAACCGATTCATCGTCGCCGTTCGCGCTCACCTCCCACTGGTACCAGGAGAGCTCCCAGGCGACCGTGACCAGAGCGAGCTGGCGGGACGGATCGGGCCGAACCGCGGCCTGCGGCTCGCCCAGCGAGCGGATCAGCCCGGCCACCTTGTGGGGCTCCTCGCTCGAGTTGAAGCGCTCCACCGCCGCGCGCATGATCGCCTCGGGGCCCCGTCGCGGCTTGGGCGCCGGCTGAGCCTGTGGCGCTGGGTCCGCCTTGGAGGCCGGCCGCTTTGCCCGCTTGGGCTGCGGGCGCGGTCGGGGGGCGCGGGTCTGCTTTGGGCGCGGCGCCCGCGCCTCGGTCGCCTCGGCCGCCACAGGCCCTGAAGCTGGCACCTCCTCGGGCCCGGCGGACGCCTCGTCCGCGGGTTCGCGCGCGACGACAGGCTTGGCGTCGGTCTCGGGCGGGGACGGCGGCTCGACCTTCGGCACCGAGCGGCCAGAGCCCGCGCCGCGGCGCGCCCTCGACGCGACCTGCCCGAGTCGCCTTCGGAGCGCCGCTCCCCGCCCCCCGCGGCTGGGCGGCTCGTGGGCGAAGGTCCCCCACTGCTCGGCCGGGATCCATCCCGATGCCTCGGCGCGAGTCCGGCAGTGGACGCACGCGCCGAAGCGCTGGCCCTGAGGGCTCACGTACTCGTGCAGCCGCTCGCCCTTGAGCAGCGTTCGCGAGCAGACATCGCAGGCGGGGTGCTCCTGCACGGCTTCAACGTAGCAACGAGGCCGAACGGCAAGCGGGCCTGGACGTGCGTGGCCGCCCGTGGGGCGCCGCGAGGGTTAGGCGGCCTTCTCCTCGCCGCCGTCGGCCGCCTGCGCGATCACCTTCTGGGCGATCTGCCCCGGGACCTCCTCGTAGCGCTCGAACTCCATCGTGTAGTCGCCCCTGCCGCCCGTGATCGCCCGCAGGTCCGGCGCATAGTCGAGCACCTCGGCCATCGGCACCTCGGCCTTGATCTCGGTCATCGATCCCTTCGGCTCGACGCCGAGCGGGCGCCCGCGCCTGGAGTTCAGGTCCCCCACGACGTCGCCCACCGCGTCCTCGGGGACGGCGATCGTCATCTGGACGATCGGCTCCAGCAGGTAGGGCTGCGCGTCGGCCACCGCCTGCTTGAAGGCCATCGAGCCCGCGATCTTGAAGGCCATCTCCGATGAGTCCACCGAGTGGTGCTGGCCGTCATACAGCCGCACCCTGACGTCCTTCACCGGGTATCCCGCGAGCACGCCCTGCTGCATCGCCTCCGCGATCCCCTTCTCCACCGCGGGGATGAATCCCGACGGGATCACGCCGCCCTTGATCGCGTTGACGAACTCGAACCCGGCGCCGGAGTCGGCGGGCTCGATCTCGATGTGGCAGTCGCCGAACTGACCTCGTCCGCCCGTCTGCTTCTTGTAGCGGCCGTGGGCCTTCGCGGGCTTGCGGATCGTCTCCAGGTACGGAACCTGCGGAGGATGGAGCTCGATCTCCGCGCCGTAGCGGCGCTTCATCCGCTCGGTGATCACCTCGACGTGGACCTGCGTCAGCCCCGCGATGATCTGCTCACCGGTCTGCGGGTCTCGGTGGACGTCCAGCGTCGGATCCTCCTCCTCCAGTCGTCGTAACGCGGTCGCGGCCTTCTCCTCGTCGCCCTTCGACTTCGGCTCGAACGCGAACGCCATCACCGGCGCGGGCAAATCGAGCGGCGCGAAGGAGATCCCTGCGTCCTTGGCGGCGAGCACGTCCCCCGCGCGCGTCTCACGCAGCTTGGCCACCGCCCCGATGTCCCCGGGGCCGAGCTCGTCGAGGTTGGTGGACTCCTTGCCCTGCGGCGCCGCCAGTTGGCCGACGCGCTCCTTGGCGGCGCGCGTCACGTTGAAGACCACCGAATCGGAGTTGAGCACGCCCGAGTACACGCGAAGCATGCTGATCCTCCCCGTGTACGGGTCGGCGGTGGTCTTGAACACGTACGCGACCGGGCTGCCGTCCTCGGCGGGCTCGATCTCGGTCTCGTTGCCCTCCGCGTCGAGCGCCTTGACGGCGCCGCGCATCGCCGGCGACGGCACGTCCTCGACCAGCGCCTCGAGCAGGCGGTTCGTGCCCAGGTTCTTGGTGGCGACGCCGCACGTGACCGGGAACAGATGGCCCTGGGTGACCCCCTGCTTCAGCGCCGTGACGATCTCGTCGTGCGAGATCTCCTCGCCCTCGAGGTAGCGCTCCATCAGCTCGTCGGAGTTCTCCGCGACCTCGTCCATGAGCTTCTCCCGGTACTCATCGGCCTGCGCGCGCAGGTCCTCCGGGATCTCGGACTCCTTGGCGCTGCCCCTCCCCTCTCCCTCGTACTCGAAGGCCTTCATGTCGATCAGGTCGATCACCCCCCGGACTTCGTGCTCGGAGCCGATCGGGATCTCGGTGGCCACGGCGTGGGGGCCGAAGGCGGCCTTCAGCGAGTCCAGCGTGCGGAAGAAGTCGGCGCGCTCGCGGTCGAGCATGTTCACGAACACGAGTCGGGCCAGGCCCTCCTCATCGGCACGGTTCCAGAGGCGCTCGGTGTGCACCTCGACGCCCATCACCGCGTTGACGACCACGATCGCCGCGTCGACGACGCGCAGGGCGCCGAGCGTGTCGGCGATGAAGCTCGGGTCCCCCGGGGTGTCGATCAGGTTGATCTTGCGATCCCCGTACTCGAAGGAGGCGACCACGGCGTCGATCGACATCTCGCGCTCCTGCTCGTCCGGCTCGTAGTCGAACAACGTGGATCCGTCCGCGACCCGGCCGAGGCGGTTGACGACGCCCGCCTCGTACAAAAGCGCCTCCGAAAGGCTCGTCTTGCCGCTGCCCCGATGCCCGATCAGGGCGACATTGCGAATCCGGTCGGCCGGCTTGTGCGCCACGGCCTCAATATATGCGTTTCGTCACCACACCCTCAGGGCATGGTCTGAAATCGCGACCTGAGCGCGAGGACCGCCTTGGTGTGGAGCTGGGAGACGCGCGATTCCGTCACCCCCAGCACCTCGCCGATCTCGCGCAGGGTGAGGTTCTCGTAGTAGTAGAGGGCGATCACGAGCCGCTCGCGCTCGGGCAGCGACTCGATCGCATCCGCGAGCCGGTCCTTCACCTCGGACGACTGCGCTTCCGTCTCCGGGTCGACCGCGTTCGGGTCGGTGATCGTGTCCAGCACCGAGATCTGTCCCCCGCCCCCCTCCGGGTCGGCGAACGTCCACAGGTCGTCCAGGGCGAGCACGGAGGAGTTCGCGATCTCGAGCAACGCGTTCTGGAACTCCTCGACCGTGATCTCGAGCTCCTCCGCCATCTCCTCGTCCGTGGGGGAGCGCTGGAGCCTCGCCTCGAGCTTGGCGTTCGCCTTCTCGACGTCCCTAGCGCGGGCGCGAACCGATCGCGGCACCCAGTCCAGCGAGCGGAGCTCGTCGATGATCGCCCCCTTGACGCGGGCCACGGCGAAGGTCTCGAACTTGATCTCCCGCTCGAGGTCGAAGCGCTCGATCGCCCCGATCAGGCCGAGCAGCCCATAGGAGATGAGGTCCCCCTCCTCCACGTGCGAGGGGAGCCCGGAGGCCATACGGCCGGCGATGAACTTGACCAGCGGCGAGTAGGCGACGACCAGCCGCTCCCGTGCGCGCTCGTCTCCCTCGTCCTTGTAGCGGCGCCAAAGGTCGCGGAGCTCGACGGCTTTGACGTTGGTCTCCATCCCGAGCCTGAAAACTTAACTGCCGCCGCTCACGCGCGCGGATGTGAACGTGAATATTCATGGCGCAGGCGCTGTGGCTCCACCCGCGTGTACACCTGCGTCGTCGACAGGCTCGCGTGCCCCAGGAGCTCCTGGATCGAGCGCAGGTCCGCCCCTCCCTCCAGGAGATGGGTGGCGAACGAGTGCCGGAGCGTGTGCGGGGACACGTGGCCGGCCACCGCCGCCTGCCTGACCCACCGCTCCAGCCGGCGCCGCACGTCGGAGGGCGACAATCGCCTGCCGCGCCGCGACAGGAACAGGGAAGGCTCGCCGCGGTCGGCGGCCAACGCCGGGCGCGCCTGTTCGAGGTAGCGCTCCAGAGCTCGCTGGGCGGGCTCGCCCATCGGGACGATCCGGGTCTTCGACCCCTTGCCCGCCACCCGAAGGCCCTCCGACTCGAAGTCCGGGCTGTCGAGGTCGAGGCTCACGATCTCCTCGGCGCGCAGGCCCGACCCGTAGGCGACCTCGAAGAGGGCGCGGTCGCGCACCTCGAGCGGCCCGGACGCGGGGATTCGATCGAGCACCGCCGCGATCTCGTCCGGTCCCAGCACACGCGGCAGGCGCGAGCCCCGCTTGGGGCTCGGCAGGAGCTCCCCCGGGTTCTGGGCCGCTTCCCCCGTCCTGACGAGATAGTCGTGCAGGCTGCGGACGGACGCGAGCTTTCGGGCGACGCTGGAGGGCGCAAGCCCCCGCTCCGACAGCGAAGCCGCGTAGGTGCGCAGGTCCCGGTGGACGAGCTCGCCGGGCTCACGGCCGCGCCGGCTCGCCCACTCGGCGAGCTCGGACAGGTCGTTCGCATATGCCCGCAACGTGTGCGCCGAGGCCCCGCGGGTGCGCAGCTCCCGTTCGTAGCCGAGCAGCGCCGCCTCCCACGCGGGCGCGATCTCACGCGGAGAGCGGCTCGCGTCTGGGGCTTCGCTCATGGTCGGATCTTCGCCGGCGAGACGCCTCGACCTGCGCCTGCAGGAACCGTGGCGCGCGCCGCTCAGTTGCCGATGTAGATCGGCGTGCCAAGCGGCACCTGCGGATAGAGCTCGATCACGTCCGGGATCGCCATCCGGACGCAGCCGTGGGACGCCGCCGTCCCGAGCGAGGAGACGTCGTCGGTGCCGTGGATGCCGGCGCCGGCGTAGAAACCCATCCAGCGCGCCTTGAGCGGGTCCTCGGGTCCGGGCGGGATCACCTGGCCCGCGAGATCGCCGGCCCAAGCGGAGTCCGGGACGTGCCAGGAGGGATTCACCTGCTTGTCGTCGATCGTGTACTGGCCGGCCGGGGTCTCCAGGCCGGCCTGCCCGACCGCGATCGTGTAGGTCTTCGCCAGCTTCAGGTTCTTCCACAGGCGAAGCTGGAACGCGCCCCGGTCAACGGTGATGAACACGGGGTATCGCTCGGCGAGCTGATCCGTCGTCACCTGCGGCTCGACGCGCTTGACCTGCGGCGAAACGGTCCGGTGGTGCGGGCTCTCGATCGCGGCGCGAAGGCGGGAGCGAAGGGCCCCGGTCAGCACCGTGACTCCGTCCGTGCCGGGGACGGGGTTGAGCGAGGCGGGCGTCGGGGCCACGGTCGCGTCCTGCGCCGGTCGGTCGATCTCGTGGGCGACCTGGTCGACGAACCCGTCCAGCGCGTCGGCGGAGTACGTGATCTCCGGGGCGATCTCGCGGTCAACCGAGCCCCCGGTCGCGTAGCGCCAGACGCGCGTCGGGAAGCCGCCGGAGCGACTGGCGTCCACGGCGGAGTCCACCATCCCGTCGATGTCGGCGTGCAACTCGAGTCGCTGCGGGCTGAGCACGTACTTCTTGCCCTCGAAGGTCACCGTCACCGGCTTGTCGAGCGGCGCGACCAGCTTGTTGTCGAGGCGGTGGCGCGCCTGATCCCTCGACAGGCCCCCGACCGAGATGCCGCCCACCCTCACGCCGTGGGCGATCTTGTCGGAGTTCGCCCGGTCGACCGCGTACGCGGCGACCGCCAAGACGAGCAACAGCCCCAGAGCGGCGGCAAGCGCTATCTGCGCCCTGCGTCCCACTGACCAAACGGAGTTTAGGCACACGCCGGGCGGCTTCCGGGGCGTGCCCTGGCACGCAAGCGCGGTTGCGCCTGCGTCAGGCGGCGATCGGGGCGCTCAGATCCCCAGGGGCTCGCGGTCCGCGGCGACGCCCCCGCGCTCGCCCGGGTGCTCGCGCCGCACGTGCGGGCTCCAGCGCAGGAACTCCTCAACCTCGCGCTCATACGTGTAGGTCTGCTCGCCCCCCCTCATGACCGGCGCGAGGCGCTGGTGCTCGGCCAGCTTCAGCACGGTCTCGCGGGTCGTGTAGCCGTACTGAAAGCCCGTCGCCTTGTAGAGGCGGTTGTCGACCCCCCGCCCGAACCGCAGCTGGTTCAGCATCTCCTCCGGGATCCGGAACCCGAGCCGCCGCAGGGACCCGGCGAAGAGCCCCGTCCCCCAGGGCGGCAGGATCGGCAGCGCCCGCTTGCCCAGCAGGTCGATCACCTCCGACAGCGCCAGGACCCCGTCGCCCGCCACGTTGAAGACGCCCGGCACGCGGTGAAAGGCGGCGTGCTCCAGCGCGTGCACCACGTCGTCCTCGTGGACGAACTGGAGCCGCGGGTCGAACCCCAGCATCATCGGGACCATCGGGAGGCCGAACATCCGCGTGAACCCCGTGTCCACGTCTGGGCCGAGCACGTTGGCGCAGCGCAGCACCGTGACGGTCACGCCCGGATTGCGCTCGGCGAAGTCCGCGACCGTCTGCTCGGCCTCGACCATGTCGCGCTCGAGCGCATTTCGCGGAGGATGCGGGCGCGGCATCCGCTCGGCGAAGAACGCCGGATCGTCCTGCTCGCAGCCGTAGTAGTGAGTCGAGTCCTTGAAGACGAACCTGCGCACCGGGGAGTCGGGCCCCGTGCACGCGGCGAGGATGTTCAGGGTCCCGATCACGTTGTTCTCGTGCGCGCTTCGAGGCGGCGCCATCAGCGAGTTCACGACTAGCCGGGTGTCGATCACCGTGTCGATCTCGGCGGCCCTCACGATCCGCTCGAGCAGCGAGTGCTGGTTGGTGACCTTGACGAACTCGGTGCGCTCGAGCTCCCGGGTCGGGGCATCGACGTCGACGCCGATGATCGCCTCGATCTGCTCGAAGCTCTCGAGCGCCTGAGCCAGCCGGCCGCCCCAATAGGTGGACAGCCCGGTGACCAGCACCCGCCGGGTGGTTTCGTCGTGTCCCGCCTCCGGGCTCACCCGAGCCAAACCGAGCGCCGCCCGGCGACCATCTCGTGGAGGTTCTCCTGGATCTGGGCGCGGATCTCCTGCGCCAGGGTCTGCACGAGCGCCTTGTCCTCCGCCGCCTCAGCGCCTCCGAGCGCGACCGTGTCGATCGGCTCCAGGAACCGGATTCGGAACTTGGCCGGCAGGTAGCCCAGCATCCCGAGCGGCCCGAGCCACGGGAACGTCGGGGTGATCGGGAAGTAGAGCAGCCCCGTGAGCCGGCGCAGGATGTCCACCTGGCCGAAGACCGGCATCGCCTCCTCGGCGCCGACCACGCAGGTGGGAACCAGCTGGGCCTCCGCCCGCATGGCGGCCTCCACGAATCCCCCGCGACCGAAGCGCCGCAGCCGGTAGCGGTCCCGGTAGAGCTTCTCCGTGCCCTTTCGACCCTCCGGGAAGACGAGCACGAGCTGGCGCTCGTCGAACAGCAGCCGATGGACGTTCGCAGGATGGGCCGCGACCCCGCCGATCTTGGGGACGAGCATCGAGAAGCCGGGAAATCCCTTGAAGAAGTGCTCGACCGTCAGGTAGAGGGGGCGGGGGTTGGGGTGCTCCTCGCGGATGGCCTTCGCGATCATGGCGGCGTCCGGGGGCAGGGCGCCGGCGTGATTCGAGACGAGGAGCGCGCCGCATTCGGAGGGGACGTTGTCGATGCCCTCGACCTCGACCCGGAACCAGTATCGGTAGAAGAACTCGATCAGGGTGCGGTCCATGGCGCCCTCGACGCGCTCCGAGCGCCCCCAGTCGTTGAGGCGGCGCTCCGGCTCGATCGCCGGCAGGAGATCGCGCATCGCCTCGGCGGAGCGCCGCTCGGGAAGCCGGGCGCCCTCCCCCTCCTCGGGGGCCCCGACCGGGGCTGCCAACGGGGTTCGATGCTCGTCCGCCATCGGGCGCATTCTCGCACCCCGGGGGCGGGCCGCCCGCGCGGGAGATTATGTTTCCTTGAATGCGCTCGAAGGACCAGGTGCGGAGAGCCGTGTGGCGCGCCATGGACCGCGAGGGCGTGTCGCGCTTCCCCGGCGCCGAGGGCCGGATCCCCAACTTCGCCGGCGCCAAGCTCGCGGCCCAGAAGCTCGCCGCGCATCGGCTCTGGAAGCGGGCCAAGGTGATCAAGGCGAACCCGGACTCGCCCCAGACGCACGCCCGGCGGCTGGCGCTCGAGGAGGGAAAGCAGATCGTGATGGCCGTGCCGCGGCTGCGCGACAAGCACCCGTTCCGCGTCCTCGACTCCGCCCGGCTCACCAAGGCCCAGGTTCGCGAGGCGGCGACCATCAAGGGCGCGCTCAAGCACGGCAAGATCGTCGCCCTGGAGGAGATCCCGAGGATCGACTTCGTTCTGTGCGGGTCGGTGGCCGTCAACCTGAGCGGGGCGCGCCTCGGCAAGGGGGGCGGCTTCTCCGACCTCGAGTACGGGATGCTGATCGAGGAGGGCAAGATCGGCGATCGCACCCAGGTCGCCACCACCGTCCACCCGATTCAGATCCTGCGGGAGCACCTGATGATCACCGACCACGACCTCCCGGTCGACCTGATCGCCACCCCCCGGGCGGTGATCGAGGTCGAGCGAACCTACCCGCGCCCGAAGGGCATCCTCTGGGACCACCTCCAGCCACCGCAGATCCACGAGATCCCGGTCCTGGAGCGGATGGGGTACGCCTGAGCTCGGCCGGCCCGGCGCGTCAGTGCGGGCGCAGGGTGTGTACGGCCGCGAGGCGCACGCCGGAGGCGCGCCCGTCGTGCTCGGAGTGGCCGTCCGGCCGGCGCGCCTCCTGGCGCGACGTGCGGGCGCGAGCCTCGATCCCACGGCGCCGCAGCCGCTCGCGCGCGGACAAGGTCGTCGGCGGCTCCCCGCCCTCCATCAGCTGGGCGATCTCGCAGAAGGCGCCGATCCATGGGGAGCCGCTCGGCAGCCTCTCGGCCGCCGCATAGAGCGCCCTGGAGACATCCACGACGACTGCCCGCTCACGATCCATGGTCAGACGCTCCATCGGCAATCCGAGGGTAAACCAGGAGTCCGGAATGCGACCGCCCACCCGAGCTCGCACACGCGCCTGCCTCACCGGTTAGCCTCAACCGGGCCACTTTGGAATCTCAACGCGTCACCCGCCGTCCGGTCGAGGGGGCCAAGGGGCCGTCCCTCGTGGGACAGCTGATCGAGGAGTACCTGCCGTTCGCCCCGGCCTCCGGACCGCTGCCCGACCCGACCCCGGCCGAGGGACCCGACCCGTACGGCAACCCGGACGCGGGGTGGCTTCAGATCGACTGGCGCGCCAATCTTCGCCGAGTCGAGATCCCGATGCCGGGCGAGCCCGTGCCCGACGGCGCCTCGTCGGCCGGCGCCGATCGGATGACCGCGGTCAACTACGTCGAGCTCGCCCCCCCACAGCCGGACTCGCCGTTGACCGTGCTGTTCGTCCACGGGCTCTCGGGCTCGTGGCAGAACTGGCTGGAGAACCTCCCCCATTTCGGGCGCACCCACCGCGTCGTCGCGCTCGACCTGCCGGGTTTCGGGCACAGCCCGATGCCGAGCTGGGAGATCTCGATCGAGCGCTACGGGCGCCTGATGCATCGCTTCTGCGACGCGCTCGAGATCGGCGACTGCGTGATCGTGGGCAACTCGATGGGCGGGTTCATCGCGGCGGAGGCGGCCGCGGCCCAGCCGGAGCGGTTCGAGAAGCTGGTGCTGGTGTCAGCCGCGGGCGTCTCGAGCGCCCGCCTGCGCCGGCGCCCCGCCGAGACCGCGGCGCGGATGGCCACGGCGTCCGCGCCCCTCCTGACGCGCCTCCAGGAGCGAGGCATGCGGCGACCGCGGGTGCGCTACGCGACCTTCAAGGGGCTCTTCCAGCATCCCGAGCTCCTGCGCCGGGAGCTCCTCCTTGAGCAGTTCCACAACGGAGCGGGCAGGCCGGGGTTCCTCCCCGCCGTCCACGGGCTCGTGGGATATGACATGCTCGACCAGCTCGACGAGGTCGAGGTGCCCACGCTGATCATCTGGGGGCGCAACGACCACGTCGTACCGCCGCAGGACGCGATCGACTACGGACGCCATCTGCGCAACTCGCGAACCGTGATCTTCGGCGACACCGGCCACGTGCCGCAGCTCGAGCGCCCGGGCCGCTTCAACCGCATCCTCGAGACGTTCCTGGCGGAGTAGAGCGGCTCCGCCCGCCGCTAGCTCGTTACGGCGCCCTCGGAGGCCGACCCGACGCTTCGCGCGTACTTCGCCATCACGCCGCTCCGATATTGCGGCTCGGGTGACACGTACGCGTCGACGCGCTGGGCGATCTCCTCGTCGGAGAGGTCGACGTCGATGCGCCGCGCGTCGATGTCGATCGTCACCTGGTCGCCGTCGCGAAGCGCGGCGATCGGGCCGCCCTTGGCCGCCTCCGGGGCGATGTGGCCGACCATCAGCCCGCGCGTGGCGCCCGAGAAGCGCCCGTCGGTGAGCAGCGCGACCTCCTCGCCGAGGCCTTCCCCGACGATCGCGGCGGTGACGTGGAGCATCTCCCGCATCCCGGGGCCGCCAGACGGGCCCTCGTTTCGGATCACGACCACGTCGCCCTCCTCGAGGCGCTGGTCCTTGACCGCGCGAAAGCAGTCCTCCTCGGACTCGAACACGCGAGCGGGCCCCGTCTGCCCCCGGCGCTCGGTGCCGGCGAGCTTCACCACCGAGCCGTCGGGCGCGAGGTTGCCGCGCAGGATCGCGAGCCCACCCTCGGGCTTCAGCGGGTCGGACACCGGGCGGACGACCTCCTGGCCCGCCTCCTCACGGGCGTCCGCCGCCTCCTCGCCGATCGTCCGGCCGGTGACCGTGAGCGCGTCGGCGTGCAGGGTCCCGGCCTCGGCGAGCCGCTTCAGGATCAGGGGCACGCCCCCGGCCCGGTAGAGGTCCGTGGCCACGAATCGGCCTCCCGGCTTCAAATCGGCCAGCAGCGGCGTCTGCCTGGAGACCCGCTCGAAGTCGTCCAGCGCCAGCGGGATCCCCGCCTCATTTGCGACCGCCAGCAGGTGGAGCACCCCGTTGGTGGAGCCGCCCGACGCGCACACCACGGCGATCGCGTTCTCGATCGACTCCCGCGTGATGATTCGACTCGGTCGCAAATCCTCGGCGAGGACACGGACCCCGAGCTCGCCGATCCGTTCCGCGACCGTGGGCTTCTCCGGATCCTCGGCCGGGACCATCGCCGAGCCGGCCGGAGAGATCCCCAGCGCCTCGAACGCGCAGGCCATCGTGTTGGCGGTGAACTGCCCGCCGCACGCGCCCGCGCCGGGGCTCGCGACGTCCTCGAGCGAGCGCAACTCCTCGTCGGTCATCGTCCCGGCCGCGTGGGCGCCGATCGCCTCGAACAGGTCCACGATCGTGACGTCGCGCCCCTGCCAGCGGCCCGGGGCGATCGAGCCTCCGTAGAGCATCAGCGCGGGGATGTCCAGGCGCGCGAGCGCCATGACGCAGCCCGGGATCGTCTTGTCGCAGGCCGACAGCCCGATCACCGCGTCGAACTGATAGCCGCGGGCCGTGAGCTCGATCGAGTCGGCGATCACCTCGCGGCTGACGAGCGACGTCTTCATGCCCTTCGTCCCCATCGTGATCCCGTCCGAGATCGCGACGGTGTTGAACTCCATCGGCGTCGCCCCGCGGGCCCGCACCCCATCCTTGATCGGCTCCGCCAGCTCCCGGAGGTGGAAGTTGCACGGCATCGCCTCGATCCAGGTGTTCGCGACCCCGATAGTCGGCCGCGACAGCGCCTCGTCGTCGAACCCGATGCCCTTCATGTAGGCGCGCGCGTGCGCCCGGTCGGGACCGTCGAAGACCGCGCTGGAACGGGGCCTGGGCAGGCTCATGCCGCTGCTCCGAGGTGTCGGGCACGCCAGTCCCGCAGCCGGGCCAGGTCGCGCTTCACCTGGCCGGGATCGAGTTGGCGCCCGGGGACGTGCATGTTCGCCACCGAGATCAGCTGTCGCTCGGTGGCGCGCAGCGACATCCACTTGGCGAGCACGTCGTCCGCGTCGGGCAGCCGCTCGCCCGCCGCGCTCTCGGAGCGATCCGGAAACCCGACGCAGTACTCGCTGAGGAGCTCGTTGCTGTCGGTGTCGTAGGCGACGATCGGGCGGTGCGGGTAGAGCAGGTATTCATAAGCACCGTCCCCGGAGCCCCCCACCGCGATGAATCCGAGGTCGGTGTACATCGCGTACTCCTCCTCGGAGACCACGGACCGCATGAGCTCACGGGCGCGCGCCTCAGCGCGACGCTCCCTCCCGGGGTCGTAGGACGGCGCCACCTCGACGCCGCGGCGGGAGGGCCGTCGGCGAAGGCGAGCGGCCAGCGCGGGGCCGAATCCGACCAGCGCCAGGACGGCGATCACGATCACCGCGCTTGCGAGGACGAGTGTCAACCGCCGGCGGCCGGCGGGAAGAACACCACGCGGTCGGCCTCCCGGGGGATCTCCGAGAAGTCTCGGACCATGGTCGCCTCGCGCCGGGCGCCCTCGGAGGTGGGGACGGCCGCCCACATGCCGAGATCGAGCTGGCGCCGAAACTCCTCGACCAGCCGCTCCTCGTCCTCCGCCACCTCCGGATCGCCCTCCGCCAACAGGACGTCGCCGTGACCCGGTTTCATGCGGACGAGCTTCATCGTCTGGATTATGCCAGCGGCCTGCGGGCGGGCGACCATCTGCCGAGGCCGAACACGTCGACCGGCCCGGGCCCGGCGCCGAGCCCCCTTAGTCCGTTGCCGACCGCCTCGGCCGCGACCTCGCGGGCCCATCTGGCGGCCTCCTCGAGCTCGGCGCCTTGAGCGAGGAAGGCGGCGAGGGCGGCCGAGTGGGTGCATCCCGATCCGTGCGAGGCCCCATCCGGATACCGGGGGCCATCGATGCGCATCGTCCCGGAGCCGTCGAAGAGCACGTCCGCCCCCTCGGCCCAGTGCCCGCCCGTGACGATGACCGCCGACGGGCCGAGCGCCTGGATCGAGCGCGCCAGCTCCTCCGGTTTCGCTCCATCACCGAGTCCCGCGAGCTCTTGTGCCTCGGGCAGGTTCGGGGTCACGACCGTGGCGTGCGGAAGGACTCTCTCGATCAGCGAGGCCTTGGCGTTCGGCTCGAGCAAGACGGAGCCGCTCGCGGACACCATCACGGGGTCCACCACGATCGGCGCGTCGAGCCCCTCGAGCGCCTCCACGACCGCTCCGATCGTCGCCACGTCCCCGAGCATCCCGACCTTGACGCCGTCGACGCCGATGTCCCTCGCGACGGCACGAACCTGGGCCACGATCATCTCCGGCGGGACCGCGGAGATCATCTCGACCCCCACCGTGTTCTGGGCCGTGAGGGCGGTGATGGCGCTCATGCCGTGGACGCCGCAGCGCGCGAACGCCTTCAGGTCCGCCTGGATCCCCGCGCCCCCGCCCGAGTCCGAGCCGGCAATCGACAGGCAGGTCGCGACTCGGCCGTCATCGTTCATGCGGCCAGCGTAGATGACCCTCTCCACCGGTCAGCCGGCGGGCGGGTTGAGGGTCGTTCTCGAGTATCGACCGTCCACATCGACGCAGACGTAGCCCAGGAGCTCCAGGCGGGCGAGCGCCACCGCCGCATCCGCCGGGGCCATGGCCCCGGCCGTCGCGACGGCGTCGCAGCTTGCGCTGCCCCGCTCCACCAGCTCGATGACGCGCGCGAGCTGCGGCTCGAGCGCAGGGCCGAGCCGCCTTGCGTGGGGCTCCCCCACGCCGAGCAGCCGGTCCAGAACGTCCTGGGCGCCGCGAACCGGGGTCGCTCCGTCCACGATCAGCCCGTTGGTCCCCTCCGAGGACCTCGACGTCACCGGTCCGGGCACCGCGCCGAGCTCACGGCCGAGCTCGAGCGCCTTGCGGGCGGTGATCAGCGATCCGGACGGCTCGGCCGCCTCCACCACCACCGTCATCGCGGCCAGCGCGGCCATGATCCGGTTTCGCACCGGAAACGACCAGGACTCCGGCCGGCGCCCTGGAGGGGCCTCGGAGATCACGGCGCCGGAGCCGAGGATCCGGCCGTAGAGCCGGCGCTCGCCGACCGGGTACACGACGTCGGGGCCGCCGCCGAGCACCGCGATCGTGGTCCCGCCGCCGGCGAGCGCCCCGCGGTGAGCCGCCGCATCGATCCCCCGTGCCATCCCGCTCACGACCACCAGCCCGGCGGCCGCCAGCAGGTGGCCGAGCTCCTCGGCGACCCGAAGGCCGTAGGAGCTCGCTCGACGTGAGCCGACGATGGTCACGCTGCGGTCCACCGCGAGCCCGCACACGAGCGCCGCGGCGCCGCAGCCGAACAGCCGTTGCGGAGCGTCGTCCTCCAGGTCCAGAAGCTGGGCCGGGAAGCCCGGCGCCCCCTGCGCGAGCTCCCATACCGGCTGCTCGGAGCTCATCCGGATCCTCGCCGGCGCAGCGTGAGCGCGCGCGCCACGTGCTCGTCGGACACCCGCTCGGAGCCACCGAGGTCGGCGATCGTCCGGGACAGCCTCAAGACGCGGTCATGCCCCCGGCCGCTCAGCCGCAGAGTCGCGTGGCCGGCCGCGAGCATGCGCTTGGCCGTGCCCTCGAGCCGGCAGGACTCTCGCAGCTCGGCGAGCGTCATCTCGCCGTTGCAATGACCCAGCCCGAGCCGCCGCTCCTGACGCTCGCGCGCCGCGATCACGCGCTCGCGCACGCTGGTCGAGTCCAGCCCCGAGGCGGCGGACATGTCGGCGCCTGACGGGCGCTCGACGGTGATCGCGATGTCGATCCGGTCGGCCAGCGCGCCGCTCAGCTTGGCGCGGTAGCGGCGCACGGACGTCGGCTGACACTCGCACTCGCCGGACTCCTCGCCGCGACCGCACGGGCAGGGGTTGGACGCGGCGACCAGCATGAAACGGCAGGGCAACTCGATCGCGTGGCGGGCCCGCACGATCGTGACACGGCCCTCCTCGAGCGGCTGTCGGAGCGCCTCGAGCGCCTCGCGTGAGAACTCCCCCAGCTCGTCGAGGAAGAGAACGCCTCGGTGGGCCAGCGTCACCTCCCCGGCCCTCGGGGGAGAGCCACCGCCGACGAGGCCCGCGGTCGAGACGGTGTGGTGCGGCGCGCGGAAGGGGCGCGTCGCGGGCGAGTCGGGCCGCGGGGCGCGGCCGCAGGCGCTCGCGATCCTCAGGACCTCGAGGGCCTCGGACCGGCTCAGCGGCGGGAGGATCGAGGGCAGGCGCCGCGCGGCAAGCGACTTGCCCGCGCCGGGCGGACCGACGACGAGCACGCTGTGACCGCCGGCGGCCGCGACCTCAAGCGCGTACGCGAGGTAGGGCTGGCCCCTCAGATCCGCCAGGTCGGGAGCAGGGGGCGGGGAGCCATTCGGGCTCCAGACGGCCTCCGCCGGCGGCCTCGGCTCGCCGTCGGTGCCCAGAGAGGCGAGCTCCGAAAGCTTCGCCAACGGGATCACCCTCGCGCCCGCCGCGAGCATCGCCTCGGGGGCGTTCGCCGTCGGAACGGCGATCGCCTCGAAGCCGGCGCGGCCCGCCGCCTCCGCGATCGGAAGGGTGCCCGGGATCGGCCTGATGGAGCCGTCGAGAGCGAGCTCCCCGGCGAGGGCGGTGCGTTCGATCCGCCCCGGCTGAAGCTGGTCCGAGGCGGCGAGCAGGGCGGCGGCGATGGCCAGGTCGAAGCCGGGGCCCGCCTTGCGCAGGTCGGCCGGCGCCAAGTTCGCGGTGATGCGCTGCTGCGGGAACTTGAACCCGGAGTTGACGAGCGCCGCCCGTACCCGCTCGCGCGACTCGCGCACGGCGGCGTCGGGGAGCCCGACCAGCGAGAACGCGGGCAGCCCCGGCCCGACGTGGACCTCGACCTGGACCTCGCGCGCCTCGACGCCCAGCACGGCGAAGGTGCGGGCCGAGGCGAGCATCCTCCGAAGCTAGGGCGCGACGGCGCGCGTATGGCGCGCTGGACGTGCCGTGTCGGTAAGGAAAACGCGAGAGGGGCGGCACATGTCCGCCCCTCTCGCTGTGCCCTGGGAAACCCAGGACCGAATGCGTCGCCTTGACTAGCTGCAGGCGCTGGTCTTCGAGTTGACCGCCTGCGTCGCCGGCGTGCCGCTGCTGTAGGTGAACAGAGTCCTCATCACCCACTTCTTGGCGGGGGTGCCGAGACCGGACCTGGACGTGCACTTGGCCTTGATGTAGTTGGCCTTGGTGCCGGTCAGGTTGGTGTTCGGCGAGCCCTTGCCCACGTTGACGTTGAAGTCACTGAGCGGGACGCCCTGCGGGATGTGGTTGAAGTC
>DATBFS010000056.1:0-24641 GCA_036558385.1 Solirubrobacterales bacterium | reverse complement strand
GCCCTGATGAGGTGGCGGGGAGGCGGAGGGTCAGCAGCGCCCTACTCCCGCGGCCCGGCGGCCTCGAGGGGCCCGGCCACGGTCAAGGTGGACCTCCTGCTTGGCGATCTTCCCCTCGCGAAGCGTGAACACCTGCCCGGCCTCATCTCCAGCTCGACCCCGCTCGAGGTCCCGCGCGCTCTGACATCGTTCACCAGCATCTCGCGGGCGCTTGACCCGACGTCGAGGTCTGAGATAGGCTTCACCGGCAGGGAGGATGCGCTTCTTCTTTCGGACAGGGATGGCTAGGTCGCTCACGGCAGCGCGGTGGGCCGCGATCACGTGCGCGCTCCTGGCGGGTTACGGCTTCGCCGCGGCGGGCGCCGAGGCCCATGCCCCGGCGCCGCGTCCCTCGTTCTCCACGACGCCGGCGCTCGACCCGACTTTCGCATGGGGCGCCCGGGACTACGCGATCCGCTGCGACCAGGATCCCGTCCACCTCCAGGTGACGGTGCCGACCGGCTGGCGCGGAAAGCTCGGAGACGGCGGCTTTCACGCTGCCAGCTTCGCCGCCTCGCGGACGATGACGGCGGGCGGGTCCGTGACGGTCACCTTCCACCACACGGGCAAGACGTCCTACTACCACTTCCATGTCCGCTGCCTGCCCGCCGACTTCCCGATCTACCACTTCGGGCGAACCGGCGCCGGCGGACCGCCCTTCTTCATCGTGCAGATGAACAACAACTACGCCACGATCTTCAACGACGACGGCGCTCCCGTTTGGTGGTACAAGGCCTCAACGCCGCCGTTTGGCGCTCAGCTGCTCTCCGACGGCACGCTCGCCTGGGACCGTTATGGGGGCGGGGGGACGGCAGGCGGACCCTTCGAGATCCGATCGCTGGACGGTCAGCTCATCCGCACGGTGGGGGCCGCGGGCGGCCTCGCGACCGACATCCATGAGCTCCAGCTCCTGCCGAACGGCAACTACTTGATCGGCGCGATCATCCGCAAGCCCCACCAGGACGCGAGTCCCTACGGCGGCTCATCGGACGCGACCGTGAACACGTACGAGATCCAGGAGCTGACGCCGAGCGGCCAGCGGGTCTGGCGCTGGGATTCGCTCAAGCACATCGGGCTCAATCAGACGCCGCAGCGCTGGTGGGACCAGGTTCTCGGCGGCGGGCAGCCTTCCCTCGACATCCAGCACTTCAACGCGGCCGAGCCCGACGGCAAGTTCCTCCTGCTCTCGTTCCGTCATCTGGACGCGGTGTACAAGATCAACCGGAACACGGGCGGCATCGTCTGGAAGCTCGGCGGGCTTCACACCTCGAAGAGCCTCAAGGTCCTGAAGGATCCCGACGGCTCCTATCCGCTCGGCGGCCAGCACGACGTGCGCCTGCTGCCCGACGGCACGATCTCGATCTTCGACAATTTCACGAACCTGGGGAAGCACCCCCGGGTGGTGCGGTACCGCATCAACGAGAAGGCCAAGACCGCCACGCTGGTCCAGTCGTTCGAGGACCGAACGGCCACCACATCGCCCTGCTGCGGCTCGGCCCGGATGCTCCCCGGCGGTGGCTGGCTCGTGAGCTGGGGTGGCCTCAAGTTCACCGGCGGCTACAACTCCGAGGGACGGAATCTCTTCCGCCTCCAGTATCCGGGGGCCTTCAGCTATCGCTCGTTCCCGGTGCCTCCCGGCGCGTTGACATCGCAACAGCTGCGCGATGCGATGAACGCGATGCACCCCTGATTCAGCCCCACGGCGTCTAGCGTCTAGAGCCAGCCGCGCCGGCGGAACAGGGCGAGCAGGCCGACGAGCATGACCGCCATCGCGGCGACGATGATCCAGAATGCGGCGATGCTGCCCTCGCCCGGCACGCGGACGTTCATGCCGAAGAGGCTGGCCAGCAAGGTGAGCGGGAGCAGGGTGACGCTGATCACCGTGAGCACGCGAAGGATGTCGTTGACGCGGTGGGAGATCACCGACTCGTTGGTCTCCTCGAGCGCCTCGACCACCTCCTTGTAGTTCTCGAGCATGTCCCAGATGCGCTCGTGGGCGTCGACGATGTCGTCGAAGTAGATCTCTAGATCCCCCTCGCGCGCCATGAACCGCTGCTTGGCGTTCTCCAGGTCGCGGAGCACCGTGCGCTGCGGGCGGATCACCTTGCGGAAGTTGATGATCTCCTGCTTGACGTTGGAGATGTCGCGAACGACCTCCTCCGAGTGGCCGGAGAAGATCTCGTCCTCGACCGCATCGAGCTTGTTGCCGATCTTGCGGAGCATCGGGAAGCAGTAGTCGAAGCCGTCGTCGACCACCCGATACAGGAGGAATCCGGGGCCCTTGGAGAAGTGCTGCTCGCGTAGCTCCTCGCGCTGGCGGCAGCGCTCGAACAGGTACTCGACGGGCTGGAGCGGCTGGTTGGGGATCGTGACCAGGTAGTCCGATCCGACGAAGATGTCGAGCTCCCCCGCGTTCAGTCGTCCGACGGCGCCGTCGAACACGGGAAAGTGGAGGACGATGAAGAGGTAGTCCGGGTACTCGTCGATCTTCGGCCGCTGGTTTCGCGAGAGCACGTCCTCGAGGTCCAGGGCGTGGAAGCCGAAGTGCTCCTCGAGCCAGGCGCACTCCAGCGGCGAGGGACGCTCGATGTTGACCCACCGCAGCCCCTCCGCGGCGATCGTCTCGACGTTGGGCTTTCGCTCCTGGGGCTCAGGCGTGGGGGCAGCGAGCCGAGCGCGCCGAGCGCTTCTGCGTAGGGTCGGCTTCGGGAGGTTCGCCATCGCCGGTCATCTCACTCGGTCGCGCTTCCATCTCGGGCTCCACGTTAAGACTACGGCACGATGCGGGCGCCGTATGCGCGTGGTCGTGCAGGCGGGCCCTGGTATATTGCGCCGCAAATAACCACCACATCCAGAGGGGTGGAGGGACTGGCCCGAAGAAGCCCCGGCAACCCCCCCGATTTTTCGGGGAAGGTGCCAATTCCAGCAGGTGGAGTGCCTGGGAGATGTGAGTGGAAGTCCCGACAGGACCTCTGCTCGATCGCCTCGGCAGAGGTTTTTTTCGTAGGTAGATGTCCGACGAAACGAAGGGATCTTGATGGCGATCTGGGAACTGCGGTGCAAGGAGTGCGAAACGGCGTATCCGCCGGAGGCGCGCTACGTATGCGAGCAATGCTTCGGGCCGCTCGAGGTCTCTTATGACTTCTCCGCGCTCGACGCCGAGGAGGCGCGTCGCAAGATTCAGGCCGGGTCCCCGGGGATCTGGCGCTACTCGGACTTCCTGCCCTTCGACGCTCCGCCCAGGGTGCCCCTCGAGCCGGGGTTGACCCCGCTGATTCGCGCCCCTCGCCTGGCCGAGCGCCTCGGGCTCGAGGAGCTGTGGATCAAGAACGACGCCGCGAACCCCACGCACTCGTTCAAGGACCGGGTCGTCGCGGTGGCGCTCGCCAAGGCGCGCGAGCTGGGCTTCGAGACCGTCGCCTGTGCCTCGACCGGCAACCTGGCGAACGCCGTCGCGGCGCACGCAGCCGCCGCCGGCCTCGACTCCTATGTCTTCGTGCCCGCCGACCTGGAGGAGCAGAAGCTGCTCGCGACCGGCGTCTACGGGACCAGCCTCGTGGGCGTCCGGGGAACGTATGACGACGTGAATCGTCTGTGCACCGAGCTGTGCGAGGCGCGCCCCTGGGCCTTCGTGAACGTGAACCTCAGGCCGTACTACTCACAGGGGTCCAAGACCCTCGCGTTCGAGACGGTCGAGCAGCTGGGATGGTCGCTACCCGATCGCATCGTCTGTCCGATCGCCTCTGGGTCCCTGTTCACCAAGCTCGCCCGGGGCTTCAACGAATGGATCGACCTGGGCCTCGTCGAGGGTGACCTGCCGACGTTCAATGGTGCCCAAGCCGACGGGTGCAGCCCGGTGGCGACCGCGTTCGGCGAGGGCTGGGAGGCCTGCAAGCCACAGCGTCCCGAGACGATCGCGAAGAGCCTTGCGATCGGCGATCCCGCGGACGGCGTGTACGCGCTCGAGCTCGCCAGGGGCACCCAGGGCTCGGTCGACTCGGTCACCGACGAAGAGATCCGCGACGGCATCCGCCTGCTCGCGGAGACGACGGGCATCTTCACCGAGACGGCCGGCGGCGTGACAACCGCGGTGCTGGCCAAGCTGGCGGAGCGAGGCGACATCGACCCCGGCGAGCGAGTGGTCGCCTACATCACCGGCGAGGGGCTCAAGACCCTCGACGTGACCCGCGAGGGCTTCCGGATGCACGAGATCGAGCCGACCATCGAGGCGTTCGAGGGCGGTCTGGAGCCCGTCCTCACTCGATAAGGTTGACGCCCGATGTCGGTCACCGTGAAGATCCCTGCGCAGCTTCGAGGCGTGACGGACGGCGAGGGCGAAATCGAGGTCGACGGCACCACCGTCGGCGAGGCTCTCGACGAGGTCTTCAACCAGCACGACGACCTGCGTGAGCGGATCACAGAGGACGGCGGCCTGCGGCGGTTCGTCAACGTGTATGTCTCCGGCGAGGACATCCGCTTCCAGGACGGCCTCGACACGGAGATCCAGGACGGCGACGAGGTGACCATCCTTCCCGCCGTCGCCGGCGGTTAGGCCCGCCGGGCGCCGCGAATTCCATACGCTCTTCCCGTGGAAGCGATGGAGCCGGTCGCGATCCTCTGCGGGGGGCGGGGGACGCGCCTCCAGGAGCACACACACGCGATCCCGAAGGCCCTGGTCGAGATCGGCGGGCGGCCGACGCTGTGGCACGTGGTGCGCATCTACGCCGCGCAGGGATTTCGACGCTTCCTGCTGCTGACCGGCTACCTGGGCGAGATGATCGAGGAGTCCGTGACGGCGCTCGACTGGCCGGAGCCGATCGAGATCGAATGCCTCGACACCGGCCTGGACACGCCTACGGGCGGCCGCCTGGCGCTCGCGCGCGACCGGCTGTCGGCCGGGTCCTTCTGCGCCACATACGCGGACGGCGTCGCCGACCTCGACCTCGAGGCCCTCGTGGCCGCGCACCGGGGCCACCAGGGCCTCGCCACCATGACCGTCGTCAGGCCGCTCAGCCAGTGGGGCGTGGCCGTGCTGGGAGCGGACGACCGGGTGGAGGCCTTCGAGGAGAAGCCCCGGCTGGACCACTGGATCAACGGGGGGTTCTTCTGCTTCGAACCTGAGGCGCTCTCCTACATGGACGAGACGAGCGTGCTGGAGGAGGGCCCCCTCCGTGCGCTCGCCGCCGACGGTGAGCTTCACGCCTTTCGGCACCCCGGCTTCTGGGACTGCATGGACACCTACAAGGACGCGGTCACGCTCAACGACCTGTGGAGCGGCGGTCGGGCGCCCTGGGCGGTGTGGCTCCGGGACGCCGCGGGGTCCGGTGCCCTCTAGCTCGCTGGTCACGGGCGGGCGCGGATTCGTCGGTGCCTGGTTGTGCAGGGCCCTGCTCGAGCGGGGCGACCGAGTCGTCAGCCTCGATCGGCCCGCGGGCGACGGTAGGCCCTCGGGCCTCAGCCTCTTGGGGATCTCGGACGAGCTCTCGAGCGTCGACGTCGACCTTCTGGACGAGGACGGCGTCTCGCGGGCGCTCGCGGAGCAGGAGGCCGACACCGTCTTTCACCTCGGCGCGCAGACGATCGTCGGAGCGGCGGCATCCTCTCCGGCGACCACATTCGAGACGAACGTCCGCGGTACCTGGACGGTGCTCGAAGGGTGCCGCCGGTCGGGCGTCGACCGAGTGGTGGTCGCGTCGTCGGACAAGGCTTATGGCGCTCATGACGAGCTCCCCTACGTGGAGGAGGCCCCGCTTCGGCCCACCGCGCCCTACGAGGCGAGCAAGGCCGCCGCGGACCTGATCGCGCGAAGCTACTGGCCATCCTTCGGACTGCCGGTGGCCGTGACGCGCTTCGCGAACGTCTACGGGGGTGGTGACACCAACTTCTCCCGGCTGGTCCCGGAGGCGGTCAGCGCTGCACTCGACGCCCGTCCGCCCGTGCTTCGCTCGGATGGCTCGCCGGAGCGCGACTTTCTCTACGTGGAGGACGCCGCGCGCGCCTACATCGCGCTCGCCGACGGACTTCACCGCGACGAGGTGCGCGGCGAGGCATTCAACGCGGGCGGCGGTCAGCCCTACGCCGTGGGTGACGTCGTCGCCATGATCGCCCGCCTGGCGGGAACCGGCGTGGGGCCGGAGATCAGGGGAGCCGGAAACCCCAGCGGTGAGATCGACCGCCAGTGGGTGGACCCGTCGAAGATCGAGAGCCTGGTGAGGTGGAAGCCGGTGGTCTCGCTCGAGGAAGGGCTGCGCGAGACCATCGAGTGGTACCGGGAGCACCCGGGGGTACGCGCCCCCGAGCCGTCCCGCTGAGAATCTGCGAGCGAGCGCCGGCGCGCGCTACTTGCCGACGCCGGCGACGACGCTATTGACGCCGGAGGCTGCGTGCCCCACCGCACCCTGAGCGGTTCGCGTGACGCCGTTGACCGTCTGCGAGGCGCCCTGGCGCACCGTGTTGACGGTGTGGCTGACCGTGCCGCTCGGCTGGGAGGGCGGCGAAGGCTGCGGCGCCGGAGAGGGGCTCGGAGACGGCGCGGGACTGGGCGCGGGGGAGGGGCTTGGGCCGGGTGACCCCGGAGACGGCGCGGGGGAGCCCCCCGGCGTCGTTCCGTTGCCGCCCCCGGAGGGCGAGCCACCGCCACCGTCGGAGCGGAGGGAGGCCAAGCGCGAGGCTCCATTGCCTCCTCCGCTTCTCGATCGGCCGTTGACGCCGCCACGGCTTGCGCCGCGACCCCGGGTTCGCGGATCGGACGTCCCGGCTCCGCGGTGACCCGCGCGGGCATCGGCGCCGTCGCCGGTTGCCCCGACCGACGCCCGGAGCCCCGGGGCGCCGGACGCGTCGGCTCCCTCCACGCCTATGACGCCGGCCCCGGGATAGCCGCCGCCATTGCCGCCTGGGCTCCCGAACGGAAGGCCGGTGAGCCCGAGCACCACCGCGGCGGTCGCGAAGACGGCCGTCGCGGATGCCGTTTGACGGTGGGCGACGAGCTCGCCGCGAAGCCGGCTCGCGAGGCGTCGGGCTCGGGGGGTAGAGACGGCGCGCTCGGTGCCGCGAAGCGGCCGAAGCGCGCCCGTCAGCAGGCCGCGCCCCCGGGCTACGCGAGAGCCCCCGGAATCGACACGGGGGGTCGCACCGGCGAGCAGGCCGGCCGACCGCTCCATTCGGCGAGCGCTCGCGGTGCTGGCGGCGATCGCGGTGGGGGCGGTCGCTGTCGCAAGTCGGTGATGGACGGCGCACAGCCCGTCCGTTCGCGCGGGGTGGGCGCAGCGAGTCCCGCGCCGCGTGATCACGGTGCACCGATCCGACTGCGACTCGGGCTCCGGGGCCAGGTCGCCGGTCCGCCGAAGCTCCGTGGACACGGCCAAGCAGATCGTCTCGAGGCGCTTCCGGGCGCGTGCCTCGGCTCTGCGTCGGGCGCCAGGGGACAGCCCGCGGGCACCACTCTCCAGCTGGGGGGCCATGCGGCGGAGACTCAGCCAAACCCCGTGCAGGAGCGCCCGCTTGCCACCCCGGCTGATCCATTCGGAATCGTCCGTCAGGGCCAGGCAGTCGCGCTGGAGCTTGGTGACCGCGGCGGCGAGGAGCAGGTTCTCATAGCGCCGCGCCCGCCGCCGTCCCTTGGGCGTCAGCGCGACCGCCGAGGCGGGGCGGTGCGCCTCGAGAAGGAGGAAGGTGCGCTTGGTGGGAGGGGGGAGGGAACGGTCGAAGGTTCCGTTGTCGGCGCTCTCACGCGTCGACTCTGGAGTTCCGTTGACGGCGCTCTCACGCGTCGACTCTGAAACCCGGGGGTTCCCGCTGGCACGACTCACGATCACAGGCCTCCTCAATCCGCAATCGTCGGTTGGTTGCAGGCGAAGTCTAGGTAAGCCCGCCGACAACGGAAGGGGAATTACTTCAAACGTCTCGAAGTGAGGTAGTCCGCTCGGTAACGCCTGGGGCAGGCCGAGGCCGGAGGGTGGACCGGCCATTCCGGGCGCGCCGCCCACGAAGAGCGGCAGCCCAGGTGTCATCGACGAAGAGCGGCAGCCCAGGTGTCATCGTGCCGCGAAGCGACCTAAGAAGTTCGTAAAAGATGTGACGAGGCTCGGGAGATCGCCTCGAGGTGTCGAATAATGAGGATGCACCCACTCGACACGGAGGGACCAGCATGTCTCCTGTCATCCTCGGCTTTGGAGCGCTTGACGCGATGATCGCAGCGCAGGCCGCATACGCCGCGCGCGACCTGAGCCGAAAGTCGCGCAAGCGCAAGAAGTAGCGACGCGACATCGTCTCATCGGAGCCCGGCTCGGGCCCGACTGGCCCACTCGGCTTCGCCGAAGGCGGATTTTTCCCGGTTCCAGTACATGGTTTCGCTGAGAGAACGGGATCTTTCGGAATCGCCGGCCGCCGATTGAGGCATGATGGCCGCTGATGCAAGGAGCGGGCGATGGCGAGTAGGGAAGGCGGGGAGGCGGACGTCGCCGTCCGGGTGCCCGTCTCGCCGCGCCTGGACGAAGGCCCCCCCGAACCGCAGGACTCGCCTCGGGCCGCCGATCAGCATCAAGCTCTGGTCGAGTCTCTCGCCGACGTCCTCGAGGCCACGCCGGAGGAGGTCGAGGAGCTCCTCGCCGTCCTTCGCGAGCAGCTCGATGAGGAGGGCCCGCTCGAGGAGCGGGCGGGGGAGGCATTCGAGCGAGGCCTTCAGCTCGGGTTGATGGTCGGTGTCGGATCCCTGGAGCTGGCGATCCCCTCCCCGGAGGATCGCGCTGAAGGTTCGGCGCTTCCCGGCCGATAAGACCCCTGAAAAGGGGGAGAGAACACTTGGCACAGCCCGGTTTCCAAAGCCGGGCATCCGGGTTCGAATCCTGGCTCCCCCGCTCCTTCTCGCTAGCGGCGGACTTCCAGCGTGGATCCGGCGGCCCGCAGCCGCTCGACCAGCGCCGTTCCCATCGCGGTCGCCGGGGTGAGGACGCCGGCCGGCGGCGGGGGGCAGTCGTCGAGGGCCAGGCAGAGCGCGCTCTCTCCCAGCATCACAGCGGTCGCGGCGTAGCCGGGATCTCCCTGAGCCGCGGCGTCACACACGTAACGCGCACCGCCGGAGGTGCGGGCATGGATCTCGATCCGGAAGAAGCCCGTTCGGCGCACTTTCTCGCTTGGCCCCTCTCCCGGATCGGGGAGGAGGCCGCTCAGCAACTTGCGGCTGGTGGGATTGGCGAGCCCCGCCTGTAGGGCCCAGACTCCTCCGCTCAGCCCCGCGGCCTTCACGGGCGCGAGTGGGCCGGTGCCGAAGCCCATCACCTCGCGGTAGCGCATTCGCCGACCGTAGGCCCAGTCCGCGAGCGCGTTGCTTCTGCGGACCGCCCGGGTGTTGATGGACGCCATCACGAAGGGGCCGAGCCAGCCCAACTCCGGGTTGCGCTCGACACCACGGAGATCGCCCTGATCGCCCAGGTCCGCCTCGGCGTCACGGTCCGGGCTGAGGGCATACGGGTCGTCGACGATCCGCCGGCTCTCTGGGTTGGTTCGGACGTCGTCCAGCTCGCCCTCGAGCGATGCGAACGTTCCACCGCTGAGGCCGCCCTTGACCCCCGTGACCACCAGGGTGACGTCCTCGAGCTCGCCGGCATCGTCGGCCTGCGCGGCCTCGTGCAACAGCAGCACGCCGAGGTCGGAGGGGATCGAGTCGAAACCACAGCTGTGGACGATGCGGGCTCCGCTCTTCGCAGCGGCGTCGTCGAAGCGGTCGATCGCCTCGCGCATGAAGAGGATCTCGCCGGTGAGGTCCGCGTAGTCGGTCCCGGCGCTAGCGCATGCCTCCACCAGAGGCAGCCCCGAGCGCCTGTAGGGGCCGACCGTGGTCGCCACCACCTTGACGGCTTCGGCCAACTCGGCGAGCGAGCCGGGGTCGCCCGAGTCGGCGACCAGCAGCGGCCATTCCGCGGCCGCGGGTCCCAAACTCGACCGCACCTCGCGGAGCCGCTCCTGCGAGCGCCCGGCGAGGCCGATGCGAGCATTCTCCGGGGCGTTGGCGGCGAGGTACTCCGCCGACAGTCGCCCCACGAAGCCGGTGGCGCCGAAGACCGCAACGTCGAGCTCACGATCCGCTCCCATGCCGGGGGAGTCTCTCATCGCGCGGCTCCCGACGGAGGGCGACTCCGCGCGTGGGGAGTACTAAGCCCCGTCCGGGCGCTCACGCGTGCGCCAGGCACCTGGTAGCGCTCACGGACATCAGGTAAGCGCTTGACGCAACGGGGCGCCGGGACTAGGGTCGCCAGCCCCTATTTGGGCCACCCACGGCAGGGGCCTGGGAAGAGGCTTCGTGAAGCGATCACCTAGGGCTGGCTCGCGCTTCGCCCGACCGCCGGCCACACTGGAACCTTCAGTCACCGCCCCGTCGGGGGCGGCCAGCGCGTTCGCGTTCGCGAGGCGGCTCTGCCTGCTCGCGCTGCTCGCTGGAGCGCTCGCAGTGCCGGCGGCGGCGAACGCTGCTCGATCCGAGTTCTTCGGCGTGGTCCAAGGGCAATTTGCCGCGAAGGGACAGCTCGACGGCCGGGACCTGAAGGGAATGGCCTCGAAGGGCGTGCACACGAACCGCTTCGAGCTCGGGTGGAAGTCGGTCGTGCCCAGGCAGGGCGCGTACAACTGGAGTCCCTCGGACCGCTTCATCGGCGCTCTCGCGCGGCGCGGCATCCGGGCCGTCCCGTTCGTGTGGGGAACGCCTCGCTGGGTGGCGAAGAACCCGGGGCAGCCGCCGATCGACAGCGCCGCGCACGTGCGCTCGTGGAAGAACTTCCTCAAGGTGGCGGTGGACCGCTACGGGCCGGGGGGCTCGTACTGGAGCCACGGCTATCGCCAGCGATACGGAGCGGGCGCCACCCCGTTGCCGATCCACTCCTGGCAGGTGTGGAACGAGCCCAACCTGAAGAAGTTCTTCAACCCCGAGGGCTCGGACTCGCAGACGGTCCATCAGTACGCCCGCCTGCTGAGGATCTCGCACGACGCGATCAAGAGCAGGGATCAGAGCGCCCAGATCGTCCTCGCCGGAAACCCGGGGTACCCGCCCGATGGCGGCCTGAAGGCGTGGGTGTTCCTCGACCGCCTGTACAAGCAGCCCGGGATCAAGGACGAGTTCGACGTCGCGGCGCTGCACCCTTACGCGTCGACCGCCTGGGATTTCGGGCAGGAGGTCCGGCGTGTCCACGCGGTCATGCAGAGCCACGGCGACGGAGCGACTCCCCTGTGGCTCACCGAGTTCGGGTGGGGATCGGCGCCTCCCGACCGCTTCGGCATCAACCAGGGCCCGGCCGGCCAGGCGCGGTTGCTTCACGGCGCGTTCGAGCTTGCCCTGCGAAATCGCTCGACGTGGAACGTGCAGCGCCTGTACTGGTTCCTGTGGCGCGATCCGGCGCCGACCTCCCGTTTTGCCCACCGCTGCAGCTTCTGCGGCAGTGCTGGGCTGCTGAGACACGATCGGAAGGCGAAGGCGGCCTTCAACGCCTACACCCGCTTCAGCGCCGACAAGAGGCCGCCGCGGGTGGTCTTCCGGTTCGGGCCGCGGCAGCACGGCCACACGAAGAATCCCACGCCCACCTTCGGGTTTCACTCCACCGAGCCCGGCTCCACCTTCAGATGCCGCCTCGGCCAAGGCCCGTTCTCTCCCTGCACCTCGCCGCGGACCCTCGCGCAGCTCAGCGATGGCGCTCACACGTTCGCAGTCAAGGCGACGGATGCGGCCGGAAACGGCGGGCGGATCGCGTCACGCACGTTCACCGTGGACACCCACGCGCCTCCGGCCCCGCGGATCACGGACACCGACCCCGATTCCCCGGCCAACGACAACCACCCGAGGGTGAAGGGCAACGCGACGCCCGGTCCCACCGTGAGGCTCTATGCGGGCGCCGGGTGCGCGGGGAAGCCGATGGCCACGGGCGCCGCCGCCCAATTCGCCTCCCCTGGTCTCCTCGCGTCGGTCGCGGACAACACGACGACGACCTTCCACGCCAGCTCGATCGACGGCGCGGGCAACAGCTCCCCGTGTTCCGCGGGCTTCAACTACGTGGAGAGCTCCCCCTAGCCCGGGACGGGCGCTAGCGTCGAGCCTCGAGCCGATCGAGTCGCCCCTCGATCGCCTCCAGCTTCGAGAGGATGCGGTCCTCTCGGTCCTCCACCGCCTGGCCCGTGTGGATGAACCGCTCGGCGATGAACGCCGTGACCATCGCCACCAGCCCGATTCCCACGAACATGAGGACGATCGCGATCAGCTGCGCTCCGACGCTGTTCGCCGAGATGTTCGCGGCGCCGACCGTGGTGACCATGTTGATCGCGAACCAGATGCCCTCCCACACGCCGACGCCCTCGATCGCGGCGAAGGCGAGCCCGCCGGTCAGCACGAGGATCGCGGCGATCACCGCGGCATCCCTGACGCCCTCGAGCGAGAGCACGTCACGCATCGTGAAGAGCCGGGTCAGACGAAGCACCCGCAAGAGCCGGAACACCCGCAGGGACTGAAGGCCGGGGGGCACGACCGGCGGCGTCAGCACCACGATCGCCACGTCGAGCGGGTTCCGCCGAACCCAGTCGACCTTCTTCGGGACGACGATGAGCATCACCACCATCTCCGCCGCGAAGGCGAGCCACGTCACCCAGTTAAGGACGTTGCCGATCGTCGTCCACGGCGTCCCGAGGTCGGATTCCTGAAAGATGATCGCCGGGATCACGAGCACGGCGGCCACGATCATCGGCCACTCGAACCATCGCTCCACCCTTTGGCTGCGCTCGTCCATGGGCGCAGTTTCGACGTGAACGCCCCGCTTCCCGCCCGGGCTCAACCGCGTCGTTGTCGCAGGTTCGATCCTGGCGAAGCTGGACGCGCCCGGCAGGACTCGAACCTGCGACCTCCTGCTCCGGAGGCAGGCGCTCTATCCAACTGAGCTACGGGCGCCGATGCCGTCAGTCTACGACCGACGCCAGCCGCGGCTACGGTAAGCCGATGGACCTCTCGGTCGTCTTCCTGGGCACCGGCGGCTCGGTGCCCACCGCCAGGCGCGCCACCGCGTGCCTGCTGGCGCGCGTGGGCGGCGACCGGCTGCTGTTCGACTGCGGCGAGGGCTCGCAGCGCCAGATGCAGCGCTCCACCGGGCTCGTGGCCGTGGACGAGATCTACGTGACCCACTACCACGCCGATCACTACCTGGGGATCCCGGGCCTGTTGAAGACCTACGACCTCCAGGGCCGCGAGCGCCCACTGCGAATCGTCGGGCCGCCCGGCCTGCGTGAGCTGTTCAAGGCACTCGGCAGGATCGTCGGCCGCCTCGGCTACGACGTCGAGCTGGTGGAGCTCGACGAGGGGGACGCGGTTCGCCACGACGGCTATGAGGTGCGCTCCTTCGGGGTCGACCATCGCATGCGCGCCCATGGCTACGCGCTGGTCGAGGACGAGCGGCCCGGGCGCTTCGACCCGCGGGCAGCCGAGCGGCTCGGCGTCGAGCCCGGCCCCGACTTCGGCAGGCTTCAGGCGGGCGAGCCGGTCAGCGGCTCGAACGGCGAGGTCAGCCCGGACCAGGTGATGGGGGAGCCGCGGCGCGGCCGAAAGATCGTCATCACCGGGGACACGGCGCCCTGCGAGATGACGCGCGTCGCCGCGCACGAGGCCGAGCTTCTCGTGCACGACGGAAGCTTCGCCGACGAGGAGACGGGACGGGCCGCCGAAACGGCCCATTCCACCGCCCGGCAGGCTGCCATCCTCGCGAGGGAGGCCGGCGTGAGGCTGCTCGCGTTGGTCCATATCTCCTCCCGCTACGACGTTCGCGAGGTGCTGGCCGAGGCGCGCGAGGAGTTCCCCGCGTGCGAGGCGCCGCGAGACTTCGACGTCGTCGAGGTGCCGTTCCCGGAGCGGGGCGCGCCTCGGCTGATCGAGAACGGAGCGCGGGAGCCGGCACCGGCCTAGAGGCCCTAGCCGAGCGGCGCAGCGAGGTCGGCGATCGCCTGCGCCACGGCGGTGGGGTGGTCCTCTTGGAGGAAGTGCTTGGCCGGCAGAAGAATGGGATCGTCGACCCTGAGCGCCTCCTGCGCCAGCCGTAGCTGATCGAGCCCGATCGCGGCGTCTCGCTCCCCCCAGACGATGCGCGTGGGGTAGGAACGCTTCGCGAGCCCCTCCCACAGCAGGCGCTGCCTGGCCTCCGACAGGGCGAAGCCTCGCATCACCCGCCGGAAGGCCCGGCCGCCATCCCCTCGCTTGAGCAGCGCGTAGTGCGCGTAGACCTCGTGGCGCGGCACCGCTGCGCGGTCCGCGACCCCCTGCAGGTAGAAGATCCGCGCGAAGGCCCACGGGGTCAGGGTGCCCACCGCGAGCCGGCCGATGCCGGGGATTGCGAACGGGGCCATCGACCACGGTCGTCGGAATGTGGCCAGGCCCAGCATCGTGTTGAGCGCCGTCAGCGACAGGACGCGGTCCGGCTCGGCAACCGCCCACTCACACCCGATCGGGCCACCGATGTCGTGGACCACGAGGTGGCAGCGCTCGATTCCGAGCGCGTCCATCGCCTTCCGCGTCCAGTCGGCCAGCCCCGACCAGCCGTAGTCGAACCCCGACGGCCGATCGGCGAGCCCGAGGCCCGGAAAGTCGAACGCAATCGCCCGCAGACCCTGCTCCGCAAGCGCCGGCACCACCTTTCGGTAGAGGAAGGAGCTGGTCGGAACGCCGTGCAGGAGGACGACCGGCGCGCCGTCTCCCTGCTCGCGCACGAAGGTTTCGACGCCGCCGGCGACAAAGCGCCGACCCGCTGCCTGATGGGCCTCGATCGCCTCGCGTGCGGCGTCGCGGGTGCCGGCCATCGGCGCATGATCGCATCGGAACGCCGCCGCGGGTTTCGGCCCCACCGCCTGCTAGGCTCGCCCGGTCGGTTCCTTTAACCCGGTCCGGAGAGGCCAGGAAGGGGCGAGAGCATCAACGCTGACCACAAGGTCGTCCTCGACCGCGACGATTTGCGACGCACCCTGGTGCGCATCGCGCACGAGATCGTCGAGAAGAACCCCGGGTCCGACAACGTCGCGCTGGTCGGCATCCACACCCGCGGCGCGGTGCTCGGCGAGCGCCTCCACGCCCTGGTCGGCGAGCAGACGGGGTCGGAGGTGCCATTCGGCGACCTGGACATCTCCTTCTACCGCGACGACGTCAACGCGCGCGAGCCAGGGGTTCAGCCGGTCGTCCACGCATCCCACCTGGACTTCGAGCTCGACGGCAGGACGGTGGTGCTGGTCGACGATGTGCTGTTCACGGGCCGAACCGTGAGGGCGGCGATCGACGCCCTGTTCGACTACGGGCGCCCCCAGCGGGTCCAGTTGGCCGTGCTCGTCGATCGCGGCCACCGCGAACTGCCGATCCGGCCCGACTACGTGGGCAAGAACCTGCCCACCTCGCGGGACGAGCGCGTCTACGTGCGGGTCGAGGAGCTCGACGGGGTGGACGAGGTGGCGATCGCCGAGAGCGTGGGGGTCCCGCGGTGAGGCATTTGCTGGCCATCGCGGACCTGGAGCGCCCGGACATCGAGCGGATCATGGAGCGCGCCGAGGGGTTCGCGGAGGTGGGGCGGCGCGACATCAAGAAGGTGCCGACGCTGCGCGGCCGCACGATCGTCAACCTGTTCTATGAGTCGAGCACCCGCACGAGCTCGTCCTTCGAGCTGGCCGCCAAGCGCCTCTCGGCGGACGTCGTGTCCATCAAGGCGCTCGGCTCCTCCGTCGACAAGGGCGAGTCGCTCAAGGACACGATCGCCACCCTGAGCGCCTACGGGCCGGAGGCGATCGTGATCCGCTCGCCCGAGGCCGGAGCCGCCGATCTCGTGGCGAGATGGACCGAGGCGGCGGTGGTCAACGCCGGCGACGGCAAGCGCGAGCATCCGAGTCAGGCGCTGCTGGACGTCTACACGCTGCTCAATCGGCTCGGGTCGCTCGAGGGCAAGCGGATCTGGATCGTCGGCGACGTCCTGCACTCGAGGGTCGCCCGGTCGAACGTCCTCGCCTTCCGGATGATGGGCGCGGAGGTGACCGTCTGCGGCCCGCCGACGCTGATCCCGCGAGCGGTCGACGAGGCCCTCGGGTGTCGCGTGTCGTACGAGCTCGACGGCCTCGCCGAGGCCGACGTGATCTACGCGCTCCGCATGCAGCGAGAGCGGATGGGCGAGCAGTTCGTCCCGTCGATCCGCGAGTACGTCGCCGGCTATCAGATCGACGCGCGCCGGCTCGGTTCGCGCCAGCTCCTCATGCACCCGGGCCCCGTGAACCGTGGCGTCGAGCTTGCCCCCGAGGTAATCGACGGCCCCAACTCGCTGATCGCCGAGCAGGTCGAGAGCGGCCTCGTGGTCCGGATGGCGATCCTGTACGAGCTGCTCGCCGGGTCGCGGCCCCGGCCCGACGGTGGACGGACGGACGCTCCCGAGGACGTCGGGGCGCCGACGCCGATCAAGGAGCCGGCGTGAGCGCGCCACGTCGACCCGTGTCGTCGCTCGACTGGCGGGGCGGCGGTGAGCCCGGGGGCGACCTCGTCCTCAGCCGGGCGGCGGTCCTTGATCCGCGCGCGGGACTCGACGGCGCGTACGACGTCGTGGTGCGCGAGGGCGAGATCGCGGAGCTCGCCGCCGCCGGCAGCCGGGACGGTGGGGACGCCGAGCTGATCGACGCGGCCGGCAGGCTGGTGCTGCCGGCTTTCTTCGATCCGCACGTGCACCTGCGGACGCCGGGCGATGAGGACGAGGAGGACCTCGAGACCGGCACCAGGGCGGCCGCCTCCGGGGGATACTGCGGGGTGCTGGCGATGGCGAATACCGCGCCCCCGGTCGAGTCGGCGGCCGACGTTCGCTCCCTGCGTGAGCGGGCATCCGAGGAGGCGTTCGTGCCCACGGGCTTCCTCGCCTGCGTCACCCGCGGCATGGCTGGCGAGGAGCTCACCGAGATGGCCGAGCTCCGGGACGCGGGAGCGATCGGCTTCTCCGACGACGGTCTCCCGATCTCCAACGCGAGGGTGATGCGGCGCGCCCTTCAGTACCAGCACCTCGTGGGCGGGCAGCTCGCGCTTCACGAGGAGGATCACGACCTGTCGCGTCCAGCGGGCGCGCACGAATCGCACAAGGGAGGCGTGATGCACGAGGGGATCGTCTCCGCCGCGCTGGGCCTCGCCGGTGTCCCGTCGGTCGCCGAGTCGACGATGATCGCCCGCGACGCCGCCCTGGCCTCTCATGAGGACGCGCGCATCCACGTCCAGCACCTCTCCGCACGCGAGTCGGTGGAGGCGGTGGAGGCGGCCAAGTCCGCGGGCGTGGCGATCACCTGCGAGGCGACGCCTCATCACCTTGCTCTCACCGACGACGAGGTCAGGAGCCTCGACTCGCGGTTCAAGATGAACCCGCCGCTTCGCGGCGCCGACGATCGCCAGGCTCTGATCGATGGAAT
Source organism: Solirubrobacterales bacterium (assembly GCA_036558385.1). Classification (GTDB taxonomy): domain Bacteria; phylum Actinomycetota; class Thermoleophilia; order Solirubrobacterales; family 70-9; genus AC-56. Next base: position 7,178 of record DATBFS010000056.1, on the reverse strand, counting down.
CCGCGCCGGGGTGATCGACTGCGTGGCCACCGACCACGCGCCGCACTCCATCGAGGAGAAGGAGGTGCCGTTCGAGCAGGCGGCGATGGGTGTCACCGGACTGGAGACCGCCTTCGCCGCCCTTCACACGGAGTTGGTCGTCCCCGGGCTGCTCGATCTCGGGGTCCTCGTCGAGCGGATGAGCGCCGGCGCCGTGCCATTCGGCTTCGAGCCGCCAAGCCTCGCCGTCGGCAGTGAGGCGAGCCTCGTCCTCTTCGACCCGCAGGCGGAATGGGAGCCAGGCGCCGAGGGCTGGGAGAGCCGCTCGTCCAATTCCTGCTTCGCGGGGAGGACCCTGCGCGGGCGGGTCCTGATGACGGCGGTGGCCGGCCGCGTGGCCTACCGGCAGCGGAGCTTCGCGATGGGGGTCGCGTGAGCGCGGCGAAGCTCGACCGCGACCGCGCCGCCCTGGTGGTGATCGACGTCCAGGAGGCGTTCCGCAAGGCGGTGCCGAGCTTCGGGGACGTCGCCGAGGCCACGGCCACGTTGATCCGCGGCGCCGAGGCCGTCGGGATCCCGATCGTGGTGACCGAGCAGTATCCGAAGGGCCTGGGGCGAACCGTCGCGGAGGTCGCGGCGCGACTGCCCGCGGGGGTGAAGCCGATCGAGAAGGTGTGCTTCTCGGCCGCGGAGGCCGAGGGCTTCGACCTCGGGGGCCGAGACCAGGCCCTCGTATGCGGCATCGAGGCGCACGTGTGCGTCAACCAGACCGTGCTCGACCTCCTCGACCGGCGCGTCGAGGTGCACGTCGCACAGGACGCGATCGGCTCTCGATTCGAGGAGAACCGGCGGGTCGGCCTTCATAAGGCCGAGGCCGCCGGCGCCGTCCTCACGAGCGTCGAGACGGCGCTCTTCGAGCTCGTCGCCAGGGCCGGCACCGACGAGTTCAAGCGGGTGCAGAGCCTCGTGCTCGAGTTCGCCCCGAGTCCATCATGAGCCCGGGCTCCGCAGTCGCGGATGGACGCCAGGCGGGCTACGTGCTGCTGGAGGACGGAAGCAGGTTCGACGGCTGGCTCTGCGGGGCGGGGGGCGAGGTCACCGGCGAGATCGTCTTCAACACCGCCATGACGGGCTACCAGGAGGCGGTCAGCGACCCCTCGTATGCCGGGCAGATCATCACCTTCACCTATCCGCTGATCGGCAACTACGGCGTGGCGGCGGAGGCCATGGAATCCGACCGGGTGCACGCCCGCGCGGTGATCATGCGCGATGCGAAGAATGCCGAGCACGCGGCCGACGCCGAGGGCGGCTGGCTCGACTGGCTGCGTGACTGCGGGATCTCGGGCATCCAGGGCGTCGACACGCGCGGGCTGGTTCGCCACATCCGCGACCGCGGGGCGATGCGCGGCGGCATCTTCCGCGCCGAGCTCGACCCGGTCGGGGCGCGGGAGCGGGTCGAGTCGGAGCCCTCGATGGCGGGGGCCGACCTTGCGCGGACGGTGACCCCCGAGGCCCCGATCGCGATAGATGGCGGGGGTCCCCACGTGGTCGGGATCGACACCGGGATCAAGCTCTCCATCATCCGGCAGCTCCGCGAGCGCGATTGTCGGCTGACCCTGGTGCCATGCTCGGCCTCCGCCGAGGAGGTCCTCGAGCACGATCCAGACCTGGTGTTCCTCGCGAACGGCCCCGGCGACCCGGCGGCCCTGGGCTACGTTGTCGACACGGTGCGCGAGCTCGTCGGCAAGCGACCGGTGGTCGGCATCTGCCTCGGCCATCAGCTCCTCTGCCGCGCGGTGGGGCTCGAGACCTTCAAGCTGCCGTTCGGCCACCGCGGGGCCAACCACCCGGTCAAGGACCTCGAGACCGGGAAGATCGAGATCACGTCGCAGAACCACGGCTTCGCGGTTCAGGGCCCGGGAGGCGAGCCCACGATCGAGGGCGACCGGCCGGTGCGCTGGCGGACCGATTTCGGCGAGGCCGAGCTCTCCCATCTGAACCTCTACGACCGCACGGTCGAGGGCCTGGTCCTGCGGGACGTCCCGGGCGCGACGGTCCAGTACCACCCGGAGGCCGGGCCGGGCCCCCACGACGCCCGCCACCTCTTCGACCGGTTCCTGGGGATCGCGGACCAGGCCCGCTGATGCCGCGGCGCAACGACATCCAGAAGATCCTGCTCATCGGCTCCGGTCCGATCGTGATCGGGCAGGCGGCCGAGTTCGACTACTCGGGCGCTCAGGCGTGCAAGGTGCTGATCGCGGAGGGCTATGAGGTCGTGCTGGTGAACTCGAACCCGGCGACGATCATGACCGACCCCGAGTTCGCCCATCGCACCTACGTCGAGCCCCTCACGCCCGAGTCCGTGGAGCGGATCATCGAGCGCGAGCGCCCGGATGCCCTCCTGCCGACGCTCGGCGGGCAGACCGCTCTCAATCTCGCCTCCACGCTCCACATCGAGGGAGTCCTGGAGCGCCTCGGCGTCGAGTTGATCGGGGCGGACTACGACGCGATCCGCCGGGCGGAGGACCGAGAGGCGTTTCGGGAGACGATCGAGGGGGCCGGCCTGCGGGTGCCGTGGTCGCTGATCGTCACCTCGGTGGGCGAGGCGGAGACCGCGCTCGCCGATGGCGTACTCGCCCTGCCGGCGATCGTGCGGCCCGCGTACACGCTGGGAGGCGCGGGGGGCGGGGTCGGCCGCACGGAGACCGAGCTGCGGCAGGTCGTCTCGGAGGGGCTCGCAGCCAGCCCTATCAATCAGGTGCTGGTGGAGGAATCCGTGCTGGGCTGGGGGGAGTTCGAGCTGGAGCTGATGCGCGATCGCAACGACAACGTGGTCGTCGTCTGCGCGATCGAGAACGTCGATCCGATGGGCGTTCACACCGGGGACAGCGTGACCGTGGCTCCCTCGCAGACGCTCACCGACCGCCTCTATCAGGAGCTTCGGGACCAGGCGCTGAGGGTGATCAGGGCGGTGGGGGTCGAGACGGGCGGCTCCAACATCCAGTTCGCCGTCAACCCGCGGACGGGGGAGGTCGTGGTGATCGAGATGAACCCCCGCGTCTCCCGCTCCTCGGCGCTCGCGTCGAAGGCGACCGGCTTTCCGATCGCCAAGATCGCCGCGAAGCTCGCGGTGGGGTACGCGCTCGAGGAGATCCCCAACGACATCACCAAGGCGACACCCGCCTCCTTCGAGCCGACGATCGACTACGTGGTCACGAAGGTCCCCAGGTTCGCGTTCGAGAAGTTCCCCGGGGCCGAGGGAAGCCTCTCCACGCACATGAAGTCGGTCGGCGAGGTGATGGCGATCGGCCGGACCTTCCGCGAGTCGGTGGCGAAGGCGATGCGATCGCGTGAGCTGGACGCCCCGGCGGACATCCCCGAGAAGACCGACGATCTGCTCGATCGCCTGCTGACGCCCGCTCCAGACCGCTACGACCTGATCCTCGAGGCATTCCGCCGCGGCGCCAAGCCGGAGGAGATCGGCGAACGAACGGCGATCGACCCGTGGTTCTTGGACGAGCTGCGAGCCCTCGCGATCGATGGGGACGGAACCGTGGGGCTCGCGAGGACCTTCAAGGCCGTCGACACCTGCGCCGCCGAGTTCGAGGCTCGAACGCCCTACTACTACTCGGCCCACGAGCGGGTGGCCGACTCCGAGGTTCGGCGTGGGGACCGCCCCTCCGTCGTCATCCTCGGTTCGGGCCCGAACCGCATCGGGCAGGGGATCGAGTTCGACTACTGCTGCGTGCACGCGGCGATGACGGTGCGCGAGCTGGAGCGAGACGCCGTGATGGTCAACTGCAACCCGGAGACGGTCTCGACGGACTACGACACCTCCGACCGGCTGTACTTCGAGCCGCTGACCGAGGAGGACGTGCTCGCCGTCGTGGAGGCCGAGCGCCCCGAGGGGGTGATCGTCCAGTTCGGCGGCCAGACGCCGCTCAAGCTCGCGCGGGCCCTCGAGGATGCGGGGGTGCGACTGCTCGGCACCCCTGTCGACGCGATCGACCTGGCCGAGGACCGGGGTCGTTTCGGCGCGCTCCTGCGCCGGCTCGAGATCGCGCACCCGCCCTACGGGACCGCCCTCTCCGCCGACGAGGCAGCCGTGATCGCGGCCGACGTCGGCTTCCCGTTGCTGGTGCGGCCGTCCTACGTGCTCGGGGGCCGGGCGATGGAGATCTGCTACACGGCCGACGGCCTGGCCGCCTACCTGGAGCAGAACGTGAAGGCCGACCAGGAGCACCCCCTGCTGCTCGACCGGTTCCTCGAGGATGCGATCGAGGTCGACGTCGACGCCCTCGCCGACGGGGCGGAGGTCCAGGTCGCCGGGATCATGCAGCACGTCGAGGAGGCCGGGGTGCATTCCGGCGACTCTGCCTGCGTGCTGCCGCCCATGAGCCTCGGAGAGGAGATGCTCGAGGAGATCCGCCGCACGACCGCGAGGATCGCGCTCGAGCTCGGGGTGATCGGGTTGCTGAACGTCCAATACGCGGTCGCGGGCGGCCGACTCTACGTGCTCGAGGCCAATCCCCGCGCGTCGCGGACAGTCCCCTTCGTCTCGAAGGCGACCGGCGTCCCGCTGGCGAAGATCGCGTGCCGGCTCATGCTCGGCGAGCGCCTGGCCGACCAGGAGCTTCCCGATTCCCCGGGCGAGCACGTCAGCGTCAAGGAGGCGGTGCTCCCGTTCGCCCGCTTCGCCGGGGCCGACTCGGTCCTGGGCCCCGAGATGAAGTCGACCGGCGAGGTGATGGGGATCGCCCGCGACTTTCCGACCGCATTCGGCAAGGCTCAGTCCGCAGCGGGGATCGCGCTGCCCCGCGAGGGAACCGTGTTCATCACCGTCACCGACACGGACAAGCCCGCGGCCACACAGCTCGCGGCGCGCTTTCACGACCTCGGCTTCCGAATCATCGCCACCCGCGGAACCGCCCAGGCGATCTCGCGCATGGGCGTTCCGGTGACCGCCATCAACAAGATCGCCGACGGATCCCCTCACGTGGTCGACTTCATCCGCAACCGCGAGGTGGACCTGGTGATCAACACGCCGACCGGAAGCGGGGCGCGAAGCGACGGCTACGAGATTCGAACGGCCGCCGTTCGCGAGGGCATCCCGTGCGTCACGACGATGACGGGAGCCTCCGCCGCGGCGCGGGCGATCTTCGCCCAGCGGGAGCGGGGGGCCGAGCCGCGCTGCCTGCAGGAACTGCACGAAGCCGCGGGAGTCGACCGTCGCCCATCCGTGGCCGAGCGAGCCGAGTCCTCCGGGGCGTCGGCTTGACGGACGGGGCGGCCGCCGCCACGCGGCGCGGATCCCCGTCCGACGATCGCATGCCCGCCCCGCTTGGACGCCGGCTGTGCGAGATCGTCGAGAACCGAGCGGTGGGCGGATACCGAATCTTCTCGGCGCTCGACGCGATCGGCCCTGAGCCCCGCGCCGGCCAGTTCTTCATGCTCGCCGCGACTGACGGCTGGGGCCAGCGCGATGGGAGGCCCTATCTGCCGCGGGCGTTCTCGATCGCCGAGGCGCAGCCCGCAGAGGGGGGGCTGCGGCTGGACTTCCTGGTGGAGGCTGTCGGGCCCGGGACCGAGCGGCTCGCGGCCATGCGCCGGGGCGAGGGCCTCTGGGTCACGGGGCCGCTGGGCCGGCCGTTCTCGCCCCCGAGTGAGCTCGGGGCGGAGATCGCCGGCGCGATCCTCGTCGGAGGAGGCATCGGACTCGCGCCCCTCGCGATCTGGCGCCGCCAGCTTGCTGACGTCGGCATGCCCACGCGCACTCTGATCGGCTTTCGGGACCGCGAGCACGCGGGTGGGGTGGAGGAGCTGTTCTCCTGCAGTGAGGTACGCCTGGCCAGCGAGGACGGCCACGTCGGCCACCGGGGTTACGTGACCGACCTGCTCGCGGTGCTGCTCAAGGGGGACTCGGCCCGAGGCGCCGCCGTCTACGCCTGCGGCCCACCCGGGATGCTCGAGGCCGTACGGGCGATGTGCGGCGAGCGCGGGGTCGCTGCGGAGCTGGCCATGGAAGCGCCGATGGGCTGTGGCTTCGGGGCCTGCTTCGGCTGCGCCGTCCCGCTGTCGAAGGGCGGCTACATGCGCCTGTGCGTCGATGGGCCCGTGGTGAACGCCGCATGCATTGGGACCGCCCTGGTCCCCGGATCGGGGCATTGACGCGGGCATGGCCCTGAGCGTCGACATCGCGGGCCTACACCTGGATCACCCGGTGTTGAACGGCAGCGGCACCTTCGACGCCATCGCCGCGCGCAAGGTCTTCGGGGACGCGCTCTTTGAGAGCTTCCCCTTCTCGGCGTTCGTCTCAAAGACGATCACGCTCGAGCCTCGGGACGGCAACGCCCCGCCGAGGATCTTCGAGACGCCATCGGGGATGATCAACTCGATCGGCCTGCCGAACAAGGGGCTCGAGGGCTTCCTCGACCAAGACCTGCCCCAGCTCTCAGCGCTGCCTGTGCCGTTGATCGTGTCCGTCATGGGGTCGAGCCACGATGAGTTCCGGCGGTTGATTGCGGGCCTGGCCGACCGCGCCGAGGTGGCGGCCCTGGAGCTGAACGTCTCTTGTCCGAACGTGGAGTCGGGGCTGATCGTCGGGCAGCAGCCCGATGAGACGCGAGCGCTTCTCGACGCCGTGCGGCCGCTCACCTCGAAGCCGCTGATCGTGAAGCTGACGCCGAACGTGGCCGAGCCGGAGGCGGTCGCAGCGGCGGCGGAGCGAAGCGGAGCGGATGCCGTTTCGCTGATCAACACTCTGGAGGCCTCGGCGGTCAACCCCGCCACCCTGACGCCATGGCTGGGAGGGGGCGGCGGCGGGCTTTCAGGCCCCGCGGTCAGGCCCCACGCGCTTGCTCAGGTGGGCCGCGTGGCGCCCGCCGTGTCGATTCCGGTGATCGGCATGGGAGGCATCGAGTCCGGCGCGCACGCGCTCGCCTTCATGGCCGCCGGCGCCGCCGCCATCGCCGTGGGAACGGCCAACTTCAGGGACCCGATGGCCGCCTCGCGGGTCCGGACGGAGCTCTCGGAGGCGCTCGCGGCGGCGCCGCCCGGCGTCGCTTCGGAGCTCGTCGGCGGGACGGGGGAGTCGACCTCAACCTAAGGTCGAAGCGAATTTGTTGAGAATCGAGCCGATTGCCCTTTTCGCCCCGGCGAAGCGGGTATATGATCGCCGCCGCCCGATGGCCCCCTCCGTC
>DATBFS010000055.1:0-22031 GCA_036558385.1 Solirubrobacterales bacterium | reverse complement strand
GTAGGATCCAGGCCGATGTTCATCCTGATCGCTGGAGGGGGCCGTGTGGGCTCGTCGCTGGCCCGCTCGATGCTCCGGGACGGCCACACCGTTTCGTGCCTGGACGAGGATTCGGAGGCCCACGCTCGCCTGGAGATCGGCCTCGAGTCGTCGTGGGAAGACGCGGGCGGTCAGTTCACCGTCGGGACCGCGCTCGAGATCGATGCGCTCCAAGAAGCTGGGATCGAGCAGGCGGACGCCTTCGTCGCCGCCACCGATGGCGACAACACCAACATCGTGGTCGCGCAGATCGCCAAGCAGCGGTTCAACGTGCCGACGGTCATCGCGCGGATCCTCGACCCGTACCGGGCCGAGTGGTACGAGCAGCAGGGGATGCGGACGGTCTGCCCGACGCGGGTCGCGATCGAGATGCTCGAGACCGAGGTCAAGGAGGCGGCGAGCCGCGCCGCCGGGTCGAGGTAGCGGATGTACGTGATCATCGTCGGAGCGGGGAAGGTCGGATGGAACCTCGGCCGTGAGCTGCTCGACAAGGAGCACGAGGTGACCTTGATCGAGAAGGACAGGAATCGCTATCTGGCGGTCGAGCAGGAGCTCGAGCACAATGTCCAGTACGGCGATTCGTCCGAGCTTTGGGTGCTGGAACGGGCCGGAATCGGCCGGGCGGACATGGTGATCACGGTCACCGGCGACGACGAGGACAACATCCTCATCTGCCAGGTGGCCAAGGAGAAGTACATGGTCGATCAGATCATCGCCCGGGTTAACAATCCGCGTAACAAGCAGTGGTTCGACCTGCTGGAGATCAACCCCGTGGTCTCGGCGACCGACCTGATCCTGCGGTTGATCGAGCACGAGGTGCCGAAGTACGGGCTCGTCCACCTGCTGGATTTGCCGCGGGAGCGGCTGGAGATCATCGAGCTGCTCCTGGGCGAGGGCTCCAAGGTCGCTGGCCAGCGGGTGGGCGACCTGGAGCTGCCGGAGGGGAGCCTGCTGATCTCGGTGCTGCGGGAGGGGAGGGGGTTCGTGCCGGGGCCGGAGACGGTGCTGGAGCCCGGCGACGAGGTCCTCGCCGTCCTCGATCCGGGGATGGAGGAGGAGCTGAAGGCCTACTTCGGTCCCGACGGCTCGAACGGCTGAGCGATGGCCGCGCGCAAGGTGGATTATCTGCTGGTGGGGGGGTTCGCGGCCGCGCACTGCGCGGCGGAGCTCCGCAAGCGCGGGGCCGACGGCTCGATCCTGCTGGTGGGACGCGAGCCCCACGCGCCCTATGAGCGACCGCCGCTATCGAAGGAGTACCTGCGGGGCGAGGCCGGGGAGGAGGACGCTCTGGTCAACGCGGTGGGCTGGTACGAGGAGAACGGGATCGAGCTGCTGACGGAGACGAGCGTCATGTCGCTCGACGCGGAGGGGCACACGGCGAAGCTGCAGACGAAGGAGGAGGTGGAGTTCGGCGGGGCGCTGATCGCGACGGGGGCGCGGGTCAACATCCTGCATCACCTGGAGGGGGCCCGGTTGGAGGGGATCCACTACCTGCGGGTGCTGGGCAATTCCGACGCGATCCGCGAGGAGGCCGCGGAGGCTGAGCACGTGGTGCTCATCGGGGGGAGCTACATCGCCAGCGAGGTGGCCGCATCGCTGACGGCGAAGGGCACGCGGTGCACGATGGTGATGCTCGAGGAGGTGGCGTTGTCGGGGGCGTTCGGCGAGGAGGTGGGCCGGTACTTCCACGAGGTGCTCGCGTCCCACGGCGTGGAGCTCGTGACGGGGGATGCGCTCGAGGCGTTCCTGGGGGATGGGCGGGTGAGGGCGATCCGCACCAAGAGCGGCCGAGAGGTCGAGGGCGACGTGGTCGTGGTGGGGGCGGGCGTTCACCCGGAGACGATGCTCGCCGAGCGCGGCGGGCTGGAGGTCGACGACGGGATCATCTGCGGGTCCGGGCTCGAGAGCTCGGTCGAAGGGATCTTCGCCGCCGGCGATGCGTGCTCTTACGACAGCGTGGTGCATGGGAGACGGCTTCGAGTCGAGCACTGGGACGTGGCGCTTCAGCAGGGCCAGCACGCGGCGCGCGGGCTGATGGGGGACGCCGAGCCATATCGGGTCGTGCCGTACTTCTTCAGCGATCTCGCTGACTGGGCGAGCCTCGAGTACGTGGGGCCGGCCGAGCGTTGGGACGAGTTGGTGTGGAGGGGGGACCGCGATGGCGGCGAGTTCAGCGTCTGGTATCTCGATGGCGGGCGCCTGGCCGCGGCGCTCTCGGTGGGGCGCTCGGAGGACCTGGCCTACGCGCGGGCGTTGATCGAGTCGGGGGCGGACGTGTCGCGCCACAGGGACGCGATTGCGGACGTGCACTCGGACCTCGACGCGATCGCCTGAACTGCGGAACTAGGATTCGAACCTAGACTTCCTCGTCCAGAGCGAGGCGGGCTGCCATTACCCCATTCCGCAGCGCATTTGACACTCTAGCGGCACATACTGCCCAACCCAGGTGACTCGATGCTGACGAACATACGTTCGTGGCATCGCCTGATTGGACGGCCGTACGCAAGTACTACTCTGAAGGGCACACCGTGCGGGAGGCGTGCGGGCGATTCGACATCTCAGCCCGCGCATGGCAGCTCGCTGTACGCGCAGGGCTGATCCCACCGCCGAGAACGTCGCGCCTGCTCCCGCGCGAAAAGCGAGACCTGATCGATCGCCTGTTTCAAGAGGGTTACTCACAGGCCATGATCGCCGCCGAGTTGGGGATGTCCAAGGCGACGGTGGCCTATCACGCGCGACGGGTCGGGTTGCCCGTCCGTGACGACTTCGCCCGCCGTTACGACTGGGCGGAGATCCAGCGCGTGTACGACTCCGGACTCTCGGCCAAAGAATGCCGTCTGAGGTTCGGCTTTTCGAAGGCATCGTGGAGCCAGGCTGTCGCCCGCGGCGACCTCGTCAGTCGACCGCGCGGGATGCCCCTGAGGGAGTTGTTGGTCAATGGAACGAGCCGAGGCCGGTTCAACATCAAATGCCGCCTGATCGAAGCGGGGCTGAAGGATGATCGTTGCGAGCGCTGCGGGATCGGCGAGTGGCGCGGGAACCCTCTGAGCGTTCAGCTCCATCACATCAACGGCGACGGCAAGGACAACCGCCTGGAAAACCTCGAGCTGCTCTGCCCGAATTGCCACAGCCAGACGGAGACCTACGGCGGGCGCAACGGCCATCGGCGCAACGGGGGCTCAGCGAGCTGAAGGGCGGTTCCCAGCGCCCCGCCGCAACAGACGTCCACGAGGCCCGGCGTGCCTGAGCGGCCGGAAACACCCCTGCTTGCTACCTTGATCCAGCCATGTGGGGTAGGTGCGCATACCTCCCGCTCGCGGGGGTATTGGTCGTGGCCGCGCTCGGAGCTGCGGGCTGCGGCGGAGACGACTCGGCGCCCGTCGTCACGGTGCAGGGCGCGAGCGGCGCCAGCGGCCCCGCAGGCGCCGCGTCGCTCACCAAGTCCGAGTTCGTCGACCAGGCCAACTCGATCTGCGACGAGGCCAACAACGCGATCTCGAGCCTGACGAGCGGGGCCGTGAGCACGAGCTCCAAGGTTCAGGCCACCCAGGAGCTGCAGATCACGCAGAGCCAGCTCAACTCGCTCGAATCCCTGAACCCGCCCGACCAGGGCAAGGCGGCGCTCAAGAGCTACCTCTCGGCACTCCGCGACGAGGTCACGGCGTTGATGGACAAGCGTGATGCCGCCGAGCAGGGCGGCGACACCTCCGCCGCGGAGGCGGAGGCGGCAAGCGCCCGCTCCAGCGCGCAGACCGCCGCGCAGGACTACGGCCTCAAGGACTGCGCGAAGGGCGGCCCGACCACTGCCGCCGGCACCGGGACGGCGACCACGCCCACCACCACCGTCCCCGCCCCCACGACGCCGACGACCGTCGCCCCCGCGACGACAACCCCGGCTCCGGCGCCCGCGCCTCCGCCCTCGGGCGGCACCGGCGGCGGGACGACCGGCGGCGGGACCGGTGGAGGCACCGGCGGAGGGACGACGGGCGGCGGAACGGGCGGAACCGGCGGCGTCTCGCCGTAGGCCCGGGTCGCCGCGAAAGTCCCGGCGTGCGAGACGAACGCGTCGGTGGCGCCGGCTAGGCGACCTGCTCGGCCCAGGCGCCGTAGAGCCGCGAGTAGGGCCCGCCCGCCTCGATCAGCTCGTCGTGGGTTCCCTGGTCGACGATCCGCCCATGCTCCAGCACGACGATCCGCCCCGCTCGCCTGATCGTGGACAGCCGGTGGGCGATGACGATCGCCGTACGGCCCATCAGCAGCCGCTCGAGGCCCCGCTCGATCACCTGCTCCGTCCGCACGTCCACGTTCGACGTCGCCTCGTCGAGGATCAGGATGCGCGGCTCCGCCAGCAGAGCGCGGGCGAACGCCACCAGCTGCCGCTGGCCCGCCGACAGGCTGACTCCCCGTTCCCCGATCTCGGTGTCGTACCCGCTCCGCAGCCGCTCGATGAACACGTCAGCCCCCACCGTCTCGGCAGCGGCTCGGATCTCCTCCTCGCTCGCCTCCGGACACCCGAACGCGATGTTCTCGCGCACCGTGCCCGAGAACAGGAAGCCCTCCTGGGGAACGATCCCGAGCTGGCTCCGTAGCGCCTTCGAGTTCAGCTCCCTCAGGTCGTGCCCATCGACCAGCACCTGGCCATGCTGGGGGTCGTAGAAGCGCGCGACGAGCTTCGCGAACGTCGACTTGCCGGCCCCCGTCTCGCCCACGAGCGCCACCGTCTGCCCCGGGGGTATGTGCAGGTCCACCTCGCGAAGCGCCCACTCGTCGTCGCCACCGTAGGAGAAGGAGACCTCCGCCAGCTCGATCTCGCCCCGCAGCCGCCCCGGGTCGAGCGCATCAGGACGATCGGTCATATCGGGCTCGGTCTCCAGCAGGTCGAAGATCTTGTCCAGCGCCGCCATCCCCTGCTGGTAGGTCGTGTACAGCTGCGAGATCTGCTGAATGGGGTCGAAGAACGCGTTCAAATAGGCGACGAAGGCCACCACAACGCCGACCTGGATATTGCCGTCGACCGCCTGGTAGCCGCCGTACAGCAGGATCGCCATCGTGCCGATCGCCGACAGGAGCTCGACCGCGGGGAAATAGGCGGCGTTCAGGTAGACCGTCCGCATGTTGGCCACCCGGTTCTCCTCGTTCAGCACCGCCATCTGCTCCACGTGCCGCGGCTCCTGGGCGAAGCTGCGCACCACCCGCACCCCGGACAGCGTCTCCTGGAGGTACGCGGTGATGTTGGCGATCTTCTCGCGCGTCAATCGGTAGGCGCCCGCCGCCGCGATCCGGAAGATCACGCTGCCGACCGCAAGGAGCGGAAAGGTCACGAAGGTCACCAGCGCGAGCTGCAGATCGAGCAGCAGCAGGATGACCACGACCCCCAGCAGCGTGAGCGTGCTCGAGATCAGCGTCACGACCCCGTCGGTGACCAGCGTGTCCAGGGCCTCGACGTCGTTGGTCAGCCGGGAGATCAGAACCCCGGGCCTGTTCCGAGTGAAGAACCCGATCGACATCCCCTGCAGGTGGGTGTAGATCTGCTCGCGCAGGTCCTGGAGCGCTCGCTGGCCAACCCAGCCCACGAGGTAGGTCTGCGTGTACGTCGCCGCCCAGTAGGTGACCGCCGAGACCAGGAAGACGGCCACGATCAAATCCAGTGCGCTCACGTCGCCGTTCGCGATGCCGCTGTCGATCGCCCGTCCGGCCAGGTACGGAGGGGCGAGGCCGGCCGCGGTGGCGGCCACCAGGGCGACGAGCGTGATCGCCACGCGCTTTCGATACGGACGAAGGAGGCCGAACAGCCACCGGAGCTTCCTCGTCCGCTGGCGCTCTCCGCGAACCAACCGCCACAGCTCCCGTGCCAGCAGCAGGGTGCCCATCAGGCGCCCGGGCTGGTTCGCCTGATCCTCCGTCTCCTCCGCTACGTCGGACCCCTGCGCCTCCGGATCAACCTCGATGATCGGATCGTCTGGTTGTCCGTCGCGAGCGCCATCACGGGATGCCGACTCCTTCCGCGCTTCTCGGGGCCCGCCGCTCACAGCCGCGCGATCTCCTCGCGCCTCTCGAGGTCCCGCTGCAGGAAGACGGAGTCCGCGAGCCCGTGCTCGGCGATCTCCGCGTACAGGGCGCAGCGCTCGGTGAGCTCCTCGTGAGTGCCCTGGTCGACGATTCGCCCGCCGTCCATCACGACGACCTCGTCGGCCAACGAGATGGTCGACATCCGGTGGGCGACGATGAAGGTCGTCCGATTCGCCATCGCCTCGCGCAGGCCGCGCTTGATCGTCGCCTCGGTCTTCGCGTCCACCGATGAGGTCGCGTCATCGAGGATCAGGATCCGGGGGTCGGCCAGAAGTGCCCGCGCGATCGCGACCCGCTGGCGCTGCCCGCCGGACAGCGTCAGCCCGCGTTCGCCGATTCGCGTCTCGTACCCATCCGGGAGTCGCGCGATGAACCCGTCCGCCTGGGCCCGCCGCGCGGCCACCTCGATCTCGGCCGGGCTCGCGTCCGGGCGCGCGTAGGCGATGTTCTCCGCCACGCTGGCCGAGAACAGGAAGCTGTCATCGGCCACGAAGGCCACCTGGGATCGGAGCGACCGAACGTCGATGCCGCGCACGTCGGCCCCGTCGATCAGCACGGCGCCTCGGCTCGGGTCATACAGGCGCGCGATCAGCCCCACCAAGCTCGTCTTGCCGGACCCCGTGGGCCCCACCAGCGCGACGGTCCGACCCGCCTCAATCGTTAGCTCGACGTCCTCCAGGGCGGCGGCGCTGCCGTTGTAGGCGAGGGAGACGCCCCGCAGCTCGACCCGTCCCGGTCCGTCCGGGAGAGACGGGGCGTCGGGCGGGCTCTCGATCCTCGGCTCGCGATCGAGGATCTCGAACAGGCGATTCCCGGAGGCGACGGCCCGCTGCGCCATCCCCAGGGCCATCCCGAGCATGCGCATGGGGGCGGTGAGCATGATCAGGTAGGTGTAAAAGGCGGTGAAGGCCCCGAGCGAGAGGCTGTTGTGGATCACCTGCCGACCGCCGACCAGGAGTACGACCGCCAGCCCGAGGCTGGGCAGAAAGCCGATCATGGGCGAGTAGAAGGCCTGCAGGCGGGTGGAGAAGATCTCCTGATCGAACACCCGGCCCACCGAGCGACGGAACCGCTCGAGCATGAAGCGCTCGCGCGCGAAGGCCTTCACGATCCGAATTCCGGAGATGCCCTCCTCGACCTCCCCGGTGAGCTCCGCGAGCCGTTGCTGGATCTCCTGGACAGCCGGTCGCGAGCGACGGCTGTAGCGCATCGCCGAGAGGACCACGAACGGGACCGGCAGCAGCGCGAGCGCCGCGAGGTCGGGCTTGAGCGCGAACATCACGGCGCTCGCCAGCACCAGCGTCAGCGCGTTCTGCGTCAGGAAGACCAGCCCGTACCCGAGGAAGAACCGGATCGACTGGAGGTCGACCGTCGCGCGCGACATCAGCTGTCCGGTCTGCTGGGAGTCGAAGAATCCGAGCTCGAGCGCCTGGAGGTGCCCATAGAGCTGCTCCCGCAGGTCGTACTCGACCGCGACCGAGACCCTCCCGGCGATCAGGCGGCGCACCACGGTCAAGCCCAAGCGGAGGATCCCCGCGCCGACGATGGCGAGCGCCAGAGGGAGGATGTCGGACCGATGGCCCTCCTCGATCGCGTTCACCGTGCTCCCGACCAGCCACGGGATCCCGACCGTCATCACCATCGCCCCCCAGGCGAAGACGAGCGACCCGATCACCGCGCGACGGTATGGGCGCAGGAATCCGAGTAGCCGCCAGAAGGTGGACACGGATCCTGACTATACAAAGTGAAGTATGGACGCCGCGATACTCCGCCGATGGCGCGCCCGCCGGCCGGCCTGTGCGACACCTGCGTTCATCAGCGCATCGTCAAGACCACCCGCGGCTCCACGTTCTCGCTCTGCGAGCGCTCCCGCAGCGACCCGGCCTACCCCCGCTATCCGCGCCTGCCGGTGACGGCGTGCGCCGGCCACGAGCCGCGGGCCCGGGTGGAGGATGCGGGAGACGACTCGGGGCAGGGGTCCGGCTGAACCCCGCCGAGTGGCGAGCTCCGTCGCCATATGCAGCGCAACTCGACCCTCGGTGCGGTCAGGGTCGAGTCTCGGCGCGGTCAGGCCTCGACTGGGGTGGGCGCCGCCGCGGTCCCGAGCGCGCCCGCGCTGGCCGCGACCACCAGCGCGATGGCCACCACCTCGGTCGGCCTCAAGCCCTGACCGAGCACCGCCAGC
This sequence comes from Solirubrobacterales bacterium, assembly GCA_036558385.1. GTDB lineage: Bacteria > Actinomycetota > Thermoleophilia > Solirubrobacterales > 70-9 > AC-56. The sequence continues at coordinate 13,738 of DATBFS010000055.1, read as the reverse complement.
CCGACCAGGGCCGCGACGGCCGGCTCGAGGCTCATCAGGACCCCGAACGTCCCCCTGCGGATCCGCCGCAGAGCCTCGAGCTCGAGCGAGTAGGGGATCGCCGAGCTCAGCACCGCCACGGCCAGCCCGACCGCCAGCGGCCCCGGCCGAGCGAGCTCCTGGCCGGCGCCCGCCACGCCGACGGGGAGGAGGACGATCGCCGCCACCCCCATCGCCAAGGCGAGTCCGCGACCGCCCCGGAACGCACGGCCCACCCGGGCCGTCAAGACGATGTACGCGGCCCAACACGCGCCCGCGACCAAGGCGAACGCCGCGCCGAGGCTGTCGAGCGAGCCGCGAAGCGGCGACAAGAGCAGGATGCCCACGGCCGCGAGCCCGACCCAGAGCAGATCGCTCGCCCGCCGTGACCCGGCCACCGCCACGGCGAAGGGCCCGGTGAACTCGAGCGTGACCGCGATCCCCAGCGGGATTCGATCGAGCGCCGCGTAAAAGCTCAAGTTCATCGCGGCCAGGGCCACCCCGAGCAGGACGGCGTCGCGAAGCGGCTCGCTGGCCCGGCGCGGCAGCTCGGGACGCCACACCGCCACCAGGATGACCGCGGCGAAGCCGGTCCGCAGCAGCACCGCGCCGGTCGGCCCCAGCTCGTCGAACAGCGTCGTGGCGACCGCCGCTCCGAGCTGAATCGAGGCGACCGCCCCGATCACCAGCCCGATCGACGTTGCCCGCTCCGCCTGGCCCAAGCGCCCGAGGCTAGCGCGACCCGCGCGACCACCGGCGTCGCGGGCCGGGAGAATGATCGCGGTGGTCGCCGGCTCCACACCCGACCCGGACTTCGACGTGATCCGTCGCGCCTGGCTTGCTCTGAGCGAGCACGACGAGGAGGCCTTCCAGGCCCGGCTCCACCAGGAGATCGAGGCCGTGCCGTTCGGTGCGCAGATCGCCGACGGTTCCTATCGCGGACCGGACCGCGTCATGCACTGGTGGCGCACCGAGATGATGGCGAACTGGGAGTTCTACGCCCCGATCCCGGAGGGCTTCCGCCGGGTGGGCGAGCGGATCCTCGTGACCGGCCGCGTGCACGCTCGCGGCAGGCAGAGCGGGGTCGAGCTCGACATGCCCACGGCCTGGGTCATGGAGGTGCGCGACGGCCGGATCGCATACTGGAAGACGTACACGGACGCGGCGCGTGCCGAGCGCGAGACCCAGGGACGCTGAGCCCAAACGAGCGCGCCGGTGGGCGTTCAGTCGCTCGAGGACACGGAGCGGAGCGCCTCGTGCAATGAGCTCGCGGTCTGGGGCCCGCGCAGCGTTCGGACGATCTGCCCCTGGGAATCGAGCACGAACGTCGTCGGCAGACCGCTCACGCGGTAGTGGGTCGCAACCGAACCCGACCCGTCGCGGAGGATGGGATAGGAGAGGCCGTGGTCGCGAATGAACTCGGTCGCGTTGGAGGTCGTGTCGTTGAGGTCCACCCCCACGACGCGAGCTTGGCCGCGGAGGCCGTTGGAGAGGCGGTCGAGCGTTGGCGCTTCCTCCTTGCACGGAGTGCACCAGCTCGCCCAGAAGTTCACGAGGGCGGGCGAGCCGTGCAGGGAGGCGAGGTCGACGCTCGGCCCGTGCAGGACCTGGGTCGGGAGCGGAGGCGCCTCACGGCTGTTGTCGCCCGAGCCGCTCGTCGCGAGCTCGGCGATGACGAGCGCCGCGACGACGGCGACCGCGAGGAGCCCGAAGACCCAGCGCCTTGACATCAGCCTCTATTGGGACGCCAGGATCGGGACGTCATGGACCACCTGCTTGGGCTTGAAGTTGGCCGGGTAGACCGTCTTCAGCACCCCGTTGCCGGTGATCCCATAGATCAGCGCCGAGTGCTCGACCGCGTCGGGGTCGCTCTTTTTCGATGAGTTTTTGGTGATGATGTGCCAGTCGGTCCATACCTGCTCGAGCTGAGGGCGTGAGCCGATCAGGTACTGCATCTTCCCGGTCATCTGGTGATCGGCCAAGAAGGCCTTCACCGTCTTCGGCGTGTCGCCCTCCGGGTCGACGGACACGGCGATGATCTGAAGTTGGCCCGCGTCGTTGCCGAGCTGGGCCTGCGCCGCGTGGAGATTGCTCACGATCAACGGGCAGATGTCCGGGCAATGGTCGTAGATGAAGGTGACCAGCACGGCCTTGCCCCGGTAGTCGGTGATGTTCACCGGCTGGCCGAGCGAGTTGTCCAGCTGAAGCGGAGGCTCTTTGGTGGGCGGCTTGAAGAGCCCTCCGGCCAGCGGCTCGTCGGAGGCGACGGTTGATGTGGGATCGGAGCTGGAGCTGCCGCAACCCACCGCGCCGACGGCGGCGAGCAGCAAGAGGGCTCCGGCGCTCAGAAGTCTCGTCCTGGCAGGCAAGGTAATGAGATCCTCATCTTCGATCAGGCAACTAAACCGGGCCTAAGCCTCCGTCCGCTCACCCCGAGGGCAGTCGGCCCAGCAGCAGGTTGGCGAGCAGGATCACCGCCATCCCCAGCGCCAGGGCGGACACCACACCGAGCTCCCCGGTGAGGCTCACCGACAGCACGGCCGTGCTGCCGACGATCGCCACGTCGGTGAGACGGGGGTGATCGCGAAGCCACTTCAGCACACGTTCAAGATACCGACTCGCCTATGCGCCTCCAGCCGCTTCAGGCGCCGTGGCCGAGCCTCGCCCCCAGGGTCAGCCTCACGCCCTCGGCCGGGCGGGGGCACCCGGTGTATGGTCCGGATGCCCGCGCCAGGTCTCTCACAGCTCGCATCGAACGGTTCGAACCGCACTATCCAGGAGGCGCCATGAGCACGCTCGCCGAGGCCCCCGCCGCGACCGCCCGTCACGGCTTCGACTCGCTGGAGGAGGAGACCCAGCTCGCGAACCTCCCAGTCCACGGCGAGGTCCCGCCGTGGCTGCGGGGCTCGCTCATCCGCACGGGACCCGTCAAGTGGGAGGTCGGCGCCCGCGCGATGAACCACTGGTTCGACGGGCTCGCGATGCTCCACCGGTTCTCGTTCGCGGGCGGCCAGGCGTCCTACGCGAGCCGCTTCCTGGAGACGCGCGCCTATCGCGCCGCGCGGGACCGCGGGAAGATCGCCTACTCGGAGTTCGCCACGGATCCGTGCCGCTCCCTGTTCGCTCGGGTGAGCGCGATGTTCTCCCCGAAGCTGACAGACAACGCGAACGTCAACCTGACCAAGCTCGGCCAGCGGTTCATCGCGATGACGGAGACGCCCATTCCCGTCGAGTTCGACGCCGACACCCTGGCGGCGGCGGGGGTCGCCTATGACCCCCCGGGGCAGCTCTCCACCGCGCACCCCCACATGGACCGCGAGACCAAGGGGATGCTGAACTACGCGGCGAAGCTGGGCCCCAGGAGCAGCTATCGCTTCTTCCTGCTTCGCCCCGGCAGCTCGAAGCCCCAGGTCCTCGCGACCGAGCGCGTCTCCGAGCCCGCCTACATGCACTCGTTCGGGCTGACCGAGCGCTGGTTCGTGCTGGCGGAGTTCCCATACGTCGTCAATCCATTGCGGCTGGCGTTCAGCGGGCGCCCGTACATCGAGAACTACCGCTGGAAGCCCGAGCTGGGAACCCGGTTCCACCTCCTCGACCGGCGCACCGGCGAGCACCGTGGCCCGTTCGAGACGGAGGCCCGGTTCGGGTTCCACCACGTCAACTCCTATGAGGACGGCGACGACGTGGTGGTCGATCTCTGCACCTTCCGCGACGCTGCGATCGTCGAGGACCTCTACATGGAGCGGCTGCGGGCTGGCAAGCCCATCAGCAAGCCAAGCCTGGAGCGGTTCCGGATCGCCCCCTCGCGAGGGACCGTCGCGGCGGAGCGGCTGATCGAGGAGCCATTGGACCTGCCCCGGATCAACTACGCCCGCGGCAACGAGCGTCCGTACCGCTACGCGTGGGGGGTCGGCGACGCGAGCGGCTGGTTCGACCGAATCGTGAAGGCCGACGTCGTCGATCGCCGTGCGGACGTCTGGGCCGAGGAGAACTGCTTCCCCGGCGAGCCCGTGTTCGTGGCCGCCCCCGAGGCCGACGATGAGGACGAGGGGGTCCTCCTCTCGGTCGTGCTCGACGGCGCGAGGGGCGACACCTTCCTGCTCGTACTCGATGCCCGCACGCTCGACGAGCTCGCACGGGCCGAGGTCCCGCATCACATCCCGTTCGGGTTCCACGGCCAGTTCGCGCACAGCTAGCTCAGCGCTTCGGCTGCCAGAACGCCAGCTCGCTGCCTTCCGGGGCGGCGATTACGCTGCGCCAGCCGGCCGGGCCCTCCCGCGGCTCCAGGACCACGGTCGCACCCAGCCGCCGGGCCCGCTCGGTCGCCTGGGTGATCTCCGGCACCTCGACGTAGGGCAGCCACAGCGGTCGCCTCGTCTCGCACTGGACGATCCCGCCTCCCACTCGGTCCCCGATCCCAAGCGCGAGATAGGAGGTCGGTCCGACCTCGATTCGCTCCTGGCGCCAGCCGCACGCTTCCGTGTAGAAGTCGCCGGCGCGCGCCAGGTCCCCGGTGTGGAGCTCCAGGTGGACCACTCGGTTGGAGGGCTCCGCGGTCATGCCCTGTCCCTTAGACCGGCCCGCCTCCCCGATCTAATCGGCCGCGTGGCGCGCCGAGGGCGCGCCCGTCTACCCTCCGTGGAATGAGCGCACAGCTCCAGACGAGCCCTCGCGAGCGAGAGCTTCTCGAGGCGGCCCGCGGGGGCGACGAGGGGGCGTACGGCCGGCTCGTGGAGCCTCATCGAAGCGAGCTCCAGGCCCACTGCTATCGGATGCTCGGCTCGGTTCACGATGCCGAGGACGCCCTCCAGGACGCCCTGCTTCGCGCCTGGCGCGGTCTCGCGAAGTTCGAGGGCAGGAGCTCGCTCCGCTCATGGCTCTACCGGATCGCGACCAATTCGTGCCTCGATGCGATCGGCAGGCGGCCGAAGCGCGTGCTCCCGGTCGACTACGGTCCGCCGCGCGATCCGCACGACGGGCCGCTGATCCCGCTCGCCGACTCGGTCTGGGTCGAGCCGTACCCGGACGACGAGCTCGCGCTAGAGGACGGCTTCGCGGCGCCGGAGGCCCGCTATGAGCAGCGGGAGGCGGTCGAGCTCGCCTTCATCGCGGCGCTCCAGCATCTGCCGGCCAACCAGCGTGCGGCGCTCATCCTGCGTGAGGTGCTCGGGTTCTCCGCCCGGGAGGTCGCCGACATCCTCGACACGACCACCGCGTCGGTGAACAGCGCCCTCCAGCGCGCCCGCAAGGCCACCGAGGAGCGCCTCCCCGAGCGAAGCCAGCAGGCCACGCTGCGCTCCCTCGGCGACGAGGGGGTGCGAGAGGTGGTGCAGGGTTATGTAGACGCGTGGGACAGCGGCGACATCCAAGCCGTCGTGGAGATGCTCACCGAGGACGCCTGCTTCAGCATGCCGCCCGCGCCGAGTTGGCATCGCGGCACGGAGGCGCTCATCGGCTTCCTGGAGGTCGGGCCGCTCTCCGGAGCCTGGCGTTGGCGCCACGTCCTCGTCCGGGCAAACGGCCAGCCGACGCTCGCCTTCTACTGCTGGGACGAGGGCCGGCAGGCCTACCTCGCCTTCGCCCTGAACGTCCTGACGATCCGCGACCGGCGAGTCAGCGACGTGACGGCGTTCATCGCACGCTCGACCGAGCCCTCCGACCCGGAGGCGTACAAGCGCTGGCCGGAGGAGCCGATGATCCCCGAGCGATTCGCCGACTTCTTCGGGCGCTTTGGGCTGCCGGAAGAGCTTCCGGCGTAGGGCGACGTCGCGACCGCCCAGCCTGGGCAGGATGCCCCCGCCCGGGAGCGATGAGTTGCGGTACTGAGACCGGTCTGAACGGGAAACGGACACCAAAGGAGGCGAAGCGGGCACATGGATCGACAGGCCGGAACGCGAGACGGGCGAGCCGATGGCGACCGGTCGCGGTGGATCGCGCTCTACGTCCTCTGCGCCGGGATGCTGATGATCGTGCTCGACGTCACGGTCGTCAACGTGGCGCTCCCGACGATCCAGGACGACCTCGGGTTCTCGACCTCGAATTTGGCGTGGGTGGTGAACGCCTACCTGATCGCCTTCGGGGGCCTGCTCCTGCTCGCCGGGCGATTCGGGGACCTGATCGGCCGCCGAACCATTCTCCTGGTCGGACTGGGTGTCTTCACGATCGCGTCCCTCGTCTGCGGGCTCGCGGAGAGCCAGGAGGTGCTGGTGGTGGCGCGCTTCGTCCAGGGGATCGGCGGCGCGATGACCTCCGCGGTGATCCTGGGCATGATCGTGACGATGTTCCCCGAGCCGCGCGAGCAGGCGAAGGCGATCGGCGTCTACGCATTCGTAGCGTCCGCCGGGGGCTCGGTGGGCCTGCTCGCGGGCGGGGTGCTAACCCAGTCGATCAACTGGCACTGGATTTTCTTCGTGAACGTCCCGATCGGTATCGCGACGGCGGCGTTCGTGCTGCGCCGTCTCGATCGCGACCCGGGCATCGGCTTCGGCGAGGGGGCCGACGTCCCGGGGGCCGTGCTGATCACGAGCTCCCTGATGCTTGGCGTCTACACGATCGTGAAGCCCGCCGCCGACCTCGGCTGGGGCGCCGGCCGCACGCTCGCCCTCGGCGCGGGGTCCCTCGCGCTGGGAGCGCTGTTCATCGCCCGCGAGGCGAGGGCGCGCAACCCCCTGATCCCCCTGCGGATCTTCCGGTCGCGCAACGTGACCGGCGCCAACCTGGTCCAGGTGCTGACGGTCGCGGGGATGTTCGGCATGTTCTTCCTCGGCTCTCTCTACCTGGAACGGATCCTCGGCTATGACGCCCTGGAGATCGGCCTCGCCTTCCTGCCGGTGACGATCGTCATGGGCACCCTGTCGGTCCGCTTCTCCGAGCCGCTGATCACCCGCTTTGGGGCCCGCACGCTGCTCTTCCCTGGGCTCGCGCTGGTGACGGCTGGGCTGGTCCTGTTCACGCAGGCCCCGGTGGACGGAAGCTATGCGCTACACGTCCTGCCGGTGATGATCCTGTTGGGGACCGGCGTCGGCGTCTGCTTCCCGGCGCTGATGACGATCGCGATGTCGGGCGCCACCAAGAGCGACGCCGGGCTGGCGTCCGGCCTCGTCAACACGAGCGCTCAGGTCGGGGGCGCGCTGGGGCTGGCCGTCCTGGCGACCCTGTCGGCGTCGCGAAGCGACAGTCTGATCGAGCAGGGAAAGCCGACGGCGGTGGCCTTGACGGGCGGCTATCACCTGGCTTTCTGGATCGCCGCGGCGCTGGTCGTGGCCGCGATCGGAGTGGCGCTGCTCGTCGTGGAGCCGGAGGCGAGGGCAGCCGAGGAGCTCGAGGACGGGGCCGAGCCGGCCGGCGAGGCGGCCTGGTCGGAGGTGGCCTGAGCGCCGCGGGGAGGAACGCATGCAGCCGACACAGGAGCACAAGGCCGAGGCGTTTCGCGCCCTCCACGGCGGCGCGCCCTTCCTGATCCCCAACCCGTGGGACGCCGGCTCCGCGAGGGTGCTCGCGGTCCTCGGGTTCGAGGCATTGGCCACCACGAGCTCGGGGTTTGCGTTCACCCTCGGCCGCCCGGACGGGAGCGTGACGCTGGACGAGGTCGCCGTCCACGTCCAAGCGCTCGATCAGGCGACTGACCTTCCCGTCTCCGTCGATCTCGAGAACGGCTACGGACCGACGCCCGACGACGCGGCACTCGCCGTTCGTCGGGTGGCTGAGGCAGGGGCCGTGGGCGGCTCGATCGAGGACTACGGCCCCGAAGGCGGGATCTACGAGATCGAGCGGGCGGCGGAACGGGTGGCGGGAGCGGCCGAGGCCGCCGGCGGCCTGGGATTTCCGTTCGTGTTGACGGCGCGGGCCGAGAATCACGTTCGCGGGAACCCCGACCTCGACGACACGATCGCACGGCTCCAGGCCTACGAGCGGGCGGGTGCGGACGTCCTCTACGCACCGGGACTGCGAAGCCCGGAGGAGATCCGTGCCGTCAGCGACGCCACCTCCAGGCCGATCAACGTGCTCGCCCGCCCCGGGCTCTCGATGTCGGACGTCGTGGCCGCGGGGGCCCAGCGAATCAGCGTCGGCGGCGGGCTTGCGTTCCTCGCCGCGGGGGCGATGGCCGTCGCGGCCGAGCGGATTCGCGACTCGGGCGACTTCTCGGCGCTGGCCCCGCCGGCCGACGTGCGGGGATGGCTCACGGGCTGAGCTGTCTCTCGGTCCGCGAGCTAGGTTCCGACGACCCGCAGCACCTCGGGGACCGAGGTGATCCCCTGGCGCACCTTCTCCAGGCCGTCGGCGCGCAGGCGCCGCATCCCCGCCTCCACGGCGGCCGCCGCGATCTCGTCGCCGGAGGCCTTGTGCAGGATGAGCTGGCGAAGCTCGCGCGAGATCACCATCACCTCGTAGATCCCGATGCGGCCGCGGTACCCGACCCCGCCGCAGCGCACGCACCCGCCGGGCTCGTAGGCGTCGACGTCCGCGCCGTCGTACTCGAAGCCGTTGTTCCTGAGCTCCTGGGCCGTGATCTTGACGGGGCGTCGGCATTCGTCGCAGAGCCGCCGAGCGAGCCGCTGGGCGATCACGCACTCGAGCCCGGTGGCCACCAGGAACGGCTCGATCCCCATCTCGATCAGGCGGGCGGGCGCCATCGGAGCGTCGTTGGTGTGGAGCGTGGAGAGGACGAGGTGCCCGGTGAGCGCCGACTCGATCGCCGTCTGGGCGGTCTCCCGGTCGCGGATCTCGCCGATCATCAGTACGTCGGGGTCGTTGCGGATCATCGACCGCAGTCCCCGGACGAACGTGACGCCGGCGGCGGCGTTCACCTGCATCTGCTTGACGCCCTCGAGCTCGTACTCGACCGGGTCCTCGATCGTGATCAGGGTCCGGTCGGGGGTGTTGATCTCGGTCAGGGCCGCGTAGAGGGTGGTCGTCTTCCCGGCGCCGGTGGGGCCGGTGACGAGGACCGCTCCGTGGAGCTGGGTGATGGAGCTCTCCAGGAGCGCGCGGTCGGCGGCCTCCATCCCCAGGCGATCGAGGTCGGCGACGACGCGTTCCTTGTCGAGGATGCGCATAACCACCGACTCGCCGCGCACCACGGGAAGGGTCGCCACCCGGATGTCGACGTAGCGCCCGTCCACGGTGAGGCCGACCCGGCCATCCTGGGGGGCGCGCCGCTCGGCGATGTCGAGCTCGGCCATGATCTTGATCCGCGAGACGAGGCCGGGGGCGAGGCGCCTCGGCACCGTGGCCGAGTCGAGCACCACGCCGTCGACGCGAAAGCGGACCCGCATGTCCCCGTCTCGCGGGTCGAAGTGGATGTCGGAGGCGCCGCGGCCCACGGCATCGGCGATGATCGAATGGACGAGCTTCACGACGGGCGCCTCCTCCGCCGACTCGCGCAGCTCGATCACCTGAGCGCCGAGGTCCTCGCGCGTCTCCTCCTCGACCTCCTGGACCGACTCCTCGAGGCTGGACAGCTGGCTGATCACCGCTTCGATGTCCTCCGGTGAGGCGACCGCGGGCCGGACCTTGTAGCCGGTGGTGATCGCGATGTCGTCGAAGCCGAGGACGTTGGCCGGGTTGGATGTGGCCACCAGGATGGTGGCCGAATCGAGGAAGGCGACGGGGATCGCGCGGAAGCGGCGCGCTTCGGCCGCGCTCACGAGGTTGGCGGCCCCCTTGTCAACGTCGAAGACATTCAAGTCGACGTAGTCGAGCCCGTTGCGGTCCGCGAGCGCGCGCGCGAGCTGGTCGGAGCTCACAGCCCCGGTCTCGATCAGCGCCTCGCCGACGGAGCGGCCATGCTCCCTCGAGTACGCGACCGCGTTCTCGACGACTTTTCGGTCGGCGAACCCGAGCTCCACGATCACGTCGCCGAGCCGCCGTCGCTCGTCGCTGTAGCTCGTCGGCGGGACGATCCCGGTCGATTCAGGGCTCGCTAGAGGGGCGCTCGTTCCATCGCTCACCCTCCCTCTATCGGCGCGCACGCGCCAGGCATGAGGTCGGGGCCGAACCAATCGACCCGGCGCGACCGCCGCCGAATGCCTCCCAGCGCTCGCTCAGCCCTGCTTCGATCGCCCGAGCCCGGCATCGGTCTCCTCGCACCAGGCGATCGTGGCCTCGAGGAGGCGCACGCCGAGCTCCTGGATTCGACGCCCGCGTTCGCGCGGGGGGGCCAGGGCCTTGACGGCCTCCAGTCGGTTGGCGCTCATCTGACGAAGCTCGCGCAGGTTCTTTCGCGCGAGCTCGAGATCCTCCCAGTCGACCAGCATCAGGCGGAGGATGCCCTCGTTTCGCATCCAGATGGAGGGCTCCGCGGGCTCGGCCAGCCAGCCCCGAAGCCGCTTCTCTCCGGCGCTCGTCAGGGAGTACTCGCGGCGCAGCCGGCCGTTCGACTTCACCTCGCGCCCGGCGAGCAGGCCGGCGGCCTCGAGTCGCTTGAGCTCAGGGTAGATCTGTCCGTAGCTGACGGACCAAAAGAAGGAGGCCACCCGCTCGAGCATCTGCTTGATCGCGTAGCCCGTGTTGATCCCGTCCCTGACCATGGCCATCGCCATGTAGGCCGAGGGCCCGAGCTCCGGTTGATCGCCGCTCTGCGCCATGTCGATCGTATTCACGCAGGTTGCGCCAAATGCCTGCGTCACTATCGTATGGATTGATATATTGCTGCCGGGAATAAGCCGAGGGTTCGCGTCGCCCCGAGTGGCGGCGCGGGGCCAGCCCTCGGCGAGCCGATCGCAAGGCGCGATCAGGGAGAAGAGGAGGACCGGCTTGAAGCGGCGTCTGTCGTCCGGGGACCTGGGTGCTAGGGTGCCAGCTATGGGAGGCGCATGGACGCGTGGTCAGGGAAGCTCCCCGGTCGGTGACGGCGCATTCGCGCTGCGTCGGGGTGCGCCTCGCGGGCGGCTCCGCATCTGGGCGATCGGCCTTCTGTGCGCGGCGGGGGCGCTCCTGTTCGCCTCGCCGAGCGCACACGCTGCCGGGTGTCCGACGATCAAGGACAAGCCGGAGCAGGTTCCCCATGTCAACTACCCGGGCGTCCAGCACCTGACGTACTGCTACGGGCCGATCTCGATCCATCCCGGGCAGAACATCATTCGCTTCAACGCCACGGACCTCTTCCCGCAGGTCCCCGGGTACATCACCCGGTTCGACCCGGACCTCGTCTACACGAACGGGACCGTGCCGCGCGTCGATGTGATCCATCTCCACCACGCGGTTTGGGTCGTCAACGGCGGCCCCCAGTACGCCGCCGGCGAGGAGAAGTCGATCGTCCAGATGCCGCAGGGCTTCGGCTGGCGCTCGACCCCATCGGACTCGTGGGTCGTCAACGACATGCTGCACGACCTGGTCGGCAAGGCGACGAAGCTGTACCTCGTCTGGAGGGTCGACTTCGTGCCGGACACCTCCCCGGCCGCCGCGTCGATGCACCGGGTTCGCACCCAATGGATGAGCGTCGCGGGCCCCTCCCCCCGGGTGGGGATCTCGAGCCCCATCTACCCGGTCTTCAACGCGCTACGGGGAATGGGCGGCAGCGACGGCCGCTACACCTTCCCGGATGAGGCGGTCGGCGCCCAACGCTCCGTAATCGACACCAACTCCCAGACTTGGACGCCCAACCACCCGGTGACGCTGATCGGCACCGTGGGGCACCTTCACCCAGGCGGGTTGAACACGGACCTCAAGGTCCAGCGGGGAAATCAGAAGCGATCGCTGTTCCGCTCCAACGCCCACTACTACGAGCCCGCGGGCGCGGTGTCGTGGGACGTCGCGATGGGCGCCACGCCGCCGGACTGGCGCGTCCAGCTCCAAGCGGGCGACCAGCTGAGCGTGCACACGACCTATGACGTCAAGAACGCGGACTGGTATGAGGTCATGGGGATCATGCCGGTCGCCGTCTACGACGGGCTCGGCGTCGGCGGCGTGGGGCCCTTCCAGAAGAGCCTCGACCGCCAGGGCCAGCTGACGCACGGCCACTTGGCCGAGAACCGCCAGCACGGGGGAGCCCCCACCTTCCTGCCCAACCCCACCAAGCTGCCGGCTGTCGCGCCGCCCAACCCGATCGGGATCACGGGCTACAAGTACCAGCAGGGTGACCTGGCGGGAGTCGGCAACTCCAAGAACCTGCCGCGGGTGCACGCGGGGCAGTCCCTGACCTTCAAGAACTACGACGCGAATCCGACCGACAACACCTTCCACTCGATCACCGACTGCAAAGCGCCCTGCAACCGGTCCACCGGGATCGCCTACCCGATCGCCAATGGCCCCCGCACCTTCGACTCCGGGCAGCTCGGCTACAACCGCGCCCCCTACAACATCGGAAACGCGCCGGCCGTCGGCACCGATACCTGGTCGACGCCCAAGAACCTGAAGCCCGGCACCTACACGTACTTCTGCCGCGTCCACCCGTTCATGCGCGGCGCCTTCAGGGTCGTCAAGTAGGCCATCGCCAACTGCCTCCCGCGCCGCCCGCCCTCGGGGGGGGGGCCTGGCGGCGGCGGTCAGGCTACTCCTGATCCGCTACCCGCTCGAGTGCCGCAAGCGACTGCTCCAACCAGCGACGGAAGTACACCCTGCCGAAAGTCGAATCGAACAGGCGGTTCCCGAAGCCGATCGGGTCCATGCCGAACTCGACGTCGACGAAGGTGTCCCCCTGCGCCTCGGTCAAGAGCCATCTCGCATACGTGCCCGTATCCATGCATCGCATGTAGATCTCACGCACGTCCTCGAGGCGCTCGACCTTCATCGAGGTTTCGATCCTCCCGGCGATGCCTCGAGTGACCTGGGCGTAGTTCGACCCCTCGTCGAAGCGCTCGCCCCGCACTTCGATCACGCGGGGCCACCACTCGGGATGGCGGCGGGGGTCACCGACCAGCTCCCAGACGTTCGTCGGAGCGGTTTTGATCAGCGCTTGGGTTCGACACGCCGACATCGGTACCGGGCAGTGTGTCACGCGTCCAATCGTCCTCGTGCCGGCCGTTGCCGTTCGTCCGCGCCCGGCCGTTGCCGTTCGCGGGCGGGCGGCCGTTGCCGTTCACGGCAATGGGCGGCACCCCCGGCCCGCGGGCATCGGACGTCCCGATCGCGAGCAGGGCTTCGAGGAGCTCGAGCGCCGCATCGGCATCCCCCCTCACCGCCGCCACGCGCGACGCATAGTCTCCCGCGCCCTCGTTGAGACGCAGGGCCGCCTCGAGGCTGCAGTAGACCGCGATCCGCAGCCGCATTCCGGTCCGCGCCAGGACACGGCCGACCCGGCCGCGACCGAGGTCGGCTCCGGTCCATTCGAGACAGAGGTCCCGCCGCGCCCGGGTTACTCGGCGGTCGCCGCGCGAGCCGACGATTCGGGCGGCGTAGGGCGCGAGGCGCTGGCGCTCGGCGTGGGTGGCGCGGTCGTTCCAGCCGCGCAGGAACGCCCCGATGACCGCACAGACGCAGCGCGGACGGTCGCTGAACTTCTCGTTCGCGAGAACCGACGCCATCTCGACCACGCAGACCCCCTCCTGTGGCGATGAGTGCGAGCCGGGGGAGAGCCGGGCCGGGAGCGCTCCCGGCGGTGGGGTGCCCTGGCCGTTCCTAGAAGCCACGACGCTCGCGCTGCCTGTTGAGCTCCCGTCGGACCCGGGGATCGCCGCCTCGGTCGCCGAGCTCCGCGGCCATCCGCAGGCCGCGCAGCAAAAGGAGCGCGGCGAGGACGGTGGTCACGATCGCAAGGCCGAGGGTTCTCACCGGCGGGATC
>DATBFS010000054.1:0-27494 GCA_036558385.1 Solirubrobacterales bacterium | reverse complement strand
GAGATCGGGCGCCCGGAGATCAGCTCCTGGAGCTTCGCGAAGGCCACGTTCGAGCCCCAGAACGAGATCGATCCGACGACCATCGAGAACAGGACCGGGATCAGGATGTCCAGGGGGATGTCGCCTCCCAACGACAGCTGGTGGCGAAACTCAGCCCACGAGATCAGCGCCGCGGCGCCACCCCCGACGCCGTTGTAGAGGGCGACCATCTGCGGCATCTGGGTCATCTGCACCCGCCTGGAGGCGATCGCGCCGACGAGCGTTCCGACCAGGATCCCGATCAGGATCAGGACGCCGTTGCCGATCACGTCCAGCGACAACGTGATGGCGATCGCGATTGCCATCCCGGCGGCCGCGATCAGGTTTCCGCGGCGCGCCGTCGTCGGATGCGTCCCCTGGCGCACGCCGAAGATGAACAGCGAGAACGCGACGATGTAGCACGCCGTTACGAAGTCGGAGCTCGGCGAGAACGCCGCGATTGGAACGGGTGCCTCCAACCTCATCCCTTATCCGACCCGGACGCTCCCGGAGTCGAAGACGAGGAAGCGTCCGGCTTAGGTTCTGAGGAGGCCGACGGCTTTGGTTTCCGCGTGAACATCCCCAGCATCCGGTCGGTGACCATGAAGCCGCCGACGATGTTGATCGTCCCGAAGGCGATCGCGATCGTGCCGATGACCTTGTCCAGGGTGCCGTCGGCGGATCCGATCACGATCAGACCTCCGAGCATGATGATTCCGTGGATCGCGTTGGTCTGGGACATGAGCGGCGTGTGCAGCGTCGTCGGGACCTTCGAGATCACCTCGAAGCCCACGAAGGCCGCCAGCACGAAGATCGTGATCTCGGTGATCAGGTCCATCAGGCGCTCGCTCCCGCCGCCTCGCGAGCCCGCTCGTTCTTGATCTCGCCCTCGTGCGTGATGCACGCCCCGGCCACGATCTCGTCGTCGAAGTCGAGGCGCAGCTCTCCCTCCTCGGAGATCATCAGCCCGAGCAGGTTCTCCACGTTCTTGGCATAGAGCTGCGAGGCATGGGTCGCCATCTCGCTGGCGAGGTTGAGCGGGGCGAGCACCTTGACGCCGCCCTCGATCACGGTCTCCCCCGCCGCGGTGAGCTCGCAGTTGCCCCCCGACTCGCCGGCCAGGTCGACGATCACAGACCCCGGCTGCATGCCGGCCACCGCCGCGGCCGTGATCAGAAGCGGCGCCGGTCGGCCCGGCACCTGGGCGGTGGTGATGATCACGTCCTGGCGGGCGGCGGCCTCGGCGAGCGCCTGGCGAACCTGCTCGTTCTCCTCGTCTGTGAGCGGGCGGGCATAGCCACCCTCGGCCTCGGCGTCGGGGATGAAGTCGAGCTCCAGCGGGCGCCCGCCGAGGCTCGCGATCTGCTCCCAGGCGGCGCGGCGGATGTCGAAGCCGGTGACCACGGCACCCAGCCGCTTCGCGGTCGCGATCGCCTGGAGGCCGGCGACCCCGGCGCCCAGGACCATCACCTTGGCGGGGGCCACGGTGCCCGCGGCCGTGGTCATCATCGGAAAGAAGCGCCCGGCCTCACGAGCGGCCAACAGGGTCGCCGCGTAGCCGGCCACGTTGGCCTGCGACGAGAGGGCATCCATCGCCTGGGCGCGGGTGATCCGGGGAATCGCCTCCATCGCGAACGACGTGACACCCGCATCCGCGAGCGCCCTGTTGGTCTGTGGCGAGGTCAGTGGCGCCAGGTGCCCGATCAGCACCTGGCCCGAACGCAGCCTGCCGATCTCCTCGATCGTCGGGACGGCGACCTTGGTCACCACGTCCGCGCCCCACGCATCGTCCGCCGAGGCGACGCTGGCTCCGGCCTCCGAGTAGGCGGAGTCCGGGTGCCCGGCGCCCTCGCCGGCCCCCGACTCGACCACGACCTCGAGTCGCTCGCCGCTCAGCGAGCCGACGCTGTCGGGAACCAGCGCCACGCGGCGCTCGCCCTCCTGGGACTCTTTGGGAACACCAACCCTCATCGAGAGTCCGCGAGACTATTCAACCTCAATGGAACGACGCGCCGAGACGATCCCGCCGGAGACGATCACCCAGCTGTACGAGCGAGAGCTTCGCTCCTTCGACGCTGCCCACCCCGCGTCGAAAGAGATCCACGAGCGCGCGAAGGGCTCTCTTTTGTCGGGAGTGCCGATGAACTGGATGACTCGCTGGCCCGGCAGCTTTCCGGTGTTCTTCACGGAGGCGAGCGGCGCGACCGTGACCGACGTCGACGGCCACCGCTACGCGGACCTCTGCCTCGGCGACACGGGAGCGATGACGGGGCACTCGCCGCCGGCGACGATCGAGGCGGTCGAGGAGCGCCTGCGCAGTGGCATCACGACGATGCTTCCCAGCTCGGATTCGATCGGCGCCGGCGAGGAGCTCAAGCGAAGGTTCGGGCTCCCTCGCTGGCAGGTCACGGTGTCGGCGACCGATGCGAACCGATTCGTGATCCGCATCGCCCGGGAGATCACCGGCCGACCGAAGGTGCTCGTCTTCAACCACTGCTACCACGGCACGGTCGACGAGGCCCTGGTGGCCAGCAGCGACGGCGCGGCGGTCCCGCGGCCCGGAAGCGTCGGACCGCCGGTGGATCCCTCGATGACGACGCGGGTCGTCGAGTTCAACGACGTCGACGCACTCGAGCGCGAGCTGGCAGGCGGGGACGTCGCCTGCGTGCTCACCGAGCCCGCGCTGACCAACGTCGGGATCGTGCTGCCCGACCAGGGCTTTCACGGACGTCTGCGGGAGCTCACCCGCGAGCACGGCACGCTGCTGGTGATCGACGAGACCCACACGTTGTGCTGCGGCCCCGGGGGATACACGGCGGAACACGACCTCGAGCCGGACCTGCTGACGATCGGCAAGCCGATCGCCGGGGGAATCCCGGTCGGCGCCTACGGGATGAGCGAGGCCGTCGCCGAGCGCATCCTCGACCACACGGTCTGGGACGCGGCGGACGAGGGGGGCGTCGGGGGGACGCTCGCGGGCAACGCCCTGTCCCTGGCCGCGATTCGCGCCACCCTCTCCGACGTCCTGACCGAGTCCGCGTTCGAGCGGATGATCGCGCTCGCTCGCAGGTTCGAGGCGGGAGTGGACGCGGCGATCGCCGACCGCGGGCTCCCCTGGCAGGTGACCCGGCTCGGGTGTCGCGCCGAGTACATGTTCGCCCCGGAGCGCCCCCGGAGCGGAGCCGAGGCCGCCGCCGCGTTCGACCCCGCCCTCGACCGCCTCATGCACCTCTACATGCTCAACCGCGGCGTCCTGCTCACCCCGTTCCACATGATGGCCCTGATGTCGCCGGCCACCACGGAAGAGCACGTGGACGCGCACACGGCGGCGTTCGAGGAGGCCGCCGGCGAGCTAACGAAATAGCTCCGCCGTACCCCTTGTCCCAAGGCCATGGACTGGCTGGGTAGGGGCGGTCAGTACCGGGGAGGGTCCGAACTGAATGGATTTCCGCTCGCCATGCGGGCAAAAATCGCCACGGCTGGGGGCCGACGGCCCTACCCAGCCTCTTGAAGCCTCGGCTCTGGGGCCGAAACGCCCGCGAGCTCCGCCAGGCGCTCCAGCGTGTGCAGCCGCTGCTCGGGCTCGGGGCTGATCGGCGAGACGATCAGGCGGTCGACGCCCGCCGCCTCATACCGCGCGAGCCGGTCGGCCACCTCGGCCTCGCCGCCGATCAGCGCGGTCGCCTCGGCGAGCTCGTCCGGGATCGCGTTGTAGGCGTCCTCGCGCTTGCCGTCGAGGTACAGGGACTGGACCTCGTCGGCCACCTCTCCGAACCCGAATCGATGGGTGAGGTCGACATAGAAGTTCGTCTTCTTACTGCCCATGCCGCCCAGATAGAGCAGGAGCCCGGCCTTGACCACTGCCCGCGCGGCCTCGAGGTCGCCGTCGATCGCCACCTGGACGGTGGGCGAGATCTCGAGCTCCGAGCGCTCGCGCCCGGCCGTGGCCAGTCCCGCCTCGACGTGCTCGCCCCAGGTCGCCTCGAAGGCGTCCGGGGAGGAGAAGATCGGAATCCAGCCGTCGGCGATCTCCGCGGCGAGCTCGACCGACTTGCGCCCGATCGCCCCGAGGAAGATCGGGATGTGATTGCGAACGGGGTGGAAGTTGAGCTTCAGCGCCTTCCCCTCGCCGTCCGGCAGCGGCAGCCGGAAGTGCTCACCCGAGTACTCCAGCCGATCCTCGCGCGCCACAACCTTGCGGACGATCTCCACGTACTCGCGCGTGCGCCCCCAGGGCTTCGGGTAGGGGACTCCGTACCAGCCCTCCGAGACCTGCGGGCCGGAGGGCCCGAACCCGAAGATGAAGCGCCCGCCGGAGAGCGCGTCGATCGTGCACCCGGCCATCGCCGCCGCTGCCGGGGCGCGGGCGGGCACCTGCATGATCGCGGCGCCGAGCTGAATGGTCTCGGTCTGCGGAACGAGCCACGCCAGCACGCTGACGGCGTCCGATCCGTACGACTCCGCCACCCACGCCGAGTCGTACCCGGCGCGCTCGGCGGCCTGGACGGCTGCCGCTGCCTCCTCCCCCTGGGGACCGATGCCCCAGTAACCGAGGTTGAGCCCGAGCTTCACGGTCACGCGGCCCCCATCGCTACTGGATCAGCCCGGATGACTTGAGATAGTCGTGCGCCACCTTGGCGGGCTCCTCCTTGTCGATGTCGACCCGCGCGTTCAGCTCGCGGATGACGGGCAGGGTGAGGTTCTGCTGCACCTGGCCGATCACCTTCGCGAAGTCCGGGCCGGCCTCGTCGGCGACCTTCTTGCTGGTGATGAAGATCACGTTTCCGGCGGGGATCAGGCCCTTGTCGTCCTCCAGGACCGTGTACTTCTTGGAGTTCGCGAGCTGGGCGTCACTCGTGAACACGATCGACAGCTGGGCATCGCCCTTGTCGAGCACGGTGTACCGAAGGCCGATGTCCACGGGCGTGAACTTCTTGAACTGGAGCCCGTAGTTCTTCTCCAGGCCGGCGAGGCAGTCGATCCGCTCGCGACACTCGGGCGAGCCCGCGAGCACCATGTCCTGCGACTTGCCCTTCAGGTCCGAGATCGTGGTGAGACCGTTCTTCTGGGCCGTCGTCGTCAGCGTCCCGACGGCGTTCGAGTCGGCGAACGGGGTGGGCGGGAAGGCGGTCAACCCCTCCTTCTCGAGCTCGGCCTTCACCTGCGTGTAGGCCTCCTGGGCGTCGGACGGGATCTCGTCGGCGGGGACCTGGAAGAACGAGCCCAGGGCGGTGGACGTGTACTCGGGGTATCCAGAGATCTCGCCGTCCTTCAGCGCCTTCAGGGCGATCGTCTCGGAGCCCAGATTCAGCTTCGTGCTGACGTCATAGCCGGCGGCCTCGAGTCCCTGGGCGTAGATCTGACCGAGGATGTACTCCTCGGTGAAGTTCTTGGACCCGACTGTGACCTGGACGCCCGAGTTGTCCGGGTTCTTTTGGATCAGCCCCGCGCTCTCGGTGGTTCCCGACTCGTTGTCGTTGTCCCCTCCGCAGGCGGCGATGCCGACTGCCAGGGCAGCGGCGGCCAGAATGGCGAACAGCGCTCGAAGCCGGTGGTTCTTGCTCATCGCGGGGGCCTCCCTCCGCATCGATTGGTCCTCTAACCCGTGCGTCCTGGTGCTGAGCGGATCCTATGCGCCCTGGCGCATCCGCTGCAGCTTGAGCCCCCGCGGAGTCACCAGCCGTTGCACGCCGGCAAGCGCCAGCTCGATCGCCATCGCCAGCAGCGCGATCACGATTGCCCCGGCGACCACGCCGTCGTCGCCGTACACGTTGCGTCCGGTGACGAGGTCACCGAGGGTGGAAAGGCCGACGAACGAGGCGATCGTCGCGGTGGCGAAGATGTTGATCGCCGAGGTGCGGACACCGCTCATGATCGTCGGCGCTGCCAACGGCAACTCGACCCGGGTGATCACCTGGGCGCCGTTCATGCCGGTGCCTCGTGCCGCATCGACCGCGGTGGGATCCACCTGGCGCAGCGCGACATAGGTGTTGGTGAGGATCGGCGGCAGCCCGAGGATCATGAGCGCGATCGCAACGTTGCGAAGCCCGATGCCGATCACCGCGGCGAGCAGGAGGATGACGACGATCTCGGGGACCGCGCGTCCCGCGTTGCCGAAGCCGACGGCGAGCACCTCGCCCTTGCCGAGGTGCCCAAGCACGAGGCCGATCGGCAGCGCGATCGCCAGCGACAGCGCCAGCGCTATGACGGTCACCTCTAGCTGGGTACGGGCGAAGTGCCACACGTACTCGGGCCCCCCGACCTGGACCCCTCCCCCGGTGACCGCCTCGCGCGGGTGGAGGATGAAGTCGAAGGCCCCCGTGAACGAGCTGAAGATCGCGAGCGGGAGCGTCATCTCACCCCCGCACCCGCCGCCAGGGCATCGCGAAGCGCTGCCCCAGCAACAGGAGCATGTCCAGCGCGAGCGCCATCCCGATCGCCAGGACGCCGACCATGATGATGTTGGTCTTGAAGAGGAGCTGCTCGTAGAGGGGATCGCCGAGCCCCCCCGCGCCCGCGAGGAAGGCAAGCGTGGCAATCGCAACCGTGGACACGGTGGCTATTCGCAGTCCGGCGATGATCTCCGGCACCGCCAGCGGCACCTCGACCCGCCACAGGAGCTGGCGCTCGGTCATTCCCATTCCCCGCCCCGCGTCCCTCGCGTCGTTGGGCACGTTGGCGAGCCCTGCGACAGTGTTGCGGTAGATGATCTGGAGCGTGTAGGCCGTGAGTGCGATCACGGCGGTGTCGAGGCCGAGGCCGGTGACGGGCAGCAGAAGGAAGAAGAACGCGATGCTCGGCACGGTGTAGAGCACGCCGGTCAAGCCCAGCACCGGGGGCATCAGGAACCGGTGACGATGCGAGAGCAACGCCAGGCCGAGCGCGATCGCGAAGCCGAGCGCGACCGAGATCAGAACGATCTCGAGCTGTCGGAAGAACGGGTCGACGTAGCGGTCGAAGTTGTCGATGGCCCAGCCGGCGCAGAAGAGCCCGTTGCCGGCCACGCACCCGGTCTCGGCGTGGTGGTGGCAGAAGCCGGCGGGCAGGCCCGGCGCGCAACCGTCGCCCGCCGCGGCGAGGACCTTGCCCTGGGCGGCGAGAGGAAGCAGCATCACTCGACCGGCCGCTCCGCCGCGGGGTACTCCTCCGTGAGCGCCTCGGGCGAGGTGAGGAACTCGGAGATGATCTCGACGGACAGAACGCCCGCGATCCGGCGCTCGGCGTCCACCACGGGCGCGTAGCGGGTCTCCGCCTGGAGCAGGTCGGAGAGCGCATCGCGCATCACGTCGTCGAGCTCGAGCACGGGGTCGGGAGTGGTGTCCGGGCGAGCCGGGACGGTTTCACGCTGCAGGTCGGCGTCGGAGAGCCAACCGAGCGGACGGCGCTCGGGGTCGATCACCAGCGCGTAGGGGACCTCGGCGTCCGGAAACTTGGCCCGCACCTCGGAGGTCGCCTGCCCGACGTGGGCAAGGGGCGCCTCCCACAGGTCGATGTCGGAGACCCGCATCAAGGCCAGTCGCTTGAGCGCCCGATCCGCGCCCACGAAGTCCTCGACGAAGTCGTCGGCCGGCGCCATCAGGAGCTCGGCGGGTGTGGCGTACTGGGCCAGGCGGCCGCCCTCCCGCAGCACCGCCACCCTGTCCCCCATCTTGATCGCCTCGTCGATGTCATGGGTGACGAAGAGGATCGTCTTGCGGACCTCGGCCTGGAGGCGCAGGAACTCGTTCTGAAGCTGCTCGCGGTTGATCGGGTCGACAGCGCCGAACGGCTCGTCCATCAGCATCACGCCCGGATTGGCGGCGAGCGCCCGCGCCACCCCCACCCGCTGCTGCTGGCCGCCGGAGAGCTGGGCCGGGTAGCGGTCGCGGAGCGCAGGGTCGATCCGGACGAGCTCCATGAGCTCGTCGACCCGAGCCCCGGTCCGATCGCGGTCCCAGCCGAGCAGTCGTGGCACGGTCGCCACGTTGTCTCCAACCGTCCGGTGCGGAAAGAGGCCGATCTGCTGGATGACGTAGCCGATCTCCCGCCGGAGCTGAGCCGGGGAGCGGTCGCGAATCGAGGTCCCGCCGACGAGGATGTCGCCCTCGGTGATCTCGACCATGCGGTTGACCATCCGCATCGCGGTCGTCTTCCCGGAGCCTGAGGGGCCGACGAAGACGCAGATCTCGCCTCCCTCCACGTCGAGCTCCAGCTCGACGAGCGCCGGCTCGTCGGCACCGGGATAGCGCTTCGTCACCCGCTGGAAGGCCACCGATGGGGCCGCTGCGGCGCCGTCCGCGCTGTTCGCTGCCTCCACGGACACTGGAACTCGGCCGATGCTACCGACGGCCACCAACGACCACCATGTCGCTCCGGTATAGATGGTCCGGTGGAAGCGGCCACGCAACCGCACGGGCTGACCGGCGACGAGGCCGCGCGGCGCCTCGCACGGCTCGGCCCGCCCGAGCCGACGTCCAGCCGCTCGGTGGCGAGCATCGTCGCCGGAAACGTCTTCACGCTCTTCAACGCGATCCTGGGGGCGTTCTTCGTCCTCATGCTGGCCCTCGGCCTGTTCGCCGACGCGCTGTTCGGCATGATCGCCGTGGTCAACTCGGCGATCGGGATTCGCCAGGAGCTGAAGGCGAAGGAGACGCTCGATCGACTGGCCCTCTTGGTCGCGCCGAAGGCGCGCGCGATCCGGGACGGCCACCTCACGGAGCTGCGGGCGGATGAGGTCGTCCCCGGGGACGTCGTGCGGGTCGAGCCCGGGGACCAGTTGGTCGCCGACGGCGTCGTGGTGTCCTCTCGCGGCCTGACGATGGACGAGTCCATCCTGACCGGGGAATCCGACGGGGTCCGCAAGCGCGAACGCGATCGGCTCCTGTCCGGCTCGTTCTGCCTCGTGGGGTCGGCCTACTACGAGGTCGATGCCGTCCGCGAGCAGAGCCATGCGGAGAAGGTCGCCGGCGAGGCCCGCGCCTTCCGCCATCCCCCGTCGCCGCTTCAGCTCGAGGTGAACAGCGTGCTCAGGGCGACCACGATCGTCTTGGTCCCGCTGGCGGTGCTGCTGCTGCTCGCCTTCTCGATCAGAAATGTCGACCTCCACGACGCCGCCCAGACGGCCACCGCCGGACTGGTGACCCTGATCCCCGAGGGGCTCGTGCTGCTGATGAGCATCACCCTCGCGGTCGCCGCGGTCCGACTCGCGCGGATGAACACCCTGGTGCAGCAGATGGCGGCAACCGAGTCGCTGGCCGCCGTCGACACCGTGTGCATCGACAAGACCGGGACCCTCACCGACGGGACGCTGGATCTGGTCTCAGTGGAGGTGGCCGACAAGACGCAGCCGGCCGCCGCGACGGCGGCGCTGGCCCGATTCGTGCATTCCGCGGGAGACCGAAACCGGACCCTGGAGACGATCGCCGAGCGCTACCCGGGCAAGCCCGAGCGAGTCGTCGCCGAGGTGCCGTTCTCCTCCTCCTGGAAGTGGAGCGGCGTGACGCTCGACGGAGGCACAGCCGCGACGAGCTACGTGCTCGGCGCTCCCGACGTGCTCACGCAGGCCGGGGCGCTCGACCTGCCCCCCGCCCTCGAGCGGAGCCTCGAGCATCACACCGCCGAGGGGCGGCGAGTGGTCGCGTTCGGGGAGACTTCGGCGCAGCTCCCCTCCGACCCCGGGCGACAGCCTCCGCCGAAGCTCGAGGCGCGCGCGCTGGTGGCACTCGAGGAGCAGCTGCGCCCGGACGCGGCGGAGACGATCGACTTCCTTCGCTCCCAGCAGGTCGACCTCAAGCTGATCTCCGGCGACGCGCGCCAAACGGTGACCGCGGTCGCCCACGGCGTCGGCGTCCCGCGGGACGCGGGCGTCGTCGAGGGCCCGGAGCTCCCCGAGGACGAGGCGGCCCTCGCGATCGCGGCCGAGAGCAACACGATCTTCTGCAGGATCACGCCCGAGCAGAAGAAGGCGCTCGTCGGCGCCCTCGCCGACCAGGGCCGATTCACGGCGATGATCGGCGATGGCGTCAACGACGTCCCGGCGCTGAAGCGGGCTCGCCTGGCGGTCGCGATGGGCTCCGGAAGCCAGGTGACCAAGGGGATCGCCGACATCGTGCTGATGCGAGACCAGTTCTCGATGCTGCCCCGCGCCGTCGCCGAGGGCCGGCGAATCGCCCGCAACATCCATCGCCTCGGGCGCCTGTACATGACGAAGACGGTCTACGCCGGGCTCCTGATCCTGTTCAACGCGATCTTCGGGGGCTCGTTCCCATTCTTGCCGCGCCAGTTGACCATCGCCGCGTTCCTCACGATCGGGATCCCGTCGTTCGTGCTCGCCCTCGCGCCGAGCGAGGGCCCGCTCTACCGCGGCCGCCTCCTCCGGGCGCTGGCCGCCTTCGCGGTTCCGGCCGGGGCCGGGATCGCCGTCGGCTCCCTGCTCTCCTTCTACACCGTCGACAAGGTATTCGGGGGCTCCCTGGCGGAGGGGCGCACCGGAGCCACCACGACGCTGATCGTGCTCGGCCTGTGCTTCATCCTGCTCCTGGAGCGTGGGCCCGGCCGCGAGCACATCACCATCCAGAGCTACATGCTCGCGATGATCGCCGGCCTCGGCGCGCTCTATGCCCTCGCGCTCGCGGCGGCGCCCGTCCGGGAGTTCTTCGACCTGGAGCTGCTCTCGGCCGGACAGTGGTTCTTGTGCCTGATCTCGGTTGCCGCCGGCTTGGTGCTCGCGGCCCTCGCCTGGCGGCTCGCCTACATTCAGGAGCTCGAGGCGCCGGCCGGGCCGCCGCCAGATGCCGAGCCCCCGGCGACCCGCAGCGTCCCGCCGGCGCAGGCCGGGCAGACGCCCCAGGCCCCGACGGTGGACATCCGGCGCGGGGCGAGACGGTGAACGATCACGAGCGGCCGTCGCGGCGGACGAAGATCGTCGCCACCGTCGGCCCCGCCACGCGAACCGTCGAGCGGCTCACGGAGCTGATTCAGGCCGGGGTCGACGTCTTGCGGCTCAACTTCTCGCACGGCTCACGGGATGAGCACGCGGCCAACGTGGCGATGGCCCGCGAGGCCGCGCAGGCCGCCGGCCGCGAGGTGGGGATCCTCGGCGACCTTCCGGGGCCGAAGCTTCGAATCGACGAGGTCGAGGGAGGCGTCGTGGAGCTCCGGGCAGGCTCCGAGCTGACCCTGACCACCGACGAGGAGGTCGGCGCGGCGGACCACCTCTCGGTCTCGTGGGAGGGGCTGCCCTCCGCCGTCCACGAGGGAGACGAGGTCTACCTGGCCGACGGAAGGGTTCGCATGCGCGTCCTCGACGCCACCCCGCAGGAGATCCGGTGCGCGGTCGAGGTGGGAGGAAGGGTGGCGTCGCACCAGGGCCTCAACATGCCGGGGACCGAGATGCACCTCCCCTCGGCGGGCCGGGCCGACCTCGATTGGGTCGACTTCGCCGTACAGAACGGGGTCGACCTGCTCGCGGTCTCCTTCGTCCGGCGTGCGGAGGACCTCCAGGGCGTGGAGCGGCGGGTTCGTGTCGCGGGCGCCGACATCCCCCTGATCGCCAAGATCGAGAAGCCGCAGGCGGCCGACAACGCCGAGGCGATCATCCGGGCGGCGGTGGGCGGGATCATGGTCGCAAGAGGAGACCTGGGGATCGAGCTGCCGATCGAGCGCGTCCCCACCGTGCAGAAGCGCCTCCTGGCGCTCGCCGGCCGGCACTCCCGCCCATCGATCACCGCGACGCAGATGCTCGCCTCGATGGTCACCTCCAGCCGCCCCACGCGAGCCGAGGTGACCGACGTCGCGAACGCGATCTATCAGGGGACGGATGCGGTGATGCTCTCGGAGGAAACCGCCGTCGGCGACTACCCGGTGGAGGCCGTGCGGGTGATGGACCGGATCGCCCGCGAGACCGAGCCCGACCTGCCATACGGCGACTGGGTCTTCAGTCGGGTCGCCACCGAGCCATCGGACGTCGCCGGCTCGGTCGCGCGCGCCGCGGTGGGATCCACGTACACGCTGGGCCTCGCGGCACTGGTCGTGCCCACCCGAAGCGGGCGCACGGCGCGGCTCGTCTCCGCGCACCGCCCACGGGTGCCGATGCTCGCCGTGACGCCGCGAATCGAGACCGTGCGGCGCCTGCAGCTGCTGTTCGGCGTCGAGTCTGCCCTGGCCGAGGACTGGACCAGCCTGCGGAGCCTGCTCGACGACTGCGCCCGGCTGGCGCGGGAGACCGGGGTCGCGCCAAGCGGGAGCCTGATCGGGGTCACCGCCGGGCTGCCTGAGCAGGAGCTGGGCACGAACATGTTCGAGATCCACCGGGTCCCGTAGCCGCCCCGCGCATTTGACTCCCCGTCCGGCGGGTGGGAGGATCGAGGGCGCGAGTCGGCGAGCGCGATGGAAGCGAGGTGAGGGCTGTGCCCGACGTTCCTAGCTGGCATCTGAGCGGGGATTGGTTCGATGTCTGCAAGTGCTCCATCCCGTGCCCGTGCACGTTCGGGCAGCCGCCGACCGAGGGCGACTGCGCGGGGGTCCTGATCTGGCACATCAACGAGGGCAGCTTCGGCGACGTGGCGCTCGACGGGCTCAACTTTGCCGCCGTGGCCACCTTCGAGGGCAACATCTGGGAAGAGGGCACGACCGCGGACATGGGGTTTTTGATCGACGAGCGTGCGGATGAGTCCCAGCGCGAGGCCATGCAGACCATCTTCAGCGGACAGGCCGGCGGATGGCCCGCCGCCTTCGCGGCCAAGCTCGGCCAGATGCTCGGCATGGAGCCCGCGCGGATCGACTTCGAGATCGCGAGCGACCACTCCCGCTGGGAGGCGAGGATCCCCGGCATGGTGACGGCCGGCGCGCGGGCGCTCGAGGGGCCAACCTCGGTGCCGGGTCGGCGGACCACCGTTCACGATCCGCCCGGCTCGGAGGTCGGGCCGGGGACCGTCGCCACCTACGGCACCGCCACCGCCGGGGAGGTCTCCGCCTTCGGCTTCGACTGGGACTGGGCCGGCCGGTCGAGCAAGCACATGGCCTTCGAGTGGTCTGGCCCGGACTGATCCGCCGAGCCAAGGGCAAGCTCGACTTGTAACCGAAGACCGGAGCGGGGGG
This sequence comes from Solirubrobacterales bacterium, assembly GCA_036558385.1. GTDB lineage: Bacteria > Actinomycetota > Thermoleophilia > Solirubrobacterales > 70-9 > AC-56. The sequence goes on along the minus strand of DATBFS010000054.1, from coordinate 14,399 downwards.
CTTTCACGTGCAGCAATCGACCATGAAGACCTCGCCGGCCGTCGAGGCGATGAGCCAGCTGATCGGCGCCCACTCCACGCTCACCAGGAAGCTCAGCGCCGAGCTCGTGGAGCAGCACGGGCTGACCATGAGCGAGGTCGAGGTGCTGTTGCTCCTGTCGAGGGCGCCCGATCACTCGATGCGACGCATCGACCTCTCGCGCGACGTCCGCCTCTCGCCGTCGGGCGTGACCCGAATGCTCGACCGGATGGAGGCCACCGGCTTGGTCAAGAAGGGAGCGTGCACCGAGGATGGCCGGGTCAGCTACGCGGTGCTGACCGAGAAGGGGATGTCCAGGCTCCAGGACGCGTGGCCGGATCACGTCGAGGCGATCGAGCGGCTCCTCGGAGAGCAATTCGACGCCCGCGAGCTGAACCAGCTCAGGGAGCTCCTCAACCGCGTCGCAGGCCGCGTGGAGTGCGAGCCGGGGTCCTGACCACGGTCACGAATCGCGCGGCACGAGCACGAGCTGGGTGACCAGCAGGTTGGCGACCAGTCGCTCGCCGCAGTGAACGCGCACCTCCACCACGTGGGTCGAGCGACCCGCGTGCAGGTGCTCGGCCGTGGCGATCAGCTCGTCGCCCGGACGACCGCCGGCGAACACGTTCAGCTTCATCTCAACCGTTGTGAAGTCGTGGCCCGGGGGCAGGTGCCGGAAGGTCTGCCACGCCGCCACCGAGTCGGCGAGCGCCACCCATGCTCCTCCGTGGACGAGGCCACCGGGGTGGAGGTGACGGTCGTCGACCACGATCCGTCCCCGGCAGCGCTCCTCGTCGAGCTCCAGCGGCTCGACCCCCATGTCCGCGGGAAAGCTCGAGTCGATCCGGCCCTTGATGGAGTCGACGGTGATCTGCGAGGAATCGTCGGCCACGGCGGCGGCTGACTCTATCCCCTGAAGGTCGAGCGGCCCGTGTCCCCGAACGGGTCGTCGCGGTCGCGGACGGCCTCGCGCCAGCCCGCCTCCGCCGCGCGCCGAGCGAACGCATACCCCTCCGGCGTGTGGCGGGCGACGCCATCGAAGATCGTCCCCAGGACCTGCGTGGAATGGAGGCCCTGTGCGTAGAGGGCCTGGTTGACGAGCAGCTTGTGCATGACGAGCTGGCTGGTGGGAACCCTCGCGATCCGATCGAGCAGCGCCTCGAAGCGCTCGTCGAGCGCGCCGGCCGGCGCCGCGTCAGCGGCGAGGCCCCAGTCGAGGGCCTCGACGCCCGAGATCGAGTCTCCCGTCAGGAGCAGCCGCTTCGCCCGCGCCGGACCGATCCTCCACGCCCAGAGAGCCGTGGTGGGAACGCCCCAGACGCGCGCCGGCGGATACCCGATCTTGGCCTCGTCCTCGACCACCATCAAGTCCGAGCACAGCGCCATGTCGGTGCCGCCGGCCACACAGAAGCCGTGCACCTTGCACACCACGGGCTTCTCGGAGTGGAACAGGCTCATGAAGCCGCGTACGTTCCGCCACATCATCTGGAAGTCGGTTACCGGGTCCCAGGTGCGGCCGGGGTCGTGGTTCGCCGCCTGGACGTCGGGGTCGAGCGGGGAGCCCGCCGGCGCGCCGTCCGCCCCCAGTCCGTCCGAGCCGCGCTCCGCCGACGCGACGAGGTCGTATCCGCCGCAGAAGCCCGGCCCGTTTCCCGCCAGCGCGATCACCCGAATCTCGGGGTCGAGGTTGGCCCGCTCGACGCAGGCTGCGAGCTCGCGGGGCATCTCGAGCGTGATCCCGTTGCCGCGCTCGGGGCGATCGAGCGTGACCCGCGCCACTGCTCCGTCGGCCTCGTAGGTGATCGTCGTGAACGTCTCCATCGAACTCCTCCTGACTCGAATGCGGCACGATCCTTCCACCCGAAGCGAACCGAGGGGCGACAGATGAACGTGAGGAGCACGATTTCCGGAGGTCTTGCGCTGGCGATGGTCGCGGCATGTGGACTCGCAGGCTCGGCGCCCGCGCTCGCACCCTCGGCGAAGTCGCACACGGTCAAGCCGGGAAGGCACCCGGGTCAGGTCGACGCCCGCGCCCTGCCGATCCGGGGCGGGGAGCCGCCGCCGGAGGGGCTCGGGTATGCGCCGGTGCGAAATCGCTGCCTCGGGAAGGCCCAGCCCGGCACCGTCTCGATGCGGCGCTACATCGACCATTGGTTCCGCGGGCATTCGCTGGGCATCTACAACTGCCGCAACGTCGCCGGAACGAGCCACCTGTCGACCCACGCGGAGGGCCGCGCCCTCGACTGGGCTTTGAACGCCACCGTTCCGAGGCAGCACCGCGAGGCGCGCCGGATCATCCACTACTTCCTGAGGGACGACTCGTCCGGAAGGCCGCGGGCGATGGCGCGACGGTGGGGGGTCGAGGTGATCATCTACAACCACCACCTCTGGAGCGTCCCCCACGACCGCGAGGGATGGCGGCCGTGCGGAGGCTCCTGCAGCGATCACACCGATCACCTGCACATCGAGCAGAACTGGCGCGGGGCCAAACGCAAGCTGAGCGCCTGGACCGGCTGGACCAAATAACTCCGCCGAAATCCTCGGCCTGCGGCCTACGTTTTCGGCGGGTTAGGGGCGTTGCGGGGTGGCAGGTCGTACTCGCTCCTACCGCGACTTCGTCGCTAGTCGGGGCGGCCGGACGCTCGGCGAACCGGCTCAGGTCGTCAGTTGGTCGAAACGGCAGTCCTTCGGGTCCTTGTCGTCGCGCCACCGCAGCACCTTGGTGCCATGGCGAATGCGTCCGTCGCTGACGTGATCGAAGCTCACCTCGACGACCAGCTCCGGGCGGAGGTCGATCCATTCCAGGTCGCGGCCCGCGTCCCACCGGCTCGGGTCACCGGACCCACGTTCCCCGGTTTCATAGGGGGCGAGCCTCCCGACCAGCTCTCGTTTCTCCTTGGCGCGAAAGCCGGAGGTATGCCCCACCACGCGAAGCGCGCCGTCCTCGTAAAGCCCCAGGATCAGGGAACCGACCGTTCCCTCCTCTTTCCCCGGCCGCCATCCCACCACGACGCAGTCCGCGGTGCGGACGCGCTTTACCTTGACCATGCCCTTGCGCTCGCCGGGCCGGTAATGCGCGTCGACCTGCTTGGCGATCACCCCCTCGCCGTCCTCGAGCCAGGGAGCCGTCTTCGCGAGACTTGCCTGCAGGGGGGTCAGCTCGATCGATCCGGCGCCGGATTTCCGCCTGCCCCCGAGGCCGGCGACGAGCGACTCCAGACGCTCGCGCCGCTCGGCGAACGGCTTGGCCATGAGCTTCTTCGATCCCTCCGCGAGGAGGTCGAAGGCCCTCAGCAGTGCCGGCGTCTCCTCGGCCAGCATCCTCACCCGCGACTCCGCCGGATGAAGGCGGTTCTGCAGCGCGTCGAACTCCTCGTGGCCGTCCGCCCCGAGGATCAGGAGCTCGCCGTCGAGCACGTAGCGCCCGGGTGGGAGCACGAGCTCGGGAAAGTAGCGGCGAAGCGGCTTTGCCCCTCGCGACTGCAGGTAGACGTCCTGCCCGTCGACGAACGCGATCACCCGGAACCCGTCGAACTTCGGCTCGTACACCCATTCCTCGCCCTCAGGCAGCTCCTTGCGCGACAGCGCGAGCTGGGGCTGGATGGGCGGCTTCAGCGGTAGTGACACGCCAGCGATCGTAGCTCGGGCCTCGGCCCAGGGATCGCCCCGTGAAAGGGGCTGCTTCTCTGGCCGACTACCCCGCGGGCAGCTTCGGCGGAACCGGCTGGATCTTCTTGCTTCGACCGACGACGCTCACGGTTCGCTGGTAGGAGGCGCGCAGCAGGGTCGCATCCCCCTCGCCCTTGCGAAGCGCGTCGCCGATCGGCAGCACCTCGTAGTCGGGGTGGTTGACGAACACCGGCACGTAGGTCACCTTTTCGACTCGGACCCCGCCGCCCTCGGCGACGCAGTGGAGGAGGGCGACGATCCCGTCCTGGCTGGAGGCCGGCAGGCCCGCCTCTGGGCTCTGGTTCGAGATCAGGTTCCCCTCGCTAAAGACCACGAACCTCTGGTTGATGCGCTCGATCGGCTGGACGGCGTGCGGGCCCTGGCCGATGATCGCCGTGATCAGCGGGGAGGCCGTCAGCTTCTTGACCAGAGCGAGCTGCCCAGAGCTCGGCTCCTGCTGGTACTCGGGGAGGATCTCCCCGCCCCAGTGGAGGTTGACGATCACCGCCTCGGCGCCCATCTGCTTCGCTCGTTTGGCGTCGGCGAGCACCCGAGAAGCGCTCGCGATGTTCACCGACCAGGGGTGCGGCGCCGGAATCCCGTTGGTGTCGGTCGTGTACGCGAGGAGGGCGACCCTCACCCCCTTGACGTCCGTCACCACGAGCTTGCGCTGCGCCGCCGCCGACGCAAACGAGCCGGTGTGGCGGATGTGAGCGCGATCGAGCGCCTTGCCCGTGTCGTCGATGCCCGTCTGCCCCTGGTCGAGGGAATGGTTCGAGGCGGTGTCGCAGACGTCCCAGCCCGTCGCCCGGATGCCGTCCGCGAGCTCGGGCGGCGTATTGAAGATCGGGTAGCTCGTGGGCGGGGCAGGCGTCATGGGCGTCTCGACGTGGCAGATGCCGAGGTCCGCCGCCGCCACGTACGGCTTCAGCTCGTTGAGCTCCGCGGCGAAGTCGTAACGGCTTCCGCCACCTAGCGCCAGGGCCTCCTCCCAGACGGGAGAGTGGATCAGCAGGTCGCCGCTGGCCGACACCGTGAAGGGGACCGGCTGCGCCTCGCGGTGCGCCTGAACCAGCTCCTTCGGGGTCAGCGAGCGCCCGCCTTCGTCAGACCCCACCACGATTCCGGCCACGAGGGCCGCTATCGCGAGAACGGCGAGCGCGGCGAATCGACGGCGCCGCTGCGTCGCCGACAGGTGCGCCCGACGCCGAGTGGCCCTGTCGGTCGGCCCGTACATGCGGGGATTGTGGCCGAGCGAGCGGCCGGCTCGCGGGCGGAGTAGCCTCGCCTCGATGGAGGCGGCAACCGAGGCTCCGGTCGAGCCGGCGCGCACCGGGCATCCCTGCTCCTCGTTCGCGAAGTCGCTCTTCCTCGGTGAGATCCACGAGGACCTCGTGTTCCCCTGGCCTAGCCCGGAACCCTCCGAGCAGGACCGCGTGCGCGCCCTGATCGCCTCGGCCTCCGAGCTCGGCTCCCGCCTTGACCCCCGCAAGCTCGAGGCGGACGGCTGGATCGGCGACGACGTGGTGCGCGAGCTCGGCGAGCGCGGACTGTGCGGCCTCTACGTGCCGGAGCGATACGGCGGCCAGGGGCTGTCCCAGACGGGCTACGCGAGGGTGTTCGAGACCTTCGCCCAGATCGACGCCGCGCTCTCGATCGTGCTCGGCGTCCACCAGTCCATCGGCTTCAAGGGCATCCACATGTTCGGGACGGACGAGCAGAAGGAGCGGTTCCTTCCCGACCTCGCCGCGGGCCGCAAGCTGGCCGGCTTCGCGCTCACCGAGCCGAACGCAGGCTCCGACGCGTACCAGATCGAAAGCCGGGCGGTGAAGCAGGGGGACGGCTCATGGGTCCTGAACGGCGAGAAGCGCTTCATCGGCAACGGCGGCAAGGGATCCGTGTTCACGACCTTCGCGCGATGCGAGGTGGACGGGAAGGACAGGCACATCGCCCTGATCGTGGAGCGCGGGATGAAGGGGTTCGAGGTGGGCGAGCGGTTCGACACCATGGGCCTTCGCGCCAACGACCTCCGGCGCCTGCGCTTCAACGACGTGCGCGTGCCGCCCGAGAACGTGCTCGGCCAGCCCGGCGAGGGGTTCCACATCGCGATGGAGGTCCTGAACAACGGCCGCATCGGGCTCGGAACGGGCTCGGTGGGCGCGGCCAAGTGGCTGCTCGACCGGGCGATCGACCACGTCAAGGACCGCCATCAGTTCGGTCGCCCCCTGGCCGACTTCGAGCTCGTCCAGGACAAGATCGGTTGGATGGTCACCTATCTGTTCGGCCTCGAGTCGATGTGTTACCTGACCTGCGGCCTGGTCGACGCGGGCGTCCCCGACTACTCGCTCGAGTCGGCGGTCTGCAAGGTCGCAGGGACCGAGTTCCTCTGGTACGCGGCGAACCGCGCTCTCCAGCTCAAGGGCGGTGAGGGCTACCTGCGAACCGAGCCGTACGAGAAGGTCCTCCGGGACATTCGGATCTTCCCGATCTTCGAGGGCGCCAACGACGTCCTGCGGGCCTTCGTGGCCCTGTCGGGCCTGAAGCCGCTCGGCGAGCGGCTCTCCGGGCTCGGCGAGATCGGCCTCGCGGACCCGATCGGATCGCTCGGCGTCCTGATCGACTACGTCGGAGGTCGTATCCAGCGCGAGGTCCGCCCGGCGCGCATCACCGCCGCCCACCCCGAGCTCTCCGCCCATGCCGACGCTGTCTCCGATCAGGTCTCGAGGCTCCGCGACACCTCGGAGGCTCTTTTGCGACGGAACAAGCGCGGTGTCGTCGAGCGCCAGTTCGAGCAGAAGCGCCTCGCCGACTCGGTCGCCGACATCTACGCGCAGATCGCCGTTCTCTCCAGGGTGACCTCGATCTTCTCCGAACACGGGGTCGAGCCGTCCGGGCAGAAGCGCTACATCGCCGAGACCTTCTGCCCTCGCGCCGCGGACCGCGTTCGCTCGCGATTCGACCAGATGGAGCGCAACGACGACGAGCGGATGTCCGCGATCGCCAAGCTCGCCTATCGACGCGGCGAGTACGGGTACGCGCTGTTCGAAGACTGAGCACAACCGTCCGCTCGACCGATATTTGTAGGACCCAACTATACGCCTGGCAATGGAATTGCTATACGTACGCTCTATGGGTATCCGCACGACCGCCACCCGGGCCCGAAGGGAGATCCGATGACGCCAAGCCACGGGATCGAGGCGCGTAGCCTGGTCCGGGAGTTCAAGAACGGTCCTCGCGCCGTCGACGGCATCGACCTCGACGTGGCGGAGGGCGAGATCTACGGCTTCCTCGGCCCCAATGGCGCCGGAAAGTCCACCACGGTCCACATGCTGACGACCCTCCTTCCCCCGACCGCCGGGTCGGCGCGGGTCGGTGGACACGACGTCGTCGGCGAGGGCTCCGCGGTCCGGGACGTCATCGGCGTCGCCCTCCAGGAGGCGGCGCTCGACCTGCTCTTGTCCGGGCGGGAGCACATGCGCCTTCAGGGCGGGCTCCACGGCCTCTCGAAGGCCGAGATATCCGCTCAGGGCGACGAGCTCCTGGAGCGCGTTGGCCTCGCGGAGGCGGCCGACCGAAGGGTCGGCGGTTACTCGGGCGGTATGAAGCGCCGTCTCGATCTCGCCCTCGCCCTGGTCCACCGCCCGAGGATCCTGTTCCTGGACGAGCCGACGACCGGGCTCGACGTGCAGAGCCGGGCGGCTCTGTGGGACGAGGTCGCCCGCCTCGCACGCGACGACGGGGTCACGGTGTTCCTCACCACGCAGTACCTGGAGGAGGCGGACTCGCTCGCCGATCGGCTCGGCATCATCGACCGGGGGCGGATCGTGGCGGAGGGCACGCCGGCGGAGCTGAAGGCCGAGATCGGCCGGCCGACGGTCGAAGCGGTCCCCGCCGACGAAAACCAGGTCGAGCGCCTCGAGGCGGTGCTCTCGCGCTTCGGCGCCCCGCTTCCGGCCACCCGTGGCGCGGCGGCGGTGCGACTCGCCGACGGCACGGAGGAGCTCGCCGACGTGATCCGGGGGCTCGACGGCGAGGGGATCAAGGTCGCGGACCTGAAGCTCCACGCCCCCAGCCTGGACGACGTCTTCCTGGCCAAGACGGGGCGCTCGCTCGAGGGCGCCGGCGACGACGTCGCCGCCGAGGAGGACACCGGCGAGCACCGGTCCGCGGCGGTCCCGGCTTAGGCGAGCCGATGTCCGACGTGACGGTCAGCGCGGCGTTTCCCCAGCAGGCTCGCTACCTGGCGTGGCGCTCGGTGATCCGCACGATGCGCCAGCCGATCGTCATCGTGCCTCCCCTCGTCTTCCCCTTGTTCCTCTTGGCGATCAACTCGTCCGGGCTCGGCGCGGCGACCGACATCCCGGGCTTCCCAACGACCTCGTATTTGGCGTTCGCGCTCGCCTTTCCCTTCATGCAGGGGGCGATCTTCTCCACCAACACGGCGGGGACGAACGTCGCGCAGGACATCGACACGGGGTTCTTCAATCGGCTCTCGCTCACCCCGATGAGCGGCCCCTCCCTCCTGGTCGGACAGCTCACGGGCGTGCTGCTGATCGGAACGCTTCAGGCGGTGGCGTTCCTCGCCGCCGGGCTCGCCGCTGGCGCCAGCATCGCGGCCGGGCCGCTGGGGGTACCGGTCCTGTTCGCGCTCTCCCTGCTGATCGCCGCGGCCTTCGGTGCGATCGGGCTGTTCGCGGCGCTGCGCACGGGGTCCAGCGAGGCCGTCCAGGGGCTCTTCCCGCTGATGTTCATCCTCCTGTTCCTCAGCTCGGCCACGATGCCGCGCGACCTGATCGCTCACGAGTGGTACCGGACCGTGGCGACGATCAACCCGGTGAGCTATTTGATCGAGGGGCTCCGCAGCCTGATCATCACCGGGTGGGACGCCGAGGCGCTGGCGCTCGGCTTCGGCGCCGCGGCGGCGATCTTCGTGGTCGCGCTCGTGGGGGCGACCCTCGCCCTGCGCGAGAGGATGGTGCGCACGTGAGCCGGCGATCCCGCTACCTGTCGGTCGTCCGGACGGTGGCCTGGCGCAACCTCCACATGGTCGTGCGCGCGCCCGCCCTGCTCCTGCCGCCCCTCGTCTTCCCGCTGTTCTTCTACATGGCGTTCGCCGGCGGCCTGTCATCCGTCGGCGAGCTCCCGGGCTTCAGCTACTACAACTACGACGCCTTCCAGTTCGTCTTCGTGCTGCTCCAATCGGCGGCCTTCGGCGGCGTCTTCATCGGCTTCTCGATCGGCGCCGACTTCGATTCTGGCTTCACACGCCGACTATTCCTGGCCGCCGGTGACCGCTCCGCGGTGATCGCCGGGTTCGGCGTCGCGGCGATCGTCCGGGCGGCGTTGGTCTGGGCGGTCGTCTTCGCGGTGGCCCTCGCCACGGGGATGAAGATCGGCGGCGACGGGGTCGATCTCTTGGGCCTGCTCGCGCTCGCCGTGGTGGTGTTCATCGCCGCGTTCCTGTTCGCCGCCGGGATGATGACCCGGCTTCGGACGCTTCAGGCGGCTCCGGCGATGCAGCTGCCGCTGTTCATGATCCTGATGACGGCGCCGGTGTACGTGCCGCGTGGGCTGCTGCAGGGCTGGATCGCCTCGGTGAGCCAGGTGAACCCGTTCACGGCGATCATCGAGGCCGGCCGTAGCCTGATGGCGGGGGGCCCGTTCCACGTCCTGCTCGCGTTCGCGTGCGGCGCCGGGCTCGCCGCCCTGCTGTCGATCTTCGCGCTCCGGGGGCTGCGCAAGGCCGAGGCGGCGGGATAGGGCGCGCTGCGCCGATCCGGCTGGGTAAGGCAGAGGGGCATGCCGCTCCCCCCTACCGAGCCTCCCCTTGCCCGGCCGATTTGCCGGCGCTTGGGGCTACCCCATCCGCTCCACGACCATCGCCTTGCCCTGTCCGCCGGCGACGCACATCGTCTCCAGGCCGACCTGATGGTCGTCCGTCTCCATCACGTTCAGCAGCGTGGTCATGATCCTGGCGCCCGTCATGCCGAACGGATGGCCGAGGGCGATCGCCCCACCGTGCGTGTTGAGCTTGTCGAGCGGGATGTCGCACTCGGCCATGATCGGGATCACCTGGGCAGCGAAGGCCTCGTTGAGCTCGACGACGTCGATGTCGTCGATCTTCATGCCCGCGCGCTCGAGCACCTTCTTGATCGCGCCGATCGGCGCCACGCCCATGTACTCGGGCTCATTCCCGTAGGTCGCCGCGGTGACGATCCTTGCCCGCGGGGTCAGCCCGAGCTCCTTGGCCTTGGCATCGGACATCAGGAGGACGGCGGCCGCGCCATCGTTGAGCGGGCAGGAGTTGCCGGCGGTGACCCCGCCGCCTCCCTCGAACGCCTCGGGCAGCTCGGCGAGCTTCTCGAGCGTTGAACTCGCCCTCGGACCGTCGTCCTTGGCCACCTCGGTGCCGTCGTCGAGCGTCACGGGAGCGATCTCGCGGTCGAAGAACCCCGACTCCTGCGAGCCGACCGCGAGCTCCTGCGAGCGCTGAGCGAACTTGTCCATCTCCGGGCGGCTCACCTCGTAGCGCTTGGCCACGTTGACCGCCGTGATCCCCATGTCGATGTAGGCGTTCGGCTGGCCGTTCTCGCCGATCAGGTCGGGGTTGCGGTCGGGGATCCCGGCGGGCTCGGTGCGCTCGTTGTAGCGGCTCACCCACTCGACGCCGGCGGCAATGTATGCGTCGCCCTCGCCGGCCTTGATCGCGTTGCCGGCGTGGCGAATCGCGTCGAGGCTGGAAGAGCAGTAGCGCGAGATCGTGACGCCGTTCACGGTCTGGGGGAGCTTCTCGGAGAGCAGCGAGATGATTCGCCCGATGTTGAAGGCCTGGAGGCCCTGCGGCATCCCGCAGCCGCAGAACACGTCCTCGATCGAGGCCGGATCGACGTCGGGGTTGCGCTCGAGCAGCTGATCGACGATGAAGGCGCCCATCTCGTCGGGGCGCTGCTGGGCGAGCGATCCCTTGAAAGCGCGGCCGATCGGGGTGCGAACGGCGTCGACGATCACTGCTTCGGGCATGGGGCCTCCTTGGAGTTTCGGAACCGAGACCGCAGAGCATAGGAGCCGCGGGCGGGGACGCGCAGCCACCCGTCACGGAGCACTAAGCTGACGTCGTGGCCCAAGACACGGCGACCGAAACCGGGGTCGAGCCCTCCCGCGCCGCGGAGCTCATCGAGGCGGGCGCCGAGGCGATCGACGTCCGCCGCCTCGACGAGTGGGACGCGGGCAGGATCGCCGGCGCCCGGCACCTCGAGGTCAACGACCTGCAGGGAGAGGCTGAGTCGATTCCCAGGGATCGGCCGGTCGTCTTCTACTGCCGCTCGGGGAGCCGCTCCGCCCTGGCGGCCGCCGCCTTCAGGCAGGCCGGGTGGGACGCCTACAACCTGGAGGGCGGGCTGGAGGCCTGGGCCGCGGACGGCTTGGCGCTCGACCCGCCGGGCGGCGAGGTGGCCCAGTCGCGACCGGGCGCATAGGCATGGCCGGCCGCCCACGGATTCGCTTTCGAAGGCCTCGCACCGAGCAGCCGCAAGCTCCCGGCGGATCGGGTGTCGCAACTCAGCCGCCGGCGGGAGGCGAGGCGACTCAGCCCGCGGCCTCCCAGCGGACTCCCGCGACCTCCCAGCGGACTCCCGCGACCAGCCAGGCTCCGGCGGCGGCCGCGGCACACCCCGGCGCCCCGACGTCGGGGACGGGGGTGACCGCGCCGAAGGGCGCCGCTGGGACCGCGGATGCCTCGAAGCCCGGCGCCGATCCGCAGGAGCAGATGGCCGGGCTCCGGGCTTGGCTCGCGGACCTCGACCGCAAGCTGGGCGTGCGCACCTACATCGGCGGCGCGCTCGCGCTGCTCGCGCTCGCCGCGGCCGGCGTCGCGCTCTTCCTGACCCTTTCGCTGAGGCAGGATGCCGCCACCAAGGACGATGTGAACGACCTCAGCGAGCAGCTCTCGGGCGTCGAGCAGTCCGCCACCGCGGCCGCCCACTCGAGCGTTCGGTCCCTCGACCAGCGCCTCACCGACCTGGAGACGAAGGTGGGCCAGCTCACAACGGACCAGACCACGTCGAAGCGCGAGCTGCAGGTCATCCAGGACGACATCAAGGAGCTCCGCAGCCAGGTATCCGGCGGCACCGGGACCTCGGGCACGGGCAGCCTCGGGGCAGGGACCGGGACCGCGGGCACGGGGTTCGGCGGCAGCGCAACGGGCACCGGGACGGGCGGCGGGAGCGCGGGCGGGGACACCGGGGGCACGGGCCCATAGGCACCGCCGGTCGTGACGATGCGCACTATGTGTGCGTGCAGGCGTCCGACCATTCGTCTACCGTCGCTCGAACGTCGCCTGGCTAGGCACGAGTGTCGAGCCCTCGGCGGCGCACCGAACACACGAGGTTCCTGAAAGGAGACCCTCAGATGCCAACCGGTTACTGCGTGAAGGAACGCAAGAAGGTGGAGATCAAGGATCCCCAGCAGGTGACCATGAAGAACGGTCGCCCGGCGATCCAGGGCACGTGCCCGGACTGCGGCACGAAGATCTTCAAGATCGGCAAGCTCTAGAACGGTCCCCGCTCAGGAAACCGGCTAGCGGCGGCGTCGGCCTCGGGTTCGCCCCGGGGCCGTCGTGGTCGTTCAATTCCCGGCGGACACGCGGAGGCGTCCGCCAGGCCGCTCCGACTCGAAGCGGACAAGCGTCACAGTGCTGGAGGCGGTTGAACTCCCTGCGTCCAGGGGGAGTATTACCTGCACGATGAGAGCGCTAGCGGGAGACCCGCGCCATGGCTGAGGCGTTCCTGACCCGCGACTCCGGGGTGCGCGAGGCGTATGCCGCCCACTCCGGAGAGCTCTACGGCTTCGCCATGCGGTCGCTCGAGGATCCAGGGCTCGCCGAGGAGGCGGTCCAGGACACCTTTCTGCGGGCCTGGCGGGCGGCGGACCGCTTCGACCCGGAGCTCGGCTCCCTGCGCACCTGGCTGTTCGCGATCCTCCGCAACGTGATCATCGACATCGGCCGTGCGCGTGCAACGCGGCCCACGGTCGGCGGCGAGATGCCGGACGTGGGCCACGAGCCCTTCGAGGAAGTCCTGCTCAACTGGCAGGTGGAGGAGGCGCTCCGACGAATCGGAGAGCAGCATCGTCGGGTCCTGGTCGAAACCTATCTGCGAGGCCGCCCCTACGCGGAGGTAGCCGCCGAGCTCGGCGTGCCCGAGGGCACGATCAAGAGCCGCGTCTACTACGGCCTGAGGGCGCTCCGAAATGCGCTCGAGGAGATGGGCTATGAGGACTGACGACTGCCGCATCTGGCGGGAGCGGATCGGCGCTCTCGTGCTCGGGCAACTCGACGGCGACGAGCGGAGCGCCACCGAGGCACACCTCGACGGATGCCCCGCCTGTCGTGCCGAGGCCACCGCACTCGCGCCGGTGGCCGCCATGCTCTCCCGAGCCGACCCCGAGCGACTCACCCCGGCCCCCGCCCCGCCCGCGTACCTCGGCGACCGCATCGCCCGGCGGATCGCGGCCGAGCGTCGTGCCGCGCGCCGCAGGCACGTGAGGCTGGGGCTGGGGCTGGGCGCGGTCGCCGCGGCGGCCACGGCGGCGCTGCTGATCGCGGTGGTCGGGGGTCCCTCGAGCGCTCCCTCGGAGACGGTGGCCTTCCGCGCGCTCCCCAAGGAGGCCTCGGCGCAGGCCACCCTCGAGCCCCGGCCATGGGGCAGCACGGTCAACGTGCGGGTCCGCGGCTTTCGCCCGGGGACGCTGTGCACGGTCTGGCTGCGCCGCGACAACGGAACCAAGGTCACGGCAGGCTCCTTCCGCTACGTCTACGACGGCGAGAGCGACGAAGCCGGCTTGAGCTCGGGGGTCGCCCCGGGCGACGCAACCGAGATCGGCCTGCGCGCCGGCTCGAAGACCTACGTGGCGCCGTTGCCGGCCCACTCGGCCGGCGCCAGCGACGCGCTCAGTTAGGCAACCAACGAGGAGGGAGCAAATCCGATGCGAGCCAGACTCTCGATCGCGCTGACCGCCGTGGTGGCTGCCGCGGCAACCGCCGCGTTCGCGGCCGGCTGCGGCGGCTCGAGCGATGACACCAGCAGCACCGCCGCCAGCTCGACCACCACCGCGGCCCAGGCCGGCGGAAGCGGTTCGAACGTCGACATCAGCGAGACCGACTTCAAGCTCAACCCGTCGGACCCGAAGGTGAAAGCTGGCCAGGTGACGTTCAACGTGTCCAACGACGGACAGACCGTTCACAGCCTCGAGGTCGAGGGGCCGAACGGCGAACAGGAGCTCCCATCGGAGCTCTCGCCCGGCCAGAAGGGCATCCTCAGCGTGGACCTCTCGAAACCCGGGAAGTACGAGTTCTACTGCCCGGTCGGGAACCACAAGCAGCTCGGCATGAAGGGCGAGATCACCGTTTCCTAGCAAGTGCTTCGCACCGCGCCCCGCAGCGCTTTTCTGCGATAACGCGGGGGGCATGGACCGGCTCAGCGCCGAGGACACCCGGATCCTGCGCCTCGAGTCCGAGGCGATCGCCGGGCACACGATGAAGCTCGCGATCACCGAGCCGGGTCCCGACGGGCCGCCCGTCACCGTGGATCGCCTCAGAGAGCGCGTCGAGATGCGCCTCGGCACTCTTCCACGCGCGCGCCAGCGCCTCGCGCCGACGCCGCTGCGCGTCGCGCCGCCGGCCTGGGTAGATGACGAAGGTTTCGACATCCGCCACC
>DATBFS010000053.1:0-1881 GCA_036558385.1 Solirubrobacterales bacterium | reverse complement strand
TCCTCGTCGTTCCCTCCGTACATCTGGTCCTGGTCGCGGACGAAGGTCAGCAGGTACTTCATCTCGATCCTCCTAGCGTGTCGCGGCGCCTTTCGCCGCATTCAACCTGACGACGAACGGCGCGCGCCCGAAACGACACCGGCACTCAACCCGCCTCCTCGTATTCGGCGATCGGGCGAACCTCGAGCGCGCCGCCCAGGACCGGCATCCGCTCAACCCAGGCGACGGCAGCGTCCAGGTCCTCGCAGTCCAGGACCATGTAGCCGCCGATCTGCTCCTTGGTCTCCGCGAAGGGGCCATCGGTGACCACCGGCTGTCCCTCGCCTGCCGCGCGGACCGTCCGGGCCTCCGCCGCCGACCCGAGCCGGCCCATGTTGACCAGGGCCCCGGAACTCCGGATCTCGACCATGTACTCCCCCATCCTCCGGCCGAAGTCGCTCATCTCCTCGGGCGTCAACCCCTCCATCGCGGCTCCATCGGTGATCAGGGACACCATGAATTTCATTTGTTTCCTCCCCAGTAGACGCGGCGCGGATCGCCGCATTCAACCTGACGACGAACGGGCCGCGCCGAATTCGACGCCGGGCTATAAACCGGCTCCGTGAGCAACCTCGACCACATCCGCTCCTACTATGAGGCGCTCAACACGGGCGACGTCGATCTGATCGATTCGCACTTCACCGAAGACGCCGTCCACTACTACACCCGCCTCGGCCCGCATCGCGGCCGGGAGATCGCGGAGAACGCCAACTGGGGCGTCGAGACGGTCGATGGGCAGTGGTGGCTCGAGCACGGCGTCGAGGCCGGCGACGAGGTCGTGATCGAGTGGACGATGACCTGGCGCGACCCGAGGTCCGGCGAGGAGCGGCTCAATCGGGGCACCGAGTGGTTCCGCATCCGCGACGGCAAGATCGCCGAGGTCCGCGCGTATCACCACGGGGACGGGAAGAATCCCCAAGGCGACCTGCTCGGCTTCGACCACGCGGATCGCGGCTACACGACCATGGACGACTGGAGGCCACCGTCACCGTCATAAAGGACAGCGGTCAGCGCGCTTCGCTCCCGCCCTTCGGCGAGGAGCACGAGGAGCTGCGCGAGTCGGCTCGCCGGTTCGTCACCAACGAGATCGCTCCCCACGTCGACCAGTGGGAGGAAGCTCGCGAGTTCCCCCGCGAGCTCTACAACCGCTGCGGCGAGCTCGGCTTCCTCGGCCTCAAGTACGAGACCGAATATGGCGGCCAGGGCGGCGACTACGTGCACGACGCGGTCTGGGTGGAGGAGCTCTCGCGCTCCGGAGGCAGCGGCGGCGTCGCGGCCGGCCTCGGCGCCCACAGCGAGATCGCGATGCCGCCGATCTGGAAGTTCGGCACCGAGGAACAGAAACAGCGCTGGCTCGTGCCCGGGATCAAGGGCGAGCTGATCGGCGCGCTCGGCATCACGGAGCCCGGCGCCGGCTCCGACGTCGCCTCGCTGCGGACCACCGCCCGCAAGGTGGACGGCGGCTATGTCGTCAACGGCTCAAAGACCTTCATCACGAACGGCGTCCGCGCGGACTTCCTGGTCTGCGCCTGCAAGACGACCGAGGAGGGAGGGCACCACGGCATCTCCTTCCTGGTGCTGGAGCGGGACATGCCTGGCTACGAGGTCGTCTCGAAGCTGGCGAAGATGGGCTGGCACGCCTCGGACACCGGCGAGCTCTCCTTCACCGACCTCGAGGTCCCGGAGGAGAACCTGCTCGGCGAGCTGAACGAGGGCTTCAAGCTGATCATGGCCAACTTCCAGTGGGAGCGCCTGACCATGGCCCTGGGCGCCGTGGGCGGGATGCAGCGCGTCTTCGAGAAGACCCTCGAGTACGCGAAGGAACGCGAGGCCTTCGGCCGC
>DATBFS010000052.1:0-14059 GCA_036558385.1 Solirubrobacterales bacterium | reverse complement strand
CGAGGTTTCCGCGCAGGGAGTCGTCGCCAGCCGCTCGGCTCGCCCGGTAGCGGCGGATCAGCGAGTTCGTGGAGCTGTCGTGGTCGAGCTGGGGCTCGGGCTCGGCCAGGAGCTCCGGGACGATTTTCTTCGCGAGCGCCTTCCCGAGCTCCACCCCCCATTGGTCGAAGGAGTCGATGCCCCACACGACGCCCTGGGTGAACACGCTGTGCTCGTAAAGGGCGACCAGCGAGCCCAAAGCCCGAGGGGTGAGGCGCTCGACGAGAATCGTGTTCGTGGGGCGGTTGCCCTCCATCACCCGGTGGGGGACGACCTCGTCCGGGGTCCCCTCCGCCCGCACCTCCTCGGCGGTCTTGCCGAATGCGAGCGCCTCGGTCTGGGCGAACACGTTGGAGATCAGAAGGTCGTGATGCTCGCCGAGGGGGTTGAGGGAGCGCATGAAGCCGATGAAGTCGCACGGGATCAGTCGAGTTCCCTGGTGGATGAGCTGGTAGAAGGAGTGCTGGCCGTTGGTTCCCGGCTCGCCCCAGTAGATGGCGCCCGTGTCGTAGTCCACGCGCGCGCCGTCGAGCGTCACGTGCTTGCCGTTCGACTCCATGGTGAGCTGCTGGAGGTAGGCGGGGAAACGATGGAGGTACTGGTCGTACGGGAAGACCCCGGCCGTCTGGGCGCCGAAGAAGCCCCCGTACCACACGGCCAGCAGCCCCATCAGCACCGGGAGGTTGCGGTCCAGAGGAGCCTCTTGGAAGTGCTCGTCCAGCGAGTGGAAGCCGGCGAGCATCTCGCTGAAGCGGTCGGGGCCGATGGCGATCATGGTGGAGAGCCCGATCGCCGAGTCCATCGAGTACCGACCGCCCACCCACTCCCAGAAGCCGAACATGTTCTCGGTGTCGATGCCGAAGCTGGACACCTCCTCGGCGTTGGTCGAGACCGCGACGAAGTGCTTCGCGATCGCCTCGTCCGAGCCAAGGCCGGCGAGCGCCCACTCGCGGGCAGTGTGGGCGTTGGTCATGGTCTCGAGGGTGGTGAAGGTCTTCGACGAGACGATGAAGAGCGTCTCGGCCGGGTCCAGGTCGCGGGTCGCCTCGGCGAAGTCGGTCCCATCGACGTTGGAGACGAAGCGAAACGTGAGCTCGCGCTTGGAGTAGTGGCGCAGCGCCTCGTACGCCATCACCGGGCCGAGGTCCGAGCCGCCGATCCCGATGTTGACGACGTTGCGGACCGGTCTGCCCGTGTGCCCCGTCCATTCGCCGTTTCGAACCCGCTCCGCGAAGCCCGACATCCGATCGAGCACCTCGTGGACCTCCTTCACGACGTCGGCGCCGTCGACGATGAGGGAGCGGCCACGGGGCATGCGGAGCGCCACGTGCAGCACTGCGCGATCCTCTGAGACGTTGATGTGCTCGCCCCGGAACATCGCGTCGCGCCTGCCGGTCACGTCGGACTGTTCCGCGAGGTCGACCAGCAGGCCGAGCGTTTCGTCGGTGACCCGGTTCTTCGAGTAGTCCAGGAAGAGGCCGGCGCCCTCGGCGGTCAGGCGCTCACCGCGGTCGGGATCCTCGCCGAACAGGTCGCGTAGGTGGCGCTCGCCGATCTCGGCGAAGTGACGCTCGAGGGCAGCCCACGCCGCGCGCTTCCTGAGCGCGCTCATGCGGTTCCGGTGGGGACGTGCCACCTGTCCGCCCCGTCGATCAGCGAGTCGGCCTCCTTCGGCCCCCAGGTACCCGGGTCGTACGGGTGCACCGGTGTCGCGTCGTCGAGGATCGGATCGACCACCTTCCAGGCGGCCTGCACCCCGTCCTCGCGCGCGAAGAAGGTCGGGTCGCCGCGCATCGCGTCCCCGATCAGGCGCTCGTACGGGGGCATCTCGTCCGGATGATGATGGTGGGCGAGCAGCTCGACGTCCTCACCCTCGAGCTCCTCGCCCGGGACCTTCGCCCTGGCCCGCAGGGCGATCACGACGTCGGGGCTCAACGCGAAGCGGACGGCGTTCGGGTCCCCCGCCTCGGGCTCGTCGAAGACGATCTGCGGTGGGCGGCGGAACTCCACCAGGACCTCGGTTGCGGTGGTCGGCAGGCACTTGCCGGCGCGGATCACGAAGGGCACGCCGGACCACCGCCAGCTGTCCACGTGGAGCCTGACCGCCGCGAAGGTCTCGACCGTCGAGTCCTTGGCGACCCCGTCCTCGTCGCGATATCCCTTGAACTGCCCCCGGACGACCTGCTTCGGGGTCAGCGGCTTGATCGACTTCAGCAGCCGGGACTTCTCGTCCCGAAGCGCCTCGGGGTCGCGCTCGGCCGGCGCGTCCATGGTGAGCATGGCCAGGACCTGGAGCATGTGGTTCTGGATGACGTCGCGGATCGCTCCCGCCTCCTCATAGAAGCGCCCGCGGCCGGCCACGCCGAAGCTCTCCGCCATCGTGATCTGGACCCGGCGAACGTGCTCCCGGTTCCACACCGGCTCCAGAAAGGAGTTGGCGAACCGGAAGTAGAGGAGGTTCTCCACCGCCTCCTTGCCCAGGTAGTGGTCGATCCGGAAGATGGAGCGCTCGGGAAAGACCTCGCCGAGCGTCCGGTTGAGCGCCAAAGCGGACTTGAGGTCGTGGCCAAAGGGCTTCTCGACCATCACCTTGGCGCCGTCGGCGCATCCCGACCGCGCCAGCTCCTTGACCACGGTCCCGAACAGGCTCGGCGGGATGGCCAGGTAGTGGACCGGATGCTTGGCATCGCCCAGCTCGGCCCGGAGGGCGTCAAAGGTCCCCGGATCCTCGTAGTCGCCGTCGATGTAGGAGAGCAGGGAGGTCAGCTTCTCGAACGCCTTCTTGTCCACGCCCCCGTGCTCGGAGAGGCTGTCGTGGGCTCGCTTCTTCAGGTCGTCCAGGCCCCACCCGGACTTCGCCACGCCGATGATCGGCATGTCCAGGTGCGCGCGATGGATCATCGCCTGAAGGGCCGGAAAGACCTGCTTGTAGGCGAGGTCGCCCGTGGCCCCGAAGAACACCAGGGCGTCCGCCGCCGTGCCGCTCGCCATCACGCCCGCACCTCCGCCGGCAGCTCGCTCGCGGCAGCGCGGTCGACGAGCAGCTCGATCGGCCCGTCCGCCAGCAGGCTCGCCGGCACCCGCGGGTCGGGTCCGTCGAGCACCATCGCCACCGGGTGGGCCTTGCCCGCGCCTTCCGCCAGGATCGCGGCCGCGCGAGCCGCCCGGAGGACGTCGAGCGTCAGGCTGACGCGGTCGGGAGGCGGCTTCGGGGCGTCGTGGACCGCAACGCACACCTCGCCCCGGGCCTCGAGCGTCGGTGCGTTCGGGAACAACGACGCCGTGTGGCCGTCCTCGCCGAGCCCCAAGAGCGCGAAGTCGAGCACGGGCAGCCCCTCGCGCCCGGCGGGAACCCGCTCCCGGAGCTCGGCTGCATAGGCCTCGGCGGCCTCCTCGGCCGACCCCTCTGTGGGGACCGGGTGGGCGAGGGCGCCGGTGCCGTCCAGCAGGCTCTCGGCGAGCATCCGGTAGTTCGACTCCGGGTCGTCGGGAGGCACGAGCCGCTCGTCCCCGAGCCAGAGCTCCACATCCTCCCAGTCGTCGAGGAGGGCGGCGAGCCGCTCGTAGGCGGCGCGTGGCGTGGTCCCACCCGCGAGCGAGAGGTGCACCGTCCTTCCCTCGCGCCTGCCGGCGGCGATCGCGTCCGCCAGCCGCTGGGCGGCCGCCGCCGCCGCCTCGGCCGCCGTCTCGGTCACCGTCAGACGGGCCATCGACTACTGAGCGGCCTTCTCGGCGTGGCCCCCGAACTCCTTGCGCATCGCCGAGAGCACCTTGTCCGCGAAGTCGTCGAGCCCTCGGGAGGCAAACCGTGAGTACAGGGCCGAGCTCAGGACCGGGGCCGGAACGCCCTCCTCGATGGCGGCGATCGACGTCCACCGCCCCTCGCCGGAGTCGGAGACCCGACCGGCGAACTCGGAGAGCTCCGGGGACTCCTGGAGGGCCTGGGCGGTCAGGTCAAGGAGCCAGGAGCCGATCACGCTGCCGCGGCGCCACACCTCCGTGACCTCCGGGAGATCGATGTCGTACTGGTAGTACTCGGGGTGCTCGAGCGGAGCGGTCTCGGCGTCCGTGGAGCGCTCGGCCTTGCCCGCATTCGCGTTGCGCAGGATGTTGAGGCCCTCCGCGTAGGCGGCCATCACGCCGTACTCGATCCCGTTGTGGACCATCTTCACGAAGTGGCCCGCGCCGTTGGGCCCGCAGTGGAGGTAGCCCTGCTCCGCGGGCGTCGGGTCGCCGCCCCGCCCGGGAGTCCGGGAGGCGGATTCGACCCCCGGAGCCAGCGAGGCGAAGACGGAATCGAGACGGGCCACCGCCTCATCCGGGCCGCCGATCATCAGGCAGTAGCCGCGATCCAGACCCCACACGCCGCCGCTCGTGCCCGCGTCGACGTAGTCGAGGTCGTGCTCGGAGAGGCGGGCGGCACGGCGGATGTCGTCCCTGTAGTAGGAGTTTCCGCCGTCGACCACGGCGTCGCCGGAGTCGAGGACGGGGATGAGATCGTCGAGCGTCTTGTCGACCACCGCCGCGGGCACCATCAGCCATACGGAACGCGGCGGGCTCAGCTTGGCCGCCAGGTCCTCCATGGACTCGGCGCCCACGGCCCCCTCGCCGGCGAGCTCCGCGACCGCGTCGGCGTTGAGGTCGAAGACGACGCACTCGTGGTCGTCGCGCATCAGTCGTCGCACCATGTTGGCGCCCATGCGGCCCAGTCCGATCATTCCGAGTTGCATCTAGGCAGGCTCCTTTCTGCCGCCCGCCGATGCCGCGGCCCGGAAGGCGTGAGTGGTGGAGGGGTTCAGGTTGTCGCGGGACCCCCGGTGCCCATGCGGCGCACGACGAAGCCCGCGAGCAGCAGGACGATGATCACGCCGATCAAGGCGCTCACGATCCCGCCCCAGTCGAAGACGTCCGTGTCGCCGATCCCGAGGCCGGCCGTGAAGATGAGCCATCCGACCGCGGCCCCGACCAAGCCGAGGACGATCGAGGCGAGCCAGGACTTCGGTCCCGACAGGTCCTTGAGTACGTCGTTCGGAACGAGCGCCCGGCCGATGAACCCGGCAACCAGCCCGAAAAGCAGTGCACCGATCAACTTCACACCTCCCGTCGAGACGGTCCTGCCGATACTCCGTCCGGCAGGCTGTCACTGAACGGTACTCCCCGCTCATCCCGCTGCGGCGAGCTTGCGGCTCTTCTCGTCGATTGACTGCAGGAGCTCTTTCCAGGACTTGTCGAACGCCTCCGCGCCCTCGCGCTGCAGGCGTTCGGCAAGCGCCGTGACGTCGATGCCCGCGTCATCGAACTCGCCGAGCAGGCTCTCGGCGCCGCCCCCGTCGGCGGGCAGCGGCTCCCCGACTTCGCCGTGCTCGGCAAACGCGAGAAGCGTCTTGTCGGGCATGGTGTTGATGGTGAACGGTGCCGCGAGCGCCTCGACGTAGAGGACGTCCGAGGCGTCGGGGTCCTTGGTGCCCGTGCTGGCGAACAGAAGCCGCTGGGGCCGGGCGCCCTCGTTCGCCAGGCGCTGCCAGCGCTCGGAGTCGAGCAGCTCGCGATATGCGCGATAGGAGTCGGTGGCGACGGCGACGCCGAGCCGGTTGCGAAGCTCGCCCGAGGCCTCCTCCGCGACGGCGACGTCCCAACGGCTGACGAAGATCGAGGCAACCGACGGAACGGCCGGGTCGAGGCCCGCCTCGATCCGTCGCTCCACGCCGCGCATGTAGGCCTCGGCCGCGGCGAGGTACTGGTCGGTGGAGAAAAGGAGGGTGACGTTGACGGGCGTCCCGGCGAAGATCGACTCCTCGATCGCCTCCCGTCCGGCGGTGGTGCCGGGAATCTTGATGAAGACGTTGCAGTCGGCCCGCCGGTGAAGCTCGGCCACCTGCTCGATGGTCGCCTTCGCGTCGTCCGCCAGCAGCGGGGAGACCTCGAGGGAGACCCAGCCGTCGACCCGGTCGGTGCGTTCGTTGATCTGCTCGAACATGCCTGCCGCGTCGCGCAGGTCCGCGATCGCCAGCTCGAAGAACGTCTGCTCGGGCTCCAAGCCCTTCGCCTGGAGCTCGCTGATGTGCTCGTCGTAGGTGTCGCTTCCGCTGATCGCCTTGTCGAAGATCGTGGGGTTAGAAGTCAGCCCGCTGATCGACAGCTCGTCGATGTAGCGGCGAAGCGTGCCGTCGCCGAGCATGTCGCGGGTGATGTTGTCGAGCCAGAGGCTCTGGCCCAGCTCGTGCAGTTGCTGAGTTGCCTTCATGGTCTTGCTCCCGTGAGGATCATCGAAGCAGCTCCCGCGCCGCCTCCACCACGCGCTCCGGAGTGAACCCGAACTTCCGCTGCACCTCCTTCAGCGGCGCGGACGCGCCGAAGGTGTGCATGCCGACGATTCGCCCCTGGGGGCCGACGTAGCGGTCCCAGCCGAGCGTGGAGGCCTGCTCGACCGCGACCCTCGCCTGAACGGCCTTCGGCAGGACCGCCTCGCGGTACTCGTCGGGCTGGAGGTCGAAGAGGTACCAGGACGGCAGGCTGACGACCCGCGCCTTCACGCCCTCCGAGCTCAGCTCCTCGTAGGCGTCAACGGCGAGCGAAACCTCGCTGCCCGTGCCGATGAGGATCACCTCGGGCTGGCCGTCGGAGTCGGCGAGCACGTAGCCGCCGCGCGCGAGCCCCCCCGCGGACGCGTACCTCGAGCGGTCGAGTACCGGGACGTTCTGCCGGGTGAGGACGAGGGCGCTCGGCTGATGCTTCTGGCGCATCATCACCCGCCATGCCTCGGCGACCTCGTTGGCGTCGCACGGGCGGATCACGTTCAGTCCCGGCATCGCTCGCAGCGAGGGGAGCTGCTCCACGGGCTGGTGCGTGGGCCCGTCCTCGCCCAAGCCGATCGAGTCGTGGGTGAACCAATGGATGACGGGGAGCTCCATCAGGGCGGAGAGCCGGATCGCGGGGCGGGCGTAGTCGGAGAAGATCAGGTAGGTCGACCAAACCGGGCGAAGCTTGGACAGCGAGAGGCCGTTCGAGATGGCGGCTGACTCGTGCTCGCGGATCCCGAGGTGAAGCTGATGCCCATCTCGATTCGACGGCTCGAATGACTCGCCCTCGCCGCCGTCGAGGGCGACTGACGTGGAGCCCGTAAGGTCCGCCGAGCCGACGAGGAGCCAGGGGACTCTGGGCGCGATCGCGTTCAGCACCTGGTTGGACGCCTTGCGGGTCGCGACGCCGTCCGCGTCCGCCTCGAAGCTGGGGATGTCGGCGTCCCAGTCCTCTGGGAGCTCGCGGCGCTGCATCTGGTCGATCTCGGCGGCACGGGCGGGACCCGCGTCCTCCAGGCGCTGTTCCCACTCCGCGCGCAGGCGGCGCCCCCGTTCCCCGACACCCGCATCGAAGTGCTCATAGACGCCGTCGGGGATCAGGAACCGCGCCTCCTCCGGCCACCCGTACGCGCGTTTGGTCTCGCGCACCTCCTCCTCGCCGAGCGGCTCCCCGTGGGCCTCCGCCGTGTCCTGCTTGTGGGGGGACCCGTAGCCGATGTGGCTGTCGACGATGATCACCGTCGGACGGTCCTTCTCCTCCTTGAACTCCTCGAAGGCCCGAGTGAGGAGCTCCAGATCGTTCGCGTCGCCCACCCTGGTGACGTTCCAGTGGTAGCCCATGAAGCGGCTGGCGACGTCGTCGCTGTACGTGATCTCGGTGTGGCCATCGATCGAGATGTGGTTGTTGTCGTAGATCCAGCAGAGGTTGTCGAGGCGCTGGTGGCCGGCGACGGACCCCGCCTCGCTCGAGACGCCTTCCATCAGATCCCCGTCCCCGCAGATCGCGTAGACGTCGAAGTCGAACAGGTCCTCTCCGTAGTGCGCCCGGAGCCACTGACCGGCGATCGCCATCCCCACGCTCGTCGCGATGCCCTGGCCGAGGGGGCCGGTCGTCGTCTCGACCCCCGAGGTCAGGTGGTACTCGGGGTGGCCCGCGGCGTGGGAGTCGAGCTGGCGGAACGACTTGATGTCGTCGAGGCTGACCGAGGGCTCGCCGAGCGTCTCATAGTCCGGGTCGACCGCCTGCACCTTTGCGAGATGGAGGAGCGAGTACAGCAGCATCGACGCATGCCCGGCCGAGAGCACGAAGCGGTCCCGGTTCGGCCAGATCGGGTCCGCGGGGTCGAAGCGCAGGAAGCGCTGCCAGAGGGTGTAGGCGACCGGCGCCATGGCCATCGGCGTTCCGGGATGGCCGGAGTTCGCTTTCTGGATGGCGTCGATCGAGAGCGTTCGGATGGTGTTGATGCACAGCGTGTCGATGTCCGTGGCCGTCGGCTGTGCGATCGTCGCCATCTCGCGCGATCCTAGTAAACGGGCAGCGGCGGGTCTGGACGAGCGCGTAGATTCCAGGCCGTGCCGCCGGAGTCGAGGGTCGAACGGGAGAAGTGGGCCGCCGCGGAGGCCGCTGCGGGACTGGTGGAGGACGGGATGACGCTTGGGTTGGGGACCGGTTCCACGGTCGCGTTCCTGCTTCCCGCGTTGGCCGCTCGCAATCTGTCGATTCGATGCGTCGCCACCTCGCCGGCGACCGAGGACGCCGCGCGGGAGCTCGGGCTCGACGTCGAGGAGTTCGATGGCCTCGATCGATTGGACGTCGCGATCGACGGGGCCGATCAGGTGGCACCGGACGGCTGGCTCGTGAAGGGCGGAGGTGGGGCGCACGTCCGCGAGAAGATCGTCGCGGCCGCGGCGGAGCGGTTCGTGGTCATCGTGGATT
Source organism: Solirubrobacterales bacterium (assembly GCA_036558385.1). Classification (GTDB taxonomy): domain Bacteria; phylum Actinomycetota; class Thermoleophilia; order Solirubrobacterales; family 70-9; genus AC-56. Next base: position 5,284 of record DATBFS010000052.1, on the reverse strand, counting down.
CGGGTAAGCCGGTCGGGAAGCTCACTCCGCCCGTCCCGCTGGAGCTCTCCGTTTTCGGCCTGCGGGCGACCCTGCGCGCCTTGGACAACGCCGAGCTGCGCGAGGCGCCGCGGAGCCCGGACGGAGGGGTGCTGGCGGACTATCGGGCTCCGTTCCCCGATCCGGCGGAGCTGGCCGGGTGGCTGGAGACGACGCCCGGTGTCGTCGGTCACGGGCTCTTCCCCCCGGAGATGGTCAGCGATGTGTTGGTCGGGCGAGGCGCCCGGGCCGAACAGCTGGCCATCGGGGAATAGCGCGCCCCCGCTCGCCGAAACCCGAATAACGTCGAATGGGCGAAGCTTCTCGGGTCTCGCGTGCGATGGGCCGCTCTGCGAGGCTTCAGGGCGTGGGCGAGCTCGGCGGCTGGCGCGTTTGGTGGACGAAGCGGCGCTTCTATGAGCGCAACCAGCGCCCGCTGCGGCGCTGGCGGATCAACCGGCACATGGCGCGGGCCGGGGCATTCATCCGCTTCCCCGTCGAGGGAGAGGTGCTGGAGGCGCTGGATGAGGGACGGCTCGTGATCGGCGCCGACACGCTGCTCGAGCCGGGCTGCTGGCTGACCCTGTCGCCCGAAGCCCGGATCGAGGTCGGCAGGGGCTGCTTCCTGAACCGCAATGTGATGCTGGCCGCGCTCGACCGGGTCGAGATCGGTGATCACGTGATGTTCGCCAACGGTTGCTTCGTGGGCGACGCCGATCATCGCTTCGAGGACCCGGACACCCCGGTCACCTGGCAGGGCTTCTCCTCGAAGGGGCCGGTTCGGATCGGGTCCAACTGCTGGTTCGGGGTCAACTGCGTGGTCACCAGCGGGGTAGAGGTCGGCGAGCGCTGCGTGATCGGCGCCAACTCGGTGGTCACCGAGAGCCTCCCGCGCGGCGTGATCGCAGCCGGAATCCCGGCCCGGGTGATCCGCGAGATCGACTTTGGGCGCAGTGAGGGGGAGGAGTAGGGTGAGCCGCCATGTGCCTGAGCGACCTCGAGATGGCCTTGCTGATGATCCGCGAGCGCGTCGGGTCGGCGTCCGGGCGGGAACGGTCCGGATCGCCGCGGTCGGGGTCGCCCTCGTCGTCGGGGCTTCGGCTGGGTGCGGGGGAGGGGGTGGGGGATCGACCGCTGGATCGAGCTCGACGATTGCATCGACTGCCGCGGTGTCCCCGACGGCAACGACGACCACCACACGGACGACCGCCGAAGGACTCCCGCAGGCTCTCGGATCCGACCGCGCTGTTCGAACGGCCGTAGAGGCGGTTCTCACGTCAAGCGATCCCGCCGACGCCTGTGGGAAGTACGTCACCGAGCACTACCTGAGTGCCGCGTACGGCGGGAAGCAGGGGTGCGTCCAGGCTCAGCAGCCGGGCAGCGCCGCGAGGTCGCTCAGGTCGTTCCAAGTGATCAACTCCGGCGGCCAAGGGACGATCGTTGATGCCACCGCGGTGCCGGAGGGCGGCCCGTACAACGGCAGCAAGGTGGGGCTGGCGCTCATCTTCGACAGCGACCACTACCGGGTCGACGCCCTCCACTCCAACGTCCCCGTCGGCCCTTGAGAATGCTCGCCGAGGTCCTTCATGGCGGGTTTCCTTCGCTATCCGAAGGAAACCCGCCAGTCGCCTCCCTACCCAGCCAAGAGAGGCCACCCGGCCCCGAATGAGACGCGGCACATACTCGATCGTCGCGAGGGACGCCGACAGCGGCCAGCTCGGGGTCGCGGTGCAGTCCCACTGGTTCTCCGTGGGGTCGGTCGTCTCCTGGGCGGAGCCGGGGGTGGGCGCAGTGGCGACGCAGTCGGTCGCCGAGCCGGCTTACGGGCCGCGGCTGCTCGAGCTCCTGCGGGGAGGGGACTCGCCCAGCACGGCGCTCCAAGGCCTCCTCGACGCGGACGACCAGGCTCGATTCCGGCAGGTCGCCGTGGTCGACTCGGCGGGCCGCGTCGCGGTTCACACGGGGGAGGGGTGCATCCCGTTCGCCGGCGACGCCAAGGGCGAGGGGTTCAGCGCCCAGGCGAACATGATGGCCTCGTCTCGCGTTTGGCGAGCGATGGCGGAGACGTTCTCGAGCTCGGACGGGCCTCTGGCACGTCGCCTGCTCGCCGCCCTGCGGGCAGCCGAGGACGAGGGGGGCGACGTGCGAGGGCGCCAGTCCGCTGCGTTGGTCGTGGTCGAGCCCGAGGGCGAGCCGTGGGAGAGGGCCGTCGAGCTGCGGGTCGAGGACGACCCCGAGCCCCTTGACCAGCTCGCCCGGCTGGTGGACCTGCGCGAGGCTTATTCGCTCGCCAACGAGGCCGACAAGCTGGGGGCGTCCGGGCGCCACGAGGAGGCCGGCGAGCGCTTCGTGCGGGCGAGCCAGCTCTCGCCGGACAATCCCGAGCTCCTGTTCTGGGGCGGCGTGGGGGTGGCCCAGACGGGAAACGTGGAGCTGGGAGCCCAGCTCGTGGGCAGGGCCATCGAGCTCAACCCCGGATGGAGGGAGCTGCTGGTTCGCCTGGAGCCGGAGATCGCCCCCGGGGCGGAGCCGGTTCGAAAGGCGCTCGGGATCGAGGGGACGAAGGCGTAGCGACCGACCGGATGGCGGCGAATTGACGGGCGCAATTGGGCCGTCGTGACGAGTCGGGCAGCCTCTAAGCTCGCCCGAAGGCATGGCCGCCGGAATCCAGATCGGGTCGACATTCGCCGGTTACAGCATCGAGGGGGTGCTGGGCCGGGGCGGCATGGGGGTCGTCTACGTCGCCGAGCAGCCAGAGCTCGGTCGCAAGGTGGCGATCAAGGTCATCGCTCCGGAGTTGGCCAGCGATCCCGACTACCTGCGGCGCTTCGAGCACGAGTCGCGGCTTGCCGCGGCGATCGAGCATCCCAATGCGATCCCGATCTATGAGGCCGGGGTTGCGGAGGGCGAGATCCCGTACCTGGTGATGCGCTACGTGGACGGGGAGGACCTCGCCACCTTGATGAGACGCGAGGGCAGGCTCGACTGCGCCCGGGCGGCCCGGATCGTTGAGCAGGTATCCGGCGCGCTCGACGAGGCGCACGCCCGGGGGCTCGTCCACCGCGACGTCAAGCCCGGCAACGTGATCGTGGAGCAGCGCCGCGGCGGTGAGCAGGCCTATCTGACGGACTTCGGCCTCACGAAGCAGATGGACGCCACCAGCGGGGTGACCGCGACGGGCCGCTGGGTGGGGACGATCGACTACGCATCGCCGGAGCAGATCAAGGGCAAGCAGGTGGACGCGAGGTCCGACGTGTACTCGCTCGGCTGCGTGATGTTCGTGGCGCTCACCGGAAAGCTGCCCTTCGAGCGCGATGCCGACGTAGCGAAGCTCTACGCGCACGTCAACGACGCCGCGCCGGCGCCGAGCAGCTGTGCGCCGGGGGTCGCTCCTGAGCTGGACCCGGTGGTCTCGCGGGCACTGGCCAAGGATCCGGAGGAGCGGTATCCGTCGGCGGGTGACCTCGGCCGGGCGGCCCTGGCGGCGCTCAGCGGCGCGGCGATCAGGGAACCGGAACGGACCGTCGCGACCGGCGAGGCCGCGCCCGCGGCGCCTCAGGACACGCCGGTACGGGAGGCACCCACCGCCGCGACCGTGGGCTCGGCCGCCCCTCTCGGAGCGCCGACCGAGCCCGGCGCACCGCCGACCGGCGCCATGCCGTCGGCCTCGACGGTGGCCGCCGAGCAAGCACCGCCGCCCACACGACCCAGTGCCCACCGGCCGGCCCGCGGCGGAGCGGGCCGATGGGTCGCTGGGATCGCGGGCCTGGTGATCCTCGCGGGCGTGGTGGCCCTCGGCGTTACGCAGCTCGGGGGTGGCGGAGATGGAAACGGCTCAAGCAAGGGGGGCGCATTCGAGACGTTCTCCGGCGCCGAGAGCTTCACGGTCGATGTGCCGAGGGGGTGGGATCCCGCCCCAAACCAGGTGGAGCACCAGCTCCAGGAGGGGATCTACAAGACCGAGCTGGTGAGCCCCCAGGGCGACGGCAACGTGCAGATCGTCCAGGAGCCCGCCACGCCACCGTCGGAGCGGGTGGACAAGGCGTTGTCGAAGCGAAGCGCGGAGCCTGGATACAAGTTCCTCGCGCAGGAGCCACGGCAGCTCGGTGATCGCGAGACGGTCTTCTTCAGCTACCTGACGGACGAGGCGGGGATCGGCGCCGCCACCGTCGTCAACTACGCCTTCGTCGACGGCTCAGGATGGCGAACCCGGGCGGCGATCGCCGGCACGGACGACAAGAGCGCGACCCGCGCCAGGGCGATCGCCACCGAGATGGCGAGCACCCTCCAGCCCAGGTAATCCTTTCGCAGGATCGATCAGCTCACGATCTGGACGACGATCGTGCGCTCGCGAGGGCGATCGTCGAAGTCGATCAGCACCAGCTGCTGCCAGGTGCCGAGGGCGAGGCCGCCACGCTCGATCGGCACCACCTCCGACGCCCCGACGATCGAGGCGCGCTGGTGGGCGTGTGAGTTGCTGTCGTGGTTGAGTCGGTTGTGCTCGTAGTCGCCGTCGGCCGGGATCAGCCGATCGAGCAGCATCTGGAGGTCGTGCACCCCACCCGGCTCGTATTCCATCGTCGTGATCGCGGCCGTCGAGCCGCGGACGAACGCCGCCGCCTGGCCCTCGGTCGCGCCGGACTCGGCCACCTCCGCGCGGACGCGATCCGTGATGTCGACGATGTCGGAGTCGCCCCGCGTGGACAGCCGGAACTCGGAGGTGCGAACGGGCACGCCGTCAACGTACAAGAGCGAGCCGGGCTCAGCCCGGCTCGCTCTCCTGTGCCACCGGCCTCCCAACCGGGGGCCACTTGGGGGGCTCGCGCTACGCGCCCCGGGGGTGGGGGCCGCGTCCGATATGGAACGCGTCCATCAGCCTCGGAAGGAAAACGAGGCCGGACACGCCCACGATCACGTAGACGACGTTCAAGAGCGTCCCGCTCCCGAAGATCGACGAGAGCACGTTGGTGTCGCCGTCGGTGACTCCGACGATGCCCCAGTTGAGGGCACCGCAGATGACCAGCAACAGCGCGACCGGCTCCAACCGCTTCACCATCTCCACTTCGTTCCTACCTCCTGGGTCCGGATCCGCCTAATCGTGCGAATCATCACAACCGAGGTACCCTCGAGGCACCACCCGGTTACGAGGCCATCACTGGGCTTTCGACGCCGGAACGCCGGCGCCGGGTTGGACGGCGATGGCTGGGTAGAGGAGGGGAGGGGCGCCGGGGGTCGGCTGGCGAGGTTGCGAGCGGGCTGGCGGTGG
>DATBFS010000051.1:0-5918 GCA_036558385.1 Solirubrobacterales bacterium | reverse complement strand
CAACCGACGCGGCCGACGCCGGCTCGCAGAAGACCCCTTCGCGCGAGGCGAGCAGGTGATAGGCCTCGAGGATCTGCTGGTCTGAGACCGCCGCGATCCTCCCGCGCGAGGCCGTGACCGCGTCCATCGCCTCCTCCCAGCGAGCGGGGTTGCCGATCCTGATCGCCGACGCGATCGTCTCGGGCTCGGCGACCGGCTTGCCCAGCACGAGAGGGGCCGCGCCCTCCGCCTGGAATCCGTACAGAACGGGCGCCGCCTGGTATTCCTGAAACCCGCGCCACCAGGCCGTGATGTTGCCGGCGTTGCCGACCGGGATCGCCAGGGCATCGGGCGGACCGGCGAGCTCATCGCAGACCTCGAACGCGGCCGTCTTCTGTCCTTCGATTCGGTACGGGTTGACGGAGTTGACCAGCTCGACGGGATGTCTGTCGGCCAGCTCGCGGACGATCTCGAGCGCCTGGTCGAAGCTCCCCCGCAGGGCGACGACCCGCGCCCCATGCATCAACGCCTGCGCGAGCTTCCCGATCGCGATCCTCCCCTCCGGGACGATGACGGCGCCCCGGACCCCCGCGCGAGCGGCGTAGGCCGCGCAGCTCGCCGCCGTGTTGCCCGTCGAGGCGCAGATCATCGCCTCGGCGCCGGCGCCCTTCGCCCGGGAGACGGCAACGGTCATCCCGCGATCCTTGAAGCTCCCCGTCGGGTTGGCCCCCTCGAGCTTGAGATAGACGCGGGCGCCGACTCGATCGGAGATCACGGGTGCCTCAACGAGCGGCGTGGACCCCTCGTTCATGGTCACCACCGGGTCCCCGGGCTCGAGCGGCAGCCGCTCCCGATACCTCTCAATCAGTGGTTGGGGCAACGCGAGGCCTCGTTGGGGCTAGCGACGAAGTCGCGATAGGGACGACTACGACCTGCCGGTCGGAAACGCGCCCGAACCCGCCGACACCGGACGCGAAGCGGAGGATGTCGGCGGAGTTATTCAAGCGGAGGATGTCGGCGGAGTTACTCCGGAGCAGGCGCCGGTGGTTACTCACACGTATTCCTCCTCGATCACCCGGATCGCACGGGGCTGGGAGCGGAGGAAGTCCAGCGTGGCGATCTCCTCGAGCGCCTTGAAGAAGCGCGCCTCGAGCCCCTCGTGCATCACCATCACCAGGCGGGCATCGTCGCCGAGGCCGCGCTGCACCACGCTTCGCACCGAGACCTGGTTGCGGCCGAGGACCTCCGCGATGTTGGCCAGCACACCGGGGCGGTCGGCCACCTCGAGGTGAAGGTAGAACGACGAGCTGATGTCGCGGACTATCTCGAGCTGCTCGCGCGCCGCGTGCACCGGGGCGCGGCCGGAGAGGATCGAGACGACATCACCCAGCACCGCCGAGGCGGTTTCGATTCCCCCCGCGCCGGGCCCCGACATCGTGATCTCCGTGATCGCCGGCGCCTCCACCATCACGGCGTTGAACGGCCCCTCGACAGGGGCCAGCGGATGGTGTGGATAGAGGAAGCACGGGAAGACGCGGACGCTCAGCCCCCCGTCGCGGCGCTCGGCCACGCCGAGCAGCTTCAGCGAGAGGCCGAGCTCCTTCGCGTAGGCGAGGTCGTCGGGCTGGATCTCGGTGATGCCCTGATAGGCGACGTCGGCGAGCGCCACCGGCGCCCCGAAGGCCAGGCGGGCGAGAATCGCCATCTTCGCTGCCGCGTCAGCTCCCTCGACGTCGTCGGTCGGGTCGGCCTCGGCATAGCCGAGCTCCTGCGCGCGCCGCAGGACGTCGGCGTACGGCGCGCCGGTACTCGCCATCTCCGAGAGGATGAAGTTGGTCGTCCCGTTGACGATCCCGAACACCTTCGTGATCTCGGTCGCGGCGAGGCTCTCCTGGATCACGCGGATGACGGGCACGACCCCAGCGACGGCGGCCTCGAAGCGAAGCTGGACTCCCGCGTCGCGGGCCGCCTCGAAGAGCTCGTCCCCGAACTGCGCGAGAAGCTGCTTGTTGGCGGTTACGACGTGTCGGCCCGCTCGCAGGGCCCGAAGCACGTAGTCGCGCGCCGGGTCCGTCCCGCCGATCAGCTCGACCACGATCTCGGAGTCCTCGAGGATGCGGTCGAAGTCGCCCTCGCTTCGGCGGAGCACCCCGACGACCTCTGGCCGCCGGCCCGACGAGGCGGCGATCGCCTCCGCCCGCTCGGACACCAGGTCACGGAAGGCGGAGCCGACGGTCCCCACCCCGAGGAGGCCGATTCGGGCGGCATCAGTCGACATCGCGGCCCACCAGGTCGTCCCACGTCTCGCGCCGCACGACCAGCCGCGCGTCACCCTCCTTGCAGAGGACGACCGCAGGGCGCGGGACGCCGTTGTAGTTGCTCGCCATCGCGTACCCGTACGCGCCCGTGGCCGGGGTCACCAGGACGTCGCCCGGGCCCGGAGCCGCGAGCAGCGCGTCGGTGATCAGGATGTCGCCCGACTCGCAGTGCATGCCGGCGACCGTGGCCAGCGTGTCGGGCGTCGCCGCCGCGCGGTTGGCGACGATCGCCTCATACCGGGAGCCGTAGAGCATCGGCCGCATGTTGTCCGACATCCCGCCATCGACCGAGAGATATGTCCGCACCCCCGGGATCTCCTTCACAGTGCCGATCTCGTACGCGGTCACTCCCGCGTTTCCGACCAGCGAGCGGCCGGGCTCGATCAGGATCCGCGGGACGGGGTCGAACACCCGCTCCACCCCGCGGACCTTGACGTCGACGTAGGAGTCGATCGAGGGGGGCTCATCCTCCGCGGTATAGGCGATGCCGAGCCCCCCACCGACGTTGAGGATGCGGCATTCCCACTCGCCGTCCACCAGCGCCGCGAGCGCCTCGATCACCGCCGCGTAGGGCTCGAGCTCGAAGATCTGCGAGCCGATGTGCGCGTGCAGTCCGACCAGCCGGAGGTTCTGAGACCCGAGCACGTGCGCGATCGCGCGAGCCGCCAGCCCGTCCTCCAGACCGAACCCGAACTTCGAATCGAGGCCGCCGGTCTGCACGTAGGAGTGGGTCGAGGGCAGGATCCCGGGCGTGACCCGGATCAGGACGTCCTGGGGGCGTTCGAGCATCCCGTCCAAACGCTCGATCTCGGCGAACGAGTCGAGGATGACGTGCCCGACACCGGCCTCGATCGCGTAGCGAAGCTCGGCCTCAGTCTTGTTGTTCCCGTGCAGGTAGACGAGCCCCGGGTCGAAGCCGGCCCGAAGCGCCATGTGGAGCTCGCCGCCGGAGGCGACGTCCACCGAGAGCCCCTCGGTCGCGAACAGCCGGTAGATCGCCGTGATCGGCGCCGCCTTGCTCGCGTACAGGACCTCGAAGGCGGCGCCACGCGCCCGGAATGCGTCCAGATATGCACTGGCGCGGGCGCGCATGTCGTCCTCCACGTAGAAGTAGGTCGGGGTGCCGAACTCCGCCGCGAGCTCGACCACGTCGCAGCCGCCCAGGACGAGATGGCCGCGCTCGTTCACGCGGCTTCCCGCCGGATAGACGGGCGAGCCCTCGACCGTCGGTCGTTCGGTGGTGGCTGCCATCGGCGTCCATTCTGACGGGCAAGGGTCGAGCGCCGCGCGCTGCGGATAGGTTGCGCAAGGCGATGAGCAGGGCCATCTCCCCACCGAGCCGCACCGGCATACGGGCGGGACGGCCATACCTCTTGTGGCTGCCACAGTCGCGGCCGCCCTGGCCGGGGATGGTGATCGTCCACGGGGCCGGGTCGCGCAAGGAGAACCACGGCGACTTCGGCCGCGCCTGCGCGGCGAGTGGCTGGGCCGCCGTCGCGTTCGACCAGCGAGGTCACGGGGAATCCGAGGACGGCATGAGCCCCGCCGCCCTCACCGACGTCGTCGCAATGGCCTCCTTCCTCGCCCAGCTGGAAGGCGTGGATTCGAGGCGCGTGTGCGTTCGTGGCTCGAGCATGGGCGGCTTCATGGCGATCGAGGCCGCCGCCAGCTCGGAGGCGATCGCGGGCGCGGTGGCGATCTGCCCGTCCGCGGCAGAGCACCTGGCGCGAGGGCTGCGCGCTGAGCGGCTCGAGATGCGAATCGACCCCGGCGGCCGGGAATCGCTCGAGGCCTGGCTCTCCGAGCACGATCTGCGGGAAGCGGTCGCGCTGATGGGCCCCAAGCCCCTGCTCCTGATCCACGCGCGCGGCGACGATCAGATCCCCTCGGAGTGGTCGCAGGAGCTGTATGACCGTGCGCCCGAGCCGCGCAAGCTGATCCTGCTCCCCGGAGGCCATCATCGGTCCGCGCAGCACGACGCCGAGCTCCACGGCATCGCGCTGCGCTGGCTCGAGCGCGAGCTCGGGTCGGAGTAAGCTCGACCGCGATGTGCGTTCAGTGCATGATGACCGCGATGACCTCGGTCGCCGCGGCATCCGGCACCCGGTCCTGGCTAGCTAACAAGCGGCCCGACTGGTTGACGCCGCGGCTGCTCCGCTGCATCACGATTGGGCTGTTCACCGCCGCGGTGCTCGCTTCCGGGACGCTCAGCGGCAGCGGTTCCTAGGCCCGCCTCCGCCCCGCTCCAGGGGGGCGCCGGAAGGATTAGGCCCCAGGGCACCGAACCGCGCACGCATGGCGCGGGAACGGGATGTCGGGAGGCCCAGCGATGATTCGCTGGTCGACGAAGTGTGGCCAAGAGGTAACTGGGACGAGGACCCCTTCGCCGACCTCGACCGGCCCAGAAGACGCGCGAAGCGAGGGCGCGCGAAACCGGTTTCGATCACAAGCACCGCGGCTGGCCGGGCGCTGGCAGGGGCGGTGGGCCTCCTGCTCGCAGCGACGGTCATCGGCCTGATCACCCTCTGGCCGACCGGCGAGACCAGGCTGACGAGCGTGGCCGAAACTGAATCGTCGACCGGAGCATCGCAGGCGTTCGGCGGGGCGTCGCTTCCCGCCACCGTTCAGAGCTCCTCGACCGTTCGCTGCCCCGGGCCGGTGGCTCAGGAGTGTCGTCAGATCGAGGTGACGCTGGACGGTGGACCCGACAACGGTGAGAGCACGACGATCACGATGGGCCCCACGACCTCGTCGCCTGCGATCAGCGCCGGGGACGACATCCGGGTGGTTCATGTCGCGTCGCGCGCCGGCGCGGAATCCAGCAGCGTGCAGCCATATCAATTCGCCGACTTCGACCGCCATGGCTCCATGCTCTGGCTGGCGGTCGGCTTTGCGGTGCTCGTGCTGATCTTGGCGCGATGGCGCGGGCTCTTGGCTCTCGTCGGTCTCGGGCTAAGCCTGCTCCTCGTGGTGAAGTTCCTGATCCCGGCGATCCTGGCTGGATCCTCGCCGTTCTGGGTCTCGCTGATCAGCGCGCTGAGCGTGATGTTCGTGATGCTCGCCTTGACCAGCGGCGTAGGCATCCAGAGCCTGGCGGCGGCGTTGGGCATCGCAGCGAGTCTCTTTGTGGCGTCGCTGCTGGGCCTGATCTACGTCCATCTCGCTCACCTCAACGGCTATACGAGCGAACTCTCGACACTGCTCTCGAACTTCAACGTCCACGTCTCACTCGAGGGAATCGTGATCGCGGGCATGGTGATCGGGGCATTGGGGGTGATCGCCGACATGGCGGTCACTCAGGCATCCGCCGTGATGGCCCTGAGACGCACGAACCCATCCCTCAGCGCCCGACAGCTCTATCGCGAGGCTTTCGTGGTCGGCAGGGACCATCTCTCGGCAACGATCAACACCCTTGTCCTCGCCTACGTCGGCGCCTCGCTGCCGCTGCTGCTGGTGATCCACAGCGCCGCGGTGACCACTGGGGACGCGGTGAACACGCAGGACATCGCCGAGCCGATCGTCGCCACCCTGGTGGGGTCCATCGGGTTGCTCGCGTCGGTGCCGCTCACCACCGGGTTGGCCGCCGTGCTTGCATCCCGCGTGCCCCCCGAAGCCGTACGG